>DASXKI010000163.1:0-10658 GCA_036496945.1 Streptosporangiaceae bacterium | reverse complement strand
GCGACGGGTTCATGCGTGACGACACCGACTTGAGCGTCGCCGATACCATGCAAGCCATCCGGTACTGGCACCCCCGCGGGAACGATGCCATACAGGTAGACCGGTTCGGCGGCGACACCCGGGCGCCGTGCCGACAGGCGGCTAGTCGTCTCCCCTTGCGCGGCCAGCCGGCCCGCGCTCATTCGTCGTCCTCCCGGCGGCGCGCACGCGCGGGGCGCTGGTCGGCGCCATTGTCCTCCGAGTCGCGCCGACCGACCACCTCCCGAGCGGTCTCCCTGACTCCTGCAAGTGCCCCCCGTGTCTTGTGCCGTGTGCCGCTCTCGGTGATACTGCCCAGGAGATCCGGCAACCCCTTCGGCCCGTTCTCGGTCAGATCGAGGCGGTTGACAGCTTCGGCGAACCGCAGGTACGTGTCGACGCTCGCGACGACAATCCGCGCATCGATGGTGAGTAGTTCGATTCCGACTAGGGCTACCCGTACGTAGATATCGATGACGAGTCCCTTGTCGAGGATGAGGTCGACGACTTCGGCGAGCCCGCTCGGAGTCGGCCTCTCGAGGTAGCCCCCGCGTCGCCGCGTGGTCGTGGTAGTACTCGTCATCGTCTGGCTCCAGCCTCGACCGGCTTGCGGCCGCGCGACGATCTGCCATTTCCGCCACGGTCGCGACCACTGCGGCGCGTCCCTTGCGGTTCCCGGTCTTCCTCGTAGTCCTCGCCTTCGTAGTCCTCGCCTTCGTCGGCCCGGTCTTCGTCGTAGACCCGGTCCTCGTCCTCGTCCTCGTCCTCGTCGACCCGGTCTTCGTCCTCCGCCTCGTCCTCGTCGACCCGGTCTTCGTCGTAGTCCCGGTCTTCCTCGCCAGCGCCTGTGTCCTGACCGCGGGTCCTTCGGTCCCGGTCCTCTTGGTCCCTGGCCTCTTGCTCTCCGCCGTCGCCGTCGCTGACGACTTCGCCGTCGCTGATCTCTCCCCGCCAGCCGGTGACCTCGTCCGGGTTCGTCAGCACCTGCGTCATCACATGACGCCGGAAGTGCTTGAGCTCCAGTCGGACTCGCCGGCCCTGCGCTCGCCAGAGATTGCCGATGCTCTCGAACACGCCCCCTGGGTGGTATTCGAGGACGACCAGGATCCGGGTAAATTCCGGGTGGCCGAGTGCGTGGAAAGTGACGACACCGTCGACGTAGCCCTTGTCTCCTTCGGACTTCCAGACGATCCGGTTGTCCGGAATCTGCTCGGTGATCGTCGAGCGCCAGCTCCGGTGCGACAGGAAGACTTGCGCTTTCCAGTTGAGCTTGGCTTCCTCCTCCTGGCTGACGGTCTCGACTTTCTTCATGAAGGTCGGGAAGTCCTGGAACTGCGTCCAGACGTTGTAGGTCAGATCAAGCGGCGCACCTATGTCGATGTACTCGACGATGTTGGTCACCTTGAGACCCTTCCCGCCACCCTTCCCGCCGCCTTTCCCGCCGTCGCTGCCAAGGGACTTGCTGATCATGCCGGTCACGCCGCCGAGGCCCGCCTTCGCCAGCCCGCGCAGCGGCTTGCCCTGGATAAGGTCCGGTGCACCTTCCTTCAGGGCCTTAGCAGTCGGGCCCCCGTTTTCGGCGTAGTCAGTGAGCTTGTCGGTCGCGCGCTGTGCCAGTACCCCGAGGAACGACCCGAGTTCCTCTTTCAGCTGGTTTGTCGGCAGTTCGTCCATGAGGCTCTGCAGCAGGCCGCCGCGCGCCGACTGCGCTGTCTGTTCACTCATTCGCTGTCACCTCCCGTCCGGGATGCCGAGGATCGCGGACGAGCTCGTCTGTCGTCCTGGCGCTGACTTACGCCGGCACCGCTGCGCGCACGGTCGCCGTCACCGCTATGCCGGGACGGATGACTGGCCCGGCCCTGGCCGGCGGTGTCTTCCCGGCCCCGCGACTGCCGGCCGGCGTGAGCGCGTTCCGGTTTGCCGCGTGAGCCCGGCCGCCGCTGCACCGGGACCCGGCTGTCATCATCTTCGTCCGGCTGGCGTTTCCGGCCGGAATCAGCAGCGCGGTCCTCGTCGCGATGGCGCTCGTCCTCGACGTCTTCTTCTGTGTCTTCTTCTTCCGCACGGCCATCGCCGCCTGCGCTTGCGGCCCGCATCGCGTCGCTCCGCTCACGCAGCCCGTCGGTCAATGAATTGATCTTGCTGCTGACAGCGGCGACCGCGGCTGCCTTGCCGGCGTCGACGAGACGACCCTTCATCTCGTCGGTCAGCTCAGCGAGCTCAGGGGAAGAGCTAAGGGCCTTCACGCCCTGCTGCAGCAGGCCGCTTGGGCCGCTGGGCAGCCGACCGCGGCTAGCTATGGCCGCGACGGCTAGCGCCCACTTCATCTTGTGAAATCTGCCCAGTAGGTACCCTGCCGCGACGGTAAGGCCCAGGCGCGCTCCGGTATTCATCGCATCCCCCCATGACGCGAGGGCGCGCTAGATGACGAACAGGCCTGTCGACCAGGCACTCCGCCGGCCCCCGACTTCAGTGCGGCGTTCCCCCAGCGGGCTACCCCGTTCCCTCCGGTGCAAACAACCCCCAAAAGCATCAGTGACCATGAGTGCAACGCAAGCACCACGGCCCGGCAAAGGCACGTCGGCAGCCACATCACCGGGGAGGTAACGAGCGCCTGGGGCGGCCGCATCCCTTGCGAACTGCTGGGCATGACATGCGGGGTTACCGCGGCTGGCGCCGCGGGTCGCTCGGTCGTGCCCTGGGCGGGCCAGCCGACGCACATGGAGCCAGCGGAGATAGAGGAGCTGAGCAGTGGGCGGATACCAGCACAGTGAGGCAGCCGGACCTAGGCTGCTCGGGATCTACCTGAATGATCACTTTGCCGGGGCGACGGCCGGCACCGAGCTTGCCCGCCGTGCGGCAGCCTCGCGAGGAGGCACGCCAGCCGGCGTCGTCCTAGCCCGGCTGGCGCGCGAGGTGACCCAGGACAGGGCCGAGCTGATCGAGATGATGACAGCGCTCGGTGTCACCGTCCGCCAGTACAAGGCCGGGCTGGCGTGGCTCAGCGAGAAGGCGGCCCGGCTCAAGCTGAACGGCCGCATGGCGGCGCGGTCGCCGCTGAGCCTGCTTGAGGAGGTCGAATTGATGCGTCTGGGCGTGGAAGGCAAGGCGGCTGGCTGGCGTACGCTGCGCAAGCTCGCGGAACGGGACCAGCGACTCGACACCGGACAGCTGGACCACCTGATCGAGCGGGCACGCTCGCAATCCCAGACGCTCGAGGAGCTCCGGATGAGCACAGCCGACGGACTCGTCCAGCTGGAGCTGAGCGCGCCGCGAGCCGCGTGAGGAGGACAGGTAGTACAGGTAGTAAGGAGTTCTCCGCAACGATCGGGCTGCAATGAGCGAGCATGCCAGTCGGGCGGCCACGGTGGGTGAAGTTCTCACCGGCCTGCTGTCGAGGTCGCATCTGCTTGAGCCAGGCATGGTAGGCGATGCAATCGCCGAGGCCGCCGCGCCTATCGGTGTTCTCGGCGTGCGCATCTACCTGTCAGACCTCCAGCAGCGTCACCTCGGGGCCATGCCGGGGGGAGTGGCGACATCGTCAGCTGCCTCTTACGCCATCAATACGACAGTCGCCGGCCGCGCCTACACCTCGATTCGCATCCAGCGCAGTGCTTCAAGCGATGACGCGGAGGGCTATCGCCGACTTTGGATTCCGGTAGTGGACGGAACAGAACGGCTCGGCGTCATGGAGATGCTGGTCGCTGACGATAGCGACGAGATGCTGGATGGCTACATAGCTCTGGCCTCACTGGCCGGGCTCATGATCGTCAGCAAAGCTGGCTATAGCGATACCTACGCCCAAACGCGCAGAACGCAAGAGATGGCATTGCAGGCTGAGCTGGTCTGGGCGTTCCTCCCGCCGCGGACCTTCGCGACCGACAGAGTCCTGGTCGCGGCGACGCTGGAGCCCGCGTACGCGGTCGGTGGCGATGCCTTCGATTACTCAGTGATCGGCGACGACCTGTACGTGTCAATATTCGATGGCACTGGGCACGACCTAGCTTCCGGCCTGCTAGCAAGCGTGGCCATGGCTTCGTGTCGCAGCACCCGTCGCTCGGGCGGCACCCTGGCCGAGGTCGTCTCGCACGCGGACCACGCCGTATCCGCCCAGTTCGGCGGCAACCGGTTCGTTACCGCGCTGCTGTGTCACTTGAACGTCGTTTCGGGGCTATTTACCTGGATTCCCTGTGGGCACCCGCCTCCGTTGCTTATCCGGGGAAATAAGGTAGTCAAGGAACTCGACAGGCGAATGAGACTGCCGCTCGGCCTAACCGGCATCGATGACCCCCGCCATGTCGAAGGGCCTGACAATGCCGGGAACGGGGGACACCGTCCGCCCGAGCACACAGAACGGCTTGAGCCCCAGGATCGCATACTGCTCTACACAGACGGTGTGGTCGAAGGTCGTGCAGCCGACGGCACTCCCTTCGGAGTGGAAAGGCTGAGCGACTTCATCATCCGGCACAGCCAGTCGGGCATACCAGCTAACGAGACGATCAGGCGACTGCACCACGCCATCAGCGACTACCAGCACGGTCGCCTCGTCGATGATGCAACCATCGTGATGGTCGAATGGCTGCCTGATCAGCCGCAAGATTGGCTTTCACATTGATCCTGGGCGAGGATCCCGGCGAGTTGCCGGTCGTCATGCTCCTACTTATGCATCCCTCATGATCGACGACTCGCGCGGGCGGTCCGAATCTGAGTCCGCGCGCGTCGGCCCGCTCGATCTCGAGCAATGCCCGCTTGCGGTCTAAGCCGCCGGCGTAGCCAGTGAGCCTGCCGGTGGCGCCGACTACCCGGTGGCAGGGGATGATGACGCAAACCGGGTTGCGGCCCACTGCCGCGCCGACGTCCCGCGGGTCCGTGCCTGCCCCTAGGCTGTGCGCGAGCTTGCCGTAGGTGGTGGTCTGCCCGTAGGGCACGCCGCCGATCAGGTCCCAGACCCGGCGGTCGAATTCGCTGCCCCTGACCTTCAGAGGAAGGTCGAACTCGGTCCGGTCCCCTTCGAGGTACTCGCCGAGCTGACGCGCGACCTCGTCGAGTCCCTCGTCGCTGCGGGGGCCGAACGCGGTCCGGTCGGGCCTAGGCCAGTGCCGCGGAAAGTACAACCCGGTCACGGCCGCTTCCTCCCGCACGACTGTCAGCTCTCCTAGGCTTGTCGCGAGCACCGTGTGCACAACGGCACGGGTGTGGCCTGCTCTCCCTGTCATCGACTGTTTCCTTCCGCCGCCGGTCTTACTCTCACTCACGTCAGGCAGACGCGGCGCGCACGGCGAACGTGAGATCGCAAGCCCTGCGAGCTGGGGTCACGACGCTGGGCACCCCGGAGCATCTGGCCGATAAAATAACAGCGGGCCACCTCACGTTCGCGATACCCCGAGCGTCTGCAGGGTGCGGGGCTGCACAAGCCGGTTCGTGATTCGTGGCCCCAGCTATCCCTCGACGTCTCACGAAGGTGGAACAGCCATGCCTGCTGTCTCTTACTATCTCGGCCGCCCGGCCCGCTTCTGGATCGCGGTCATGTCTGGCGCCGCACGGGCGACGGTTGCGAACCCGGCCGCCGCATCCCTGGCCAGCGTGCAACCTGCCGCGCCGGCCGGGCGGCGCGGGACGCCGGAGGAAACGAGCACCCCTGAACGACACGTCAGCTTGAATCCGACGACCGATCTTGTGTGTGGTCTGATGACTTTGCGCGCGAAGTAATTAGGCACGGTCGCGTCGATGAGTGTGACCGGGTGGCGACGCAGGTGCACGACGGTCGTGATGCTGCATCGGCGGCGGCCGGTCAGTCCGGGCAGTCTGGGTTTTCCGCTAATGCCGAGTCCCAGATGATGCCGTCGTGCGGAAGGACGGCGAGACCGGCCGCGGGCGGGCGGCCGCGCCGTCTCACGTTTGGCTTGCCCGCGGCGTCTGCCTAATGTGAAGGGAGCTGCCAATGGCCAAGGGGCGGGCTGCATGAAGCAGCCGTTTGAGCGGATCGTAGAGGAGCACGGCGGGACGGTGCTGCGGGTCTGCCGGGTGGTCCTCGGCGTCCACGACGCCGAGGACGCGTGGTCGGAGACGTTCCTAGCGGCGATGCGTGCCTACCCCGGCCTGCCGGAGGACGCCAACGCCGAGGCGTGGCTGGTCACCATCGCGCACCGCAAGGCCATCGACGTGCTCAGGGCCCGCAAACGGCAGCCGGCCCCGGTCGGTGACGTACCCGAGGCGCCGACCGCGCTCGGCGTTCCGGGCGCGGGGGACGGTGACCTGTGGGAGGCGGTCGCGGCGCTGCCGGAGAAGCAGCGCCTGGCGGTGGCGTATCACTACGTCGCCGGCCTGGCATATGCCGAGATCGCGGGAATCCTCGGCGGGAGTAGCGATGCGGCGCGCAGGGCCGCGGCAGATGGCGTCAAGAACCTGCGGAAGAACTACCCCGGCGCGGGCACGGAAGGAGCGCCATCATGAACGTCTCACCCGATTTCTTCGCTTCACCCTCGGATGCTGGCTCGCTGTCGCGGCTCAGGGACAGGCTCGGGCTTGCGGCGGAATCTGAAGGCCTGCTCGACGTCGCCTACATGACAGTCGACTCGCCGGTGGGCCCGCTGCTGCTGGCTGCGACACCGAAGGGCCTGGTGCGCGTCGCTTATGGCGTTGAGGACCACGACCGCGTGCTCGAGAGCCTGGCGCGGCAGGTCAGCCCACGCGTGCTGCGGGCCCCGAAGCGGCTGGACAAGGCGGCGCGTGAGCTTGATGAATACTTCTCGATGAAGCGCCAGGTGTTCGACCTGCCGCTGGACCTGTCGCTGTCCAGTGGTTTCCGGCAGCTGGTGCAGCGGCATCTTCCCGAGATCGGGTACGGACAGACCCGCACGTACGGCCAGGTCGCCGAGATCGTCGGGAACCCGAAGGCGGTCCGGGCAGTTGGCTCCGCCTGCGCCACCAACCCGCTGCCGGTGGTGGTGCCCTGCCACCGGGTGCTCAAGGCCGACGGGACGCCCGGAGGCTACGTCGGCGGCCCGGCCGCGAAGATAGTGCTCCTGCGCCTGGAGGCATCGGCATGAGCGGCAGCGCCAGGCGCACGGACCCGTGGCGGCAGCGCGTGGAGTCGGCCGATTGGGAAGCGATCACCGCGGAGGTTAACTCCCTTGGCGGCGCGCTGCTGCCGCCGCTGCTCACCCCTCAAGAGGCAGCGAGGATCCGGGGTCTCTACAGGCAGGCCGGGTACTTTCGCAGCACGGTCGACATGGGGCGGCACCGTTTCGGCGAGGGTCAGTACCGGTACTTCAAGGCCCCCTACCCCGAGCCCATCGAGCAGCTGAAGCAGGCGCTGTACCCGCACCTGCTGCCGATCGCGCGTGATTGGGCGGCCAAGCTCGGCTGGTCTGCCCGGTGGCCTGACACGCTCGACGAGTGGCTGCGGACGTGCCACGACGCCGGGCAGGCCAAGCCCACCGCGATCCTGCTCCGATACCAGGCAGGCGACTGGAATGCCCTGCACCGCGACCTTTACGGCGACCTGGTCTTCCCGCTGCAGGTCGTGATCAACCTGAACGAGCCCGGCGCCGACCACGCCGGCGGAGAGTTCCTCCTCATGGAGCAGCGCCCGCGGGCTCAGTCCCGCGGCACCGCCACTCTCATCCCGCAGTGCCACGGCTACCTGTTCACAACCAGGGACCGCCCCGTCCGCTCCGCACGCGGCTGGTCAGCAGCCCCGGTACGGCACGGCGTGTCGGTCATCCGCTCAGGTGTGCGCCACTCCCTCGGCCTCGTCTTCCACGACGCGCCATGAGCTACACGCTGACCGGTGCGGACGAACGGCCGTACACCTCCGAAGCCGAAGGGCAGTGGGGCGGCTACAAGCCGGCCAGAATCTACGGCCGCCTCGACTGCCCCTCAGCGCTGCGCGCCATCACCCGCGGCGGCTACGCGCGGCACCGGGTCTTCTTCGCCGACGAGTCCGCTGCCCTCGCCGCGGGCTACCATCCCTGCGCGGTCTGCTGTTCCAGCCGATACAGCGCCTGGAAGGCCGGTCAGCACCCAACGCGCCCGTAATCAGCCCTGACCGTCAGCGCGCAGGCGCTCAGAATTCGGTCGTGCTGGAGGCGCTCAACGAACCTCAGATCGCGAGGATCCGACACAACCACACCCGGCTACACCAGCACCTGCGCCTATTGATGACCGGGCTGCTCGCGGCAGCTGGTCAGCATCGACCGGCCCAGGCCGTGCCCAGCCCGCCGAGCGGGACCGCGGAACCCGCATCGTTCTCGGCGACATCGACGAGGTGAGTGAGGCAGCGACCTCATCGGCGCCCTCGGCCACCCGGCGGTTACGGTGACGCCAGACTCAGCCATCGTCCTCGATTGAAGCTGCACGATTTCGCCCTAGTCACATCGTGAAGACCGGGCGCTCTCCGAGCGTTCTGCGAACTATTAAAATTTCGAGCCTGGGCACTTCTCCGGCGCTCGCCGAGAAGCTGCACACCCTGTCCTTCGCCGAAGCTCGAACACAGGAGTGCCAGATGGAAAGCCCGATCGAGGTGGTGCGCAGGTTTTGCGCCGCGTGGTCCGACAACATGGGAGCAGTCGAGCTGGCCGCATTCTTCACCAAGGACGCCATTTACCACAACATCCCGCAGGCGCCGGTCACCGGCAGGGAGGACATCGCCAACACGATCGCTTCATTCCTGCGCCCTGGCCCGCCAGGTATCGAGGGCATCGATTTCCGCGTCATCAACATCGCGGCCAATGGTCCGGTTGTGATGACGGAGCGTGTGGACGTCTTCAAGTTCCCCGACAAGTCGTTCGAGCTGCCGGTCATGGGCACCTTCGAGATCACCGGCGGCAAGATCAGCGCCTGGCGGGACTATTTCGACATGAACCAGTTCACGAGCCGGATGGGATAGGCCGGATCGGCTCGACGAGGACGCGCCGACCTCAACGCCTCGGCACAGCAGCCGGGAGTGCGCGGCGAGCGCTACGGTGCCTTTGACATGAGATTCGTGGAATGGTAAGCCAGCCATGGCTGTGCGAGATGCCGACGGCCGCGTTCCCGGGAAACCGGGCCTTCAAAGTAAACCGGGATGTGTGATCATACGGTCACCTTGAGTACCGGGTCGATGTTGCTGCGCGTGTCCGCTGCCGGGGGCAGCTTGACCGGTGCGCTTCTTTCCGGGTGCTACGGCGTGGCGCGGTGATCAGTCTCGCCTGCAAACTGACACCGGTGCTGGCAAAGCGCTGCGTGCCCCGCCGCTCCCAGCGCACCCGCTCGGTGCTTACCTTCTTCGCCGAAGACGCCGACACCCACACCTTGCTCTATGCCAACGCCGATGTGTCCAAGGCCAGCCAGAACCGCGAGGTCATTGCGTTCGCCGACCACTGGCACCAGGTGACCGGCCACCACCCGGCGCTGGTGATCTGCGCGTCCGAGTCATCTCCTCATGGCGGAACTTGGTTTCCATGGGGGCGATGAGGGACGGCCGGCACGCGGTCGGGGCCTCCCCGCGATCGTGTTCTTTGTCACCGGTGGTGACCTTCGAGACGAGGAACGGTCCTCGCGCCGCTGGCGAGGGTGGCCGTTCCGGTGCCGTTATTCCCACTGGCCGGGCTGGTAGTCCCCTCCAGGCCATCGGAGGATGACGTTGAGGCGGTTGTAGGCGTTGATGACGGCGATGAGCGACACCAGCGCGGCGAGCTGGTCGTCGTCGTTGTGCCTGGCGGCGTTCGCCCAGGCCTGGTCGGTGACGCCGCCGGCGGCGTCGGCGATGCGGGTGCCCTGCTCGGTGAGTTCCAGGGCGGCCCGCTCAGCGTCGGTGAAGACTGTCGCCTCCCGCCACACCGCGACCAGGTTGAGCCGGACCGAGGTTTCCCCCCGCGTGCTCGGCGTCCTTGGTGTGCGCGTCGGTGCAGGCGGCGCAGCAGTTGATCTGGCTGGCCCGGATCTTCACCAGCGCCTGCGTCGCGGCCGGCAGGCTCGAATCGGTCACGGCCTGGCCCGCCGAGTTGAGGTACTTCCCGAAGCTCGCCGCGATGGTGGTGCCCGGGCAATTGAGACGAGCGTCCAAGGTGATCTCCGTGCCTTTTGCGGTTACATTGTTGACGGACACGTGCACCCGGTTCGGGTGCTGGTAGATCAGCTCAGCGCCGTGCGAAGCGCAGGACGGCCAGGAACCCGAACGCGACGAAGATCGCCGCCGCCCAGATCAGCGACAGCCCAACGTAGTAGCCGGTGCTGTGCGCGAGCAGCGCTTGGCCTTGCGGTCCCGTGGTGAGGCCGCGCACCGCGTCGACCATCGAGGTCACCGGCTGGAATTGGCTGAACTGCCTGACCCCGTCCGGCATGCTCGCGACCGGCACGTAGGCGCTGGACAGGAATACCAGCGGGGTTATAACCAGGCCCATCTGCTGGGCCGCTTGCGCATTGCCGCTCACCAGGCCGATCACGATGAAGATCCATTCAAAGGCAAAGCCGAACAGCACGCACAACCCGAACGCGGCTAGGGCTCCGGAAACCGAGCCATGCAGCCGGAACCCGACGGCGAATCCGAAGACCGTGGCAATCGCGAGCCCCCAGACGAGCAGGGCAGTGTCGGCGAGACTACGCCCGATCAGCACCGCCGCGCGTGGAATAGGCAGCGACCGGAGCCGGTCGACGAA
>DASXKI010000162.1:0-15150 GCA_036496945.1 Streptosporangiaceae bacterium | reverse complement strand
CGTTCGCGGTCGCGACGCTCGCCACCCCGGCCGGCATCTCGGGTGCGGTGCTGCTGCTGCCGTTCCAGGTCGGCGTGCTCGGCACCCCAAGTCCGGCCGTCACTCCGACGAACCTGCTCTACAACGTCGTCGCGACGCCCGGAGCCCTGTACCGGTATCGGCGCCAGGGCCAGACCGGCGGGCGGCTCGCGGTCATTCTCGCGAGCGGCACGCTGCCCGGAGTCGTCGCGGGGTCGATCATCCGAGTCGAGTTGCTGCCCGGCGCCATGGCGTTCGATCTCGTGATCGCCGCGGTGCTCATCCCGCTCGGCGCGTGGCTGGCTGTCAGCCGGCCGCCGCCCCTTGCCGCGGTGACGGGCAGCCTGTCCGCCGAGCCCGGATCTGGGGGGCCCGCGCCTCCGGCGCGAACCATCCCGACGCCGGTCCTGGTCGCGCTGGCAGCGGTCGTCGGCTGCATCGGCGGCATCTACGGCATCGGCGGCGGCTCGATCCTGGCGCCGATCCTGATCGCAGCCGGCCGTCCGGCGTTCGATGTCGCGCCGGCCGCGCTGGCGTCCACGTTCGTGACCTCCGTGGCGGGAGTCGTGACCTTCGTGATCCTGGCGGTGCACGAGCAGGGGTCGGTAGCGCCGGACTGGCCCACCGGTATTGCCCTGGGCCTTGGCGGCCTGGCAGGCGCCTACACCGGCGCCCGCATCCAGTCCCGGCTGCCCGATAGCGCGATCCGCCGGATCATGGGCGTCCTGGTCGTCGCCATCGGCGTACGGTACCTGTGGTCTGGGCTCGGCTGAGGCTCGAGATCAGCTGGCCGAGTTGAGGGCGGCCGCGATGGCCACGCCGAGCGCCCGCGCGACGGGCGGCGGGAAGGCGTTGCCGACCTGGCGATAGGCGGCCGTCTTGCGGCCGCTGAACTGCCAGGCGTCAGGGAAGCCCTGGAGCCTGGCTACCATCCGGACCGTCAGCTTCGGCAGCTGGTCAGGCGGGAAGCCAGGCCCCGGCGGGCTGTCGGCGACGCCGAGGCCGTCGACGTCTAGGGCGCGCCAGGACATGCGGGCCCTGGTGGGGCCGAGATCCGGGCCGCCGTGTTTTTTGCTGCCGCCGACGATCGTGGGTGCGATCCGGTCAGCGCGGGCCGCCCAGCCGGCCGCGCCCGGCCAGCCTGCCGAGCCCATCAGATCGGCGAGCGTCGCGCCGACCGTCGGCGGCGGCCCCGGCAGCGGGCGAGGCCAGCGGAAGGCGGCTGCCCAGGGGTCAGCGACGGCGACCAGCACGAACCGCGGCCGTAGCTGCGGCACGCCGTGCTCGCTGGCATTGATCAGCTGCCACCAGGCCTGGTATCCGAGTTCCGTAAGCTGCCCGAGCATGTGGGCGCGATAAGCGGCAAACTTCCCCGTTCCCAGTCCACGAACGTTTTCCAGCAGCACGGCGCGGGGCCTGATCTCGGCGACCAGCCGCAGGGCTTCCGGGAAGAGGTCGCGCTCGTCGTCGCGGCCGAGCTGCTTGCCGGCGATCGAGAACGGCGGGCACGGCACGCCGCCCGCGACCAGGTCGATCCCGGTGAAAGCGTGACCGTCGAGGTTGGCGACGTCGTCTTCGATGATCTTCCAGTCGTCGCCACGGTTGCGGCGCAGCGTCTCGCACGCGTCCGGGTCGAGCTCGACCGCTGCGGCGTGGGTGAAGCCGGCCTGCTCAAGGCCAAGCGCCTGGCCGCCAGCGCCCGCGCAGATCTCCACGACCGTCAGCTCATGCACGCATCCTCCACCGCAGCCTCCCTGGCTGATTCTGCCCGCAGGGTAGGCCTCTGGCGGTTTCCCGCGCCGCCCGCAGGCCTCTCCACATTCAGGACGGCCATCGGTCGAGCCGGTCCGCTTGGCTCGCCAGGAGTCCTACGCGTGCCAGCGCACGTGCAGCGACGGCGGCTTGCGGAACACCAGCCCGTACGGCGCGCTCGGCCGAGCGGGGTCGAGCCTGATGCCGGGAAGCTGGTCGAGCAGCGCGGCCAGTGCCGCATTCGCCTCCAGCCTGGCCAGCTGCGCGCCCACGCAGAAGTGCGGGCCGACGGCGAAGGCCAGGTGCTGCCGGGCGTTCGCGCGGCGCAGATCGAAGCGGTCCGGATCGGCGAACGCGGCCGGATCCCGGTTGGCGCCGGCGAGCGAGACCGTTACGAGGTCGCCGCTCCGGACCGGCGCCGCGCCGAGCCTGACGTCGGCTGTCGCGTACCTGTCCACGACGGCGGCCGCGGGCTCAAGCCGGAGCGCTTCTTCGACAGCGGCTTCCGTCAGGCTGCGGTCGGCTAGCACCTGGGCGAGCGCCGCCTGGTCACCGAGCAGGTACCAGATGGCGTTGCAGATCATGCCCTCGGTGGTCTCGATGCCGCCGAACAGCAGCACCGCCGCATTGGACACGATCTCGGTGACGCTGAGCTCGCCGGCCGCTGCCGTCAGCACCGACTGCGCCTCCTGACGGGCGAGCGCCGTCTGGACGCACGCGCTGAGACCGGCGAAGGCGGCAGCGGCTGCTGGCGGCACTGCTGCTGGCGGCGCTGCGGTTCCTGGCGGCACTGTGGTTCCTGGCGGCACTGTGGTTCCTGGCGGCACTGTGGTTCCTGACGGCACTGGAGTTGCTGGCAGCACTGCGGTTCCTGCACCATCGGCGTCGACAGCCGGCTGATCGGCCTCGGCCAGCGCGGACACGCCCGCGACAATCGCGTCGTACCAGGCCAGCAGCTGGGCCGACGCGACATTCAGGCCGAGCATCTCCGCCATGACCGCCACTGCGAGCTGGCCAGCCAGGCCGCGCCGCAACTCGGCGGCGCCATCACGCGCGGTGAGGTCAGCGACGAGTCTGGCCGCGTGAGCTCCCGCCGCGTCCGCGAGCCGCGCTCGCATCGGCGCGGTCCGCAGCGCCCTGGCGAACGGGTCCCGATGCCGCCGGTGCTCTTCGCCATCCAGGGACAGCATGCTGGGACCGACGACACGGGCCGTGGTGAAACGCGGATCGTCGACGGTGAAGGTGCGCCCGTCACGCAGGACGGCCTCGGCTAGATCGGCCCGGGTGACCAGCCAGCCGCCGAGCGCCGGCAGCCACGACACCGGCTCAGACGCGCGCAGCTGGCGGAGCACGGGATGCGGGTCTTCGGCTAGCTGAGCGACAGTCACGGCCGCACCGTTCGGGAACGCCGCTCGCCGCGTCTCCAGCTCGGACTCAGGCACCCTGCCGACGCTAACACCGGCTGGGCAGCATCGCGCCGGGCCGCTGCGGGGGAGGCTCGTCACGCCCGCGCAGGTAGATAGCGTCAGGCCGGGCCGGATGTGGTGTCGGGCACGCTTCGCGCTGACCTGGTGATCGCGCCAGCGCCTGCGATCCTGGCCGCGATGACCACCGGAATGATGGTCAGCGTGATCACCACCGTCACCACGACATTGACCTCCGGGAGCTGCTGGCCAAGCCTGATCGCGCCGAAGATCCACAGCGGGAGCGTGTTCTGCGCACCGGCGGTGAACACGGTGACGATTACCTCGTCGAAGGACAGCGCGAAGGCGAGGAGCGCACCGGAGACCAGAGCGGTTGCCAGCATGGGCAGCATGACAAGCCGGAGGGTCTGCCAGCCGCGGGCGCCGAGATCCATCGATGCCTCGCCGAGCGAGCCGGGAACCCGGCGCAGCCTGGCGATCATGTTGTTGAACACGACGACGATGCAGAATGTCGTGTGGCCGATCACGATCGTCAGCGTGCCGAACTGGACGCCGGTAAAGGCAAATAGCGAGTTCAGTGCGATGCCGGTGATGATGCCGGGCAGGGCGAGCGGCAGTACCAGCAGGAGGGAGATAGCCTCGCGGCCGAAGAAGCTGAATTGGTGGACCGCGTAAGCGACCGCGGAGCCGAGGATCACCGCGAGGACCATGGCGATGAGCGCGACCCGCGCCGAGAGCAGGAACGCGTTGCGCACCTGCGAGTCGTGCCAGGCCACGCTGAACCAGTGCAGGGTGAAGCTCGAGATGGGCCAGCTCTCGATGTTCGACTTGTTGAACGCGTACAGCACGATGAGCGCGATCGGGACGAACAAGAACGCCAGGACGATCCCGACCCAGATGCGCAGCGCTACGCGCAGGCCGCGCGGCTCCATCTACACCGCCTCCAGCGCGCCAAGGGCCCGGGCGCACAGGAGGTAGACGGCCATGATGACGATCGGGACTATGGCCATTGCGGCCGCGAAGGGGACGTTATTCGCGATGCCGATATTGGTGTAGATGATGTTGCCCATGAAGTTCGCGCTGGTGCCGCCCACCAGGAGCGGAGTGATGTAATCACCGAGCGTCAGCGAGAACGTGAAGATGGAGCCTGCCACGATACCCGGCAGCGCCAGCGGGATCATGATGCGCCACGTTGTGCGCCACGTCCTGGCCCCGAGGTCCTGCGACGCCTCTAGCTGCGAGTTCGGGATCCGCTCTAGCGCTGCATAGACCGGGATGATCATGAACGGCAGCCAGATGTAGCAGAACACGGTGAACACGGCCCAGTTCGTGTAGATCAGGTGCACCTGGCCGAGGCCCACGTGGCGCAGGCTCCAGTCCAGTAGCCCGCCGCGGGTGAAGATCAGCAGCCAGGAGTAGACCTTCGCCAGGTAGCTGGCCCACAGGGGCAGCAGGATCGCGACGAACAGCGCTGTCCTCCCGCGGCGGGACGCGATCCGCGCCATGTAGTAGGCGAACGGGAACGCGACGATCGCGTCTACGACCGTCACGGCAGTCGCCATGCCGACAGTTCGGAGGATGACGCCCCGGTAGGCCTGGCTCGTCAGGATCTGGGTGAAGTTGCCGAAGCTCCAGACCCGCTCGATGTTGGTCGTGAAGGGATTGATCTGCCAGAACGCGGTGATCAGGAGGACGACGAGTGCGGCCAGGTACGCGAGGACGAACCAGGCGAGCGGCGGCGTGAGCAGGATGGTGGCTCGTGCCCACGGCCGGCGCCAGAGCGCCGCCGAGACGCGAAGCCCTATCCCATCCCGCCCCGCTGCCTGCTCCGCGGTCATTTGACCTGGGTATTCCACGCGGAAACCCACTCGGAGTACGGCACGCACCCGGCCTTGCCGTTGTCGCAGGTCGGCAGCGGCGTCTTCCACAGCGCGATCGACTGGAAGTAGCTGAGCGGGGCGTTCGCGTGGTACTCCGCACAGGAGCCAGCCTGGAGCTTGTCCATGTACGCGCACGCAAGCTTGTTGTCCGGGGTCTCGCCGTAGTTGACGGCCTGCTCGGCCTGCACCTGCGGCGTGCTGATGTAGCGCATCCACATGTAGGCGCAGTTGATGTCCGGAGCCTTCGCCGCGAGCATCCACGTGTCTGCCCAGCCGGTGGCGCCCTCGCTCGGGATCGTGTCGCCGATCCCGAACTTGTCGGCCTTGAGCGCGCTCACCTGGTAGGGCCAGCCAGCGCCCACGGTCGCGTTCCCGTTCTTGAAGTCGAAGATCTCCCCCGAGGCTAGGGCCCAGTACTTCTCGATCAGCGGCCGCTGCTTGGCCAGCAGGCTCACCGCCGCCTGGAACTGCGGCTGCGTCAGCTCGTAGGGATCGGTGATCCCGAGCGAGGGCTGATGCTTCTGCAGGTACAGGGCCGCGTCCGCGATCTGGATCGGGTTGTCGGGAACGGTGACCTGGCCCTTGTACTTGGAGTCGTAGACGACGCTCCACGACGTCGGCGCGACCGGGAAGGCCTTCTTGCTATACATCAGGACGTTCGGGCCCCACTGGAGCGAGACGCCGTAGTGGACGCCGTTGATCGTGTTGAACGCCGGGGACTGGAATGCGGGGAAGAAGTCCTTCCAGCTTGGGATCAGGTTCACGTTCACCGGCCGGGCGTCGCCCGCATACAGGATCCGCAGGTCAGCGTCGCCGGACGAGGACACCATGTCGTACTGGCCGCCGCCGCCGTTCTTCATGAGCGCGACCATCTCATCTGAGCTGCCAGCGTACTTGGCGTTGACCTGGCAGCCGGTCTGCTGCTCGAACGGCTTCACCCACTGCGGCTGGAGGTAACCCTCCCACGCGATCAGGTTCAGCTTGCCTTCGCCCTTGCCGATCTTCTGGAGCAGCGGCATGCTCGCGGTCGGGACGGTCTGCCCGGCACTGCCGCCGGACCCGGATCCGCCCGAGCCCGCCGAGTTGCCGGAGCTGCCGCAGGCAGCGGTGATGAGAGCGAGGCCGGCTAGTGCCAGCCCCGCCGCGAGTCTGCGCGCACCTCGGTGCGCCCGGTATGTCGTCACGATGCCCTACCCTTGTCGCCTTGCGCGGGGTTTGAGTTATGTATCTTGCGGAATCGATGCCGCCTGGTCAGGTCGCCAGGCGATCCGCACACGTCGTCCCCGGCCGTCATGCGAGTGGGCGGGGGCACGGGTGTTCTGTCGGGCGACGACAAGCTCGCCGCCGCTGTCGAGGTCAACGACGAAGCGGGTCAGCACGCCTGCATAGCTGACCTCGCGGATGACGCCGCCCTCGATATGGCTGCCAGCCGGCGCCGACGCGCCGTCGTCTAGCAGCACGATCTTTTCCGGCCGGACGGTGATCAGCGCTCCATCGCGCTCGATGAGATTGGAGACGCCGATGAAGCCCGCGACGAACGTCGTCCGCGGCCGCTCGTACATCTCGATCGGCTCGCCGACTTGCTCGATCCGGCCCTGATTGAGCACGGCGATCCGGTCGCTCATCGTCAGCGCTTCCTCCTGGTCATGAGTGACGTAGACGAAAGTGATGCCGACCTCACGCTGGACGCGCAGCAGCTCAAGCTGCATTTCCTGGCGGAGCTTGAGGTCCAGAGCGCCGAGCGGCTCGTCGAGCAGCAGAACCTCTGGCTCGTTCACGATGGCGCGCGCCAGGGCGACGCGCTGGCGCTGGCCGCCGGACAGCTGCGCTGGTTTCCGCGCGCCGAGGCCAGCCAGGCGCACCATCTCCAGCGCCCGGCCGGTGCGCTCCCGCCGCGCAGCCTTGTCGACCCGTCGTACCCGGAGGCCGTACTCGACGTTCTCGGCCACGCTCATATGCGGGAAAAGCGCGTAGTCCTGGAACACGGTGTTGACGTTGCGCGCGTACGGCGGCGTGCCGGTGACGTCATGGCCGGCAAGCTCGATCCGGCCGGCGTCGGGCCGCTCGAAGCCCGCGATCAGCCGCAGGAGGCTCGTCTTACCCGACCCGGACGGCCCCAGCAGGGTGAAGAACTCACCGGCCCGGATAGTGAGCTCCACGTCGCTCACCGCGGCCACGTCGCCGTAGTGCTTGCGCAGGCCGGTGACATGGACAGCTACCCGCGCTGTGGCTTCGCCACTGGCTTGAGCGGGCTGCACGGGGGACGGGTCGGCGATCATTCGGCTCGTTGTACCACGGTGCAACCCAAAGCCGCAATGCTCGTGTATCGCCCTGCCGCGTGGTCCCGGGTGCAAATCACCACCAGTCGATCAGCGGAGCCCAGGCTGGCGCGGCATCGGGGACGGCGACGGCTTGACTATGCCGCCGTTCACGGGCAGGCCGCGTCCCGCGCCGTAGATTTGGCCTGCGTGAGCGTGCGGATTCGGTTGTCGCGGCAAGCGGATTGCGCATCACGGCGCAGCGGACTCCGGTTATGCCGTGCTCCTGATCGAGCCGTAGGAACGCCGCCCGCGGGCTCGGTGCCTACTGGCCGAGCAGCCACCGCCCTGGCGCGACGAGCGCGCGTGCCGCCGCGGGTCCCCACGAGCCGGGCTGGTAGGAAACGACCTTGGGCGGGCTCGTCAGCAGCGGCTCGGCGACCTTCCACACGGCGGCCAGACCATCCGGACGGGTGAACAGGGACCGATCGCCGATCAGGACGTCGTGGATCAGGCGCACGTACGCCGGCAGCGGATCAGCGTGCTCTAGCTTCGAGAGCGGGATCGCGGCCGTAGCGACGTCGAGGCTGAGCCCGGCGCCCGGCCGCTTCGCCACGACCGTCAGATCGATCTCGCCCTCGCCTCCGAGCGAGAAGGAGAGCACGTCCGGATCGGCGGGCAGCTGGCCGGCTAGCGGTCCGTCGGCCGGCTTACGCAGGATCACGCTGACCCGCTGCTTCGTCTCGGCGAGCCGCTTGCCGGTCCTCAGGTAGAACGGGACCCCCCGCCAGCGGGAATTGTCGATCCACAGCCGCGCGGCGACGAAGGTGTTCTGCTGCGACTTCGCGGCCACGCCAGGCACGTCGCGGTAGCCGGCGAACTGGCCCAGCACGACCTCGGCCGGGTCGAGCCGCCGGAACGACCTGATGACCTTCTCCCTGGCTGACTGAAGGTCGGCGGCGCCGAGGCTGGCCGGCGGCTCCATGGCGACCTCGGCCGCGACCTGGAACAGGTGCGTGATCAGCATGTCCAGCACCGCGCCCGTGGCGTCGTAAAACACCGAGCGGTCGGTGATGCCGAGCTTCTCAATCACGTCGATCTGGATCGACTCGATGTGGCGGTGGTTCCAGACGCCGCTGAAAATCTCGTTCGCGAACCGCAGCACGTGCAGATCCTGCGTCGCTTCCTTGCCGAGGAAGTGGTCGATCCGGTAGACCTGATCCTCCGTCAGCACCGAATGGACGACGCGGTCGAGGGCGCCGAAGTCCCGCTGCGAGGTGCCGAACGGCTTCTCGTACACGACCCGGGCGCCGCTGGCCAGGTCGTGCTTGCCGAGCGCCTTGGTGAGCTCGCCAAACGCCACGGGCGGCACGGCGAGGTAGTGCACGAACTGCGGGTCCCCGCCCAGGGATTTGCGTGCCATATCGAGCACGTCAAGCAGGCTTCCGGGGTCGTCGCTATTGAACCCGCCGCCGGCGAAGAGCAGCCGCTCAGCAAAAGAGTTCCATGACGGTGACTCCGGCTTGGGCCCGAACTGGGTCAGGACGTCGTGGACGTGCTTGCGGAAATCCTCATGCGCGACATCGCCCCGCCCGTTGCCCACCAGGAGCCATCGGTCGGGCAGCAGCCCTTGCATGGCCAGCCGGTACAACGCGGGCAGCACGAGCCGCTTGGCCAGGTCACCCGTCGCGCCGAACAGGACGAAGATCGTCGGCCCTGGATCCGGGCTGGATGCGCTAGCACGCTTGGTCGTCGCCATGAACCTAACGGTAGCGAGGCGGCATCCCGGTCAGCGGTAGCCGGGCCGGTGGTGGCCGATCACGCCGATCGGCTTATGGAGCGGCGCGCACCACACCTCCGAGCAGCGTGGCGCACCGCAGGCCACGCGCACATGCCCGCCGCGGGCAGCCTGCGCGGCCGCGCACTCGCAGGGATCCCAGCTGATGGTCACGGTGCCCGGCCGCCAGGGATGATGCAGCCGGCACTGGAGCGGGATACACGACCATATCGCCGGTTGTCCCTGAGCCATGCCAGGTATTCAAACATGTGATCGAGTCGCAGGAAAGCTCGGGTGGGCATCTGCTGACCCATGGCGACTGATCGATTGCGCACCGGGGACGGCCGCCAGCGGGGACCGGGCGAGTACCACGATGCCGGTGACCGCGCCGGCCGCGGCGGCGATCTGCACCATGAGCATCGCCGGTGAGGTGGCGAGCCGTTCGCCGAACACGACAGTTCCGATGAGCACGGCCGAGACCGGCTCGACGGTGTCCATGATCGGCAGGCTGGCGCGCAGCGCGCCAGCCTTGTATGCGCTAGCCGACAACAGCAGCCCTGTGCCGCCAAGTGCGATCAGTGCCCAGGGCTGCCAGTGAGCCAGGACAGCCGTGCCATCGCCGAACCCGATGATCCTTGTAGCCAGAGGCGACGCCGGGCCAGCTGTGAGAGGAGCCGCAGCAGACCACGACCCCGTTCCCGTTGGACCTGACGGTGCTGGAGGGCCACCCCGACGCCGAAGGAGCACGCCGCACCCAGGGCTGCAAGTACCGCGATCGTCAGGGCCGCGGTCGGGCTCATGGCAACGGCGTCTTGTGTCGACCGGGTTCGCCTTCCTGCTCAGGGCCGGGCCTGTCGGGCTTAGACGGGACCCGGGGCGGCTGCGGCGAGCTGGATCGGCGCGGTGGCCGGCGCAGCCAGACGAAGAAGCTGGTCAGTCCCGCGCCGAAGGCCAGCCACGGCACGACGACGAACCAGACGCTGACCACTGTCGTCGCCTCCTTACTGATCGGTAGGAACGTCAGTTCACCCGCTGGCGGTGCGGAACTGGTGCAGTGGCTGTGGCGCCGGTGTGGAGAACAGCCGGCGCGCGATGCCGTGCACGTCGGCTGCGGATCCTGCGCAGGGCTTCGACCAGGGCGCTGATCGCGAGCGCGACGCCGAGCGCCAGCAGGAAGCCGACCCACGGCCTGCCCTCGAAGGTTGAGCCCCCGAGCCGTCCTAGGAAGTAGGCATAGCTTGCCCAGATGATGCCGGCACACGCGGTGGCGATCACGAAACGCTTGCGTTCGTAGCCGATGATCCCGCAGGTCAGGGTTACCGCTGTGCGGCCGCCGGGGATGAACCGGCACATGATGATCAGGCGGGCCCCGAACCTGTCGAGAGTGCGCTGGGCCCAGTCGCGTCGGCGCTCGCCGCGCTCGCCAGCGAAGAACCGCCGCTGCGCGACCGAACTGAAGCGGCGCCCGATCAGGTAGGCGAGGTTGTCACCAGCGAAGGCGCCGAGGGCCGCGAGCAAGACCAGGACTCCGATGCGCGGATCGGCGCTCCCGGCGGTGGCGACGCCGAGGGCGATCACAACGGTTTCGCTCGGCAGGATCGGCAGGATGGCGTCGAGCGCGGGAATCCAGAAAGCTGCCAGGTAGGACAGTGGGGCGGAGATGGCGAGCGCCGACAGGCCTGTCATCGCGGGGGATCACGGGGCCGGGCGTCAGGCCCAGTCCTCGATGACATCTAGGTCGTAGAACACGGGCTCGCCGTCAGCCGCCTTCCGGTACTGCTCTGCTGCCGCCATGGTCTCCGGCAGGCTGGAGTTCTCCATGGCCGACTCGTAGGAGTCGAAGTACACGATCGCGAAGTAGCGGTTGGGGTCTGAGCGATCGCGGGCAAGCAGTTCGCGGCGCGCGGTCCGCTTGCCCTCCGTTGCCCGCCGCCAGTCGTCGTCGACCTGCCGCACCGCCTCGATGTCCGTGGTGCGGAACTCGATGATCTGCATGAACGTCATGATCGGACCTCCCCTCGCCACCAGCACATGCCATCGGTGTGCAGATACGGTGAAGAACCGGTGCAGGAGGCGTAGAAGACGCGTCAGCTAGAGGAGTGCGCGGTCCAGGTATCGACGTGCCGGTCGGCGTAGTCTGCGACCGATTCTCGTCGCACTGTATGCGGGCCTGTCGGCCTCGGTACAGTCGAGGCGGCCAGCCTCTTGATGTTCAGGCTCAGCGGCGCTGCGCTTCGACGACGGTGACAGCGGCACTGGACGCGCCCATGCACGATGACTGAGTTCAGACGTCGTCAGGAATGGGCGGCGCCCACTGGGGCCGTCGGATGAGGCAGAACGGGTGACCTGCCGGATCGGCATAGACGTTGTCGCCTTCGAGCTTTGCCGCCCCAAGCGCCAGCACTCGCGGGCCCGCGGCTGCAACGTCCTCGACCATGATGTCGAGGTGAAATTGCTGCGGTGTCGCGGCATCGGGCCAGGTGGGCGGCTGGTTACCTGGGGCAAGCTGGAATGCCAGGCCAGAGGACGTATCGCTGGCGGCAACGACTACCCAGTCATCGTCACGGTATGTCACCGGCAGCCCGAGCAGCGCGGAGTAGAACGCGGCCAGGGCAGCGGGGTCTGGGCAGTCCAGAACCACATGGTGCATCCGCCCGATCATGCTGCCGATCATGCCAGATACGGCACAGCGGTCGTGTGCCTGCGCGGCTGACCGTGGCCTCTGACCGGGAAGGTGGCTGACCGCCAGGAGCGAAAGTGCCCCTGAACCGCACTTCCGGTAAGCAGGCTGAGCGTGACTCCTGAAGCTCGTGGCCAGTCGCGCTGTACCGGACGTGAACCTGAATGAGGCGAGCGGGTGATAACTGACAACCAATGTCGTGCGCCCGCACGCTGCCCAACACTGGGAGAATGGAGCCGATGTGACTGCGCCAACGCGCGAACGCGCAGCTGATGCCGCGCTGATTGAGCAGTCCTGGCATGAGCCCGAGGCATTCGCCGGCCTGTATGACCGGCACGCCTCACACATCCACCGCTACGTCACCCGCAGGCTCGGCCAGGGGTTCGCCGATGATGTCGTCGGCGAGACGTTTCTCGCCGCCTTCCAGCGTCGGCAGCGATATGACCTCGCCAGGCTGGACGCCAGACCGTGGCTGTACGGGATCGCGGCCAACGTGATCGGGAAGCATCGCCGAGCCGAGCTGCGCATGCTGCAGGCGTACGCCCGAACGGGGGCTGACCCGGTCGCGGAGAGCTACGCCGACCGGGCCGACGCCCGGGTGTCCGCTGCCGGGGTGCAGCGGCAGTTGGCCGCGGCACTGGCCGATCTGTCAACTGGCGACCGGCATGTGCTGCTGCTCATCGCCTGGGCGGATCTTAGCTATGAGGAAGTGGCTGTCGCGCTGGACATCCCGGCCGGGACAGTGCGGTCACGGCTGCACAGGGCTCGAAAGAAACTCCGCGAGGCGCTCGGCGGTCAAGACCCAACCATGATTAGTGAGGAGTTCCCCGATGAATGACCTCGATCTGCTCCGTGCGATGCGGGCGGACGCACCTAACCCGGCCGAGGATCGATTGGCAGTGGGCCGCGAGCGCCTGCGCGCAGCCGCCAGCCCAATGGAGCCAGTCCGTCGCTTGCCTGGCCAGGCAGGGCCCGGCTACCGTCGGCTCGCTCATCGCAGGCCGGCCATGATCCTCGCCAGTGGCCTGGCCGTGGGGGCACTCGCAGCGGCTGCTGTCCTCGTCAGCCACCCGGCGCCTCCCGCCCCGTCAGGACGCCACCTAGTGGCCCCAGCGATCCGCCTCGTCAGCGCTGCCCAGGTGCTCGGCCATGCTGCAGCTGTGGCCTCGACCAGGCCGGCGCTGGCGGTTCGGCCGCACCAGTGGGTGTATGACAAGGGGATCAAGTCCGCAGCGACCCACTCATTCACCATGGAGAGCTGGATCCGGTTCGACGGCCAGGAGACTGCATCTTTCGAGCATGGCAAGCTCGTGGTCTATCCGGGAACCCCCCAGGACGTGGCTCTGCTGGCCACACCGGAGGCCGCGGCCGGATTCCTCGCGTCGCTACCGACCGACCCCTCGGCCTTGCTTGCCGCCATCTACGCCAAGGCGGACGCCCAGCCGCGCGACCAGTGGGTCTCCAAGAACCGCGACGCCAGAGCGTTCTCCTTCTTGACAACTGTGATGTGGAACGCGCTCGCTGGTGTACCGCCGGAACATCAGGCCGCGGCGTTCCGCGCGTTGGCGAAGATCCCTGGGGTTACTGTCCAGACCGGTCTCACGGACGCTGCGGGGCAGCCCGCAATCGGGCTGACGTTCAAAACGGGAAACGGGCTGAACGGGACGCTCTTCCTTGACCCGCGTACTTACACAATCAGCGGAATGGGGTACCAGGGCGCGAGCGTCGCTCGCATCGCGTTCGCCGTCGTCAACAAGCCCGGCCAGAAGTAACGAGCAGTTACTCTGCCAGATCGGGAACAGGACCGCTGGGGCGCTCGCGTCCCAGCGGTCCGTCGTCCGAGGCAATCTGCACGTCAGCTTGCGCCCCAACGGCCCCAGTTCAATCGGCTGGGGAGGCGGCGCTGGCCAGAATCTACCGGGTCAATCTGACAGTTCTTCCGTCGCGTCACGTTCGGGCAGGACCCACAGATGGCATAGAGCGAACCGCTAAGGGCGAAATCGGCATCCGATCGCGGCGCTCATCCGGGTTGCAGAGCTTTGCGGTAACGAATCCGCGCACCTGTCGACGCTTGCACCAGCGCGCGACCACCTAGGGCCGTCCGCAACGAAGTGCTGACCGTAACCGGGTAGATGGCTTCCGCGTTGCAACTTGTGTCAGGGTTTACCCAGGTCAACGTTACGCGATCAGTATAGGACCGCGTCACGAGCAGCGGGCGATGACCGCAGGCCATTACGCCTCGCGCAGTGAGGACTCGGCCGTTGGCGCTGACCAGCACTAGCGAGTTAATTGGGGCGGTGCGCGGTGGATTCGGAAAATCCGCCCCGTGCGCACCGCATCCTCCGACCGCAACCGCGAGCGCCAAGGCGCCACTGCCCACTAGAGCAGCGGCGCGTGGCCAATCACTCATCTTTGACATTCGCTGGAATGCCTGTCGTCACGCGTTTCCTACCTGTTCGGACTCCCCCGCGACAATCTGACAGCCCCAGACCCCGGTCCACGGATTATCGCTAAATTCGCCTAATGCTGCATCTCATTGGCCAACTTGACGCATGATCTCACCGCGCCAGCGGCCGGAACAGCGTCGGTGTTACTCGCTGTCGCGGCACGGCGTGCCCATGTGGTTCGTAGTAAACCGCGTCTCTGACGCGCCGCTCAGGCACGGGGAGTCTTGTCCGGCTGGATCCCAGGCTGGCTCCCAAGCGATCTTGATCGGTGGTGCTCTGCTACTGGCACTGCCTCTGACCTGCTATTTCGTTGTGGAGCTGAGGGGATTTGAACCCCTGACCCCCTCGATGCGAACGAGGTGCGCTACCGGACTGCGCTACAGCCCCCTGGAACGGGAGTCAGCGTAGCAAATGCCGGGCCCTCCTCGCTCGGGGCGATCAGATAGCGGGCATAGCAACGCGAGTGGCGGCTGCTCAGACCGCCAGCATCCGGTCCCGGCTCAGCTCGTCGAGATGGGCCCGCACTGCTGGCCAGTCGACGGCGGTCACCGAGAACCGGGCCGAGTCCCGCGGCTGGTCGTCGGCCGCCAGTCGGTGCGCGCGCAGGATGCCCTCGTAACGCGCGCCGATCCGGCCGAGCGCGCGCCGCGAACGCTCGTTGCGAGCGTCGGTGTGGAAGCAGACGCTCTGGACACCCCAGGTCTCGAAGGCGAACGTCAGCATCAGCCGCTTCATCTCGGTGTTGGCGCCCGTCCGGATCGCCGACCTGGTCAGCCAGGTGTTGCCGATCTCGCAGGTGTCCGGCCCGTCGTGACCGTGCCGCGGATGATCTCTAGGCCAGGCCCACCACTGCAGGTCGAACAGCCGGGTCGAGCCGATGACTGCCTCGTCGGCCAGCCGGATGACAGCGAACG
>DASXKI010000161.1:0-4067 GCA_036496945.1 Streptosporangiaceae bacterium | reverse complement strand
CAGTGTGTTCAGGAAGACCATCTCGGCATACGCCGACTGCCACAGCAAGAAATTGGACGTCCGCTGCTCTCCCGACGAGCGCACGAAGAGATCCACGTCCGGGATCTCCGGCTCGTCCAGATACCGGCTGATGGTGCGCTCATCGATCTTGTCCGGCTTCAACCGGCCCGCCGCGACCTCGTGCGCGATGGCCTTGGCGGCATCCGCGATCTCGGCCCGGCCGCCGTAGTTCACGCAGAACTGGAGCGTCAGCACCGAGTTCCCGACCGTCATGCGCTCGGCGTCCTCCAGCTCAGAGATGACACTGCGCCACAGCCGCTGGCGCCGCCCAGCCCACCGGATCCGGACGCCCATCTCGTTGAGCTGGTCGCGGCGGCGGCGGATCACGTCGCGGTTGAAGCCCATCAGGAACCTGACCTCGTCTGGCGAGCGCCGCCAGTTCTCGGTCGAGAACGCGTAGGCCGACAGGTACGGGATGCCAAGCTCGATCGCGCCCATGATCACGTCGAAGAGCGCATACTCCCCCGCCTTGTGGCCCTCGGTCCGCGGCAGCCCGCGTGCCTTGGCCCACCGGCCGTTGCCGTCCATCACAAGCGCGACGTGCCGCGGCACGAGCTCGCCAGGGATCTTGGGCGGCTGGGCGCCGTCCGGATGCGGGTAGGGCGGCGCGGGCTGGCGGTTCATCAAGCGTGCTCCACGTGCTTCAATGACCGAATCGAGTGCTCCAGGTGCCACTGGAGGTAGGCGGCGGTCAGGCCGCTGCACTCTACCTGGTGCCTGCGCTCGCTAGCGTCAGCCACCACCCAGTCACCGCGCAGCAGCGCATCCATCAGGGCTACTGTCGCGACCGATGGCGTGGCCGAGCCGGGCACCCGGCAGTTCCGGCAGGTCAGCCCCCCCGAGGCCAGCCCGAACGCACGCAGCCCGCCGGACGCCTGCGCCTCCCGCGCTGACGTTCCGCAGACCGCGCACTCGGTCAGTGCCGGGGCGTAGCCGGCCACCGCCAGCGACCGCAGCAAGAACGCATCGAGCACGAGCCGCGGGCCATGCTCGCCCTCACTCAGCGCCCGCAGACCGCCGACCAGCAGCAGGAACTGCCGCATCGATGGCTCTTTCTCCACCGGCGTGAGCTTCTCGGCGGTCTCGAGCATCGCCGTCCCGGTGGTGTACCGGGGGTAGTCGCCCACCAGGTGCTCTCCGTACGGGCGCAGCGTCTCGGCCTGGGTGATGACATCCAGCGACCGGCCGGTATACAGCAGCAGGTCGACATGCGTGAACGGCTCCAGCCTGGCGCCGAACCGCGACTTCGTGCGCCGCACTCCCTTGGCGACGGCCCGGATCCGGCCGGATTTGCGCGCGAGCACCGTGACGATGCGGTCGGCCTCGCCCAGCTTGTGGGTACGCAGCACGATGCCGTCGTCACGGTAGATGGCCACGAGCCCATTCTCGCTTACGCCGGCGGGCCAGGCGCCCGACGCGACGCGCCGGACCGGGCGCGACACGCCAGGTAGAGCGCACGGAGAAGGAGGCGCGGGTCCGGCAGGTTGCCCTACCCGGCCGCTGCGCCCTCCTCGGTGAGCCAGATCACGCCGTGCGCCTGCGCCGGCGTCATGCCGAGGTGGCCGGCGATCAGTCTGGCCGCGCCGCGTTCCTCATCCGACAGGGGCCCGTCGGCGAGTCCCACCCGGACCGCTTCCGCCAGGAACCACTCGGGGGCCGGCATGATGAGCTGTCGGCCCAGGGTGCGCAGCGCCGTCGCAACGTTCACGGCTGGATCTTCTGCCGCCAGGTCCGTGGTCAGCGCGGCTTCGTCGTAGTCGGCCTGGCCGGCCCGGCGCACCATATCGATCGCGCGGCTGCGCGCTGGGGAGCTTGCCAGGTCGCCCGCCCGCAGCATGGTCGTCACCGCCGCCAGCGATCCGGCAGGCAGGGCCGCCTGCATAGCGGCGATCGTCGGCATGCCGAGAACTTCCAGCCGGTATCGCGTGCGGCAGGTCCGGCACTGCACGTGCTCGCCCACGCGATCCAGCGGAATGACCGGGATATGCAGCACGTGGACCCAGCGCCGGCCCACGCATTGCTGGTACAGCCGGTCGCCGCCGCAGCGGTAGCAGTGCAGAGTGCCGTGCCCGGTCGTGCGGAAGTAGAAGCGAACTCCGATCAAACTCAACGACAGCTCCCCCCGCAGCCAGACCTCCTGCCCGCTGCTAGGACATCGGTCCCAAGGAGCAGATCATCACACGTCCCAGCTATGCGGGCACCACAATCCGGTAAAAGCCGGACTACCGGCCGCCGACGCACGGAAGGGATGCTGACCGCCAGTCGCCGGAAGAATTCCGGTCCGACGGCCGCTTTGCCCGCAAATCTTCTCCGGCGTGCCGGGTTTTCAGGAAGGAACGTGGTCGATCGCGCCAAGCCCGCCCGGTAATTAGGTTGCGGCCCGCGCAGCACCAGTATTAGCTGGCGGCCGTGCGCATCGAGCAGTTCGATCCGAGCGCAGACGAGTCCCGGCTACGGGCCTGCCATGAAATGGTGGCGCAGACCCAGCCCGCGGACGACCCGAACGTGCCGCCGGACTCATTCGGAGGGTTCCGCGGCTGGCTGGTCTACGGGATGGCGGGTGTCCCGCAGCAGACGTGGCTGGCGATGGCGGACTCTGGTGAGCTGCTCGGCTGCTATGTCCTCGAACTGCCAGACCGGGAGAACCGCGGCAACGCGTTCTGCTACCCCATCGTCGCGCTGCCGTCGCGACGCCAGGGCATCGGGACGGCTCTGGTGGCGCACGCCGCGGAGCAGTCCGAGCTAGCGGGCCGGGCGCTGCTGATGTCGCACGCGCGCGTGGACGCGCCAGGTGCCGCATTCGCCGCGGCGATCGGCGCCCGGCCCGGCATGATCGACGCGCGCCGGGTACTCGACGTCGGGTCTGCCCTGCACGAGCGGCTCCCTGGCCTGCGCGCCGCTGCGGCAGCGCATGCCGCCGGGTACACCCTGTGCCGCTGGACTGGGCCGGCGCCGGACGGCCTGGTCGAGCAGGTGTGCTCGCTCCTGGCGGCCATGGAGGATGCGCCGCGCGAGGACCCCGTCGAGCCCCAGCGCTTTGATCCCGCCAGGCTGCGGGTCTTCGAGGCACGCTGGATCGCCGAGGGCCGCCGCTGCTACCAGGTAGCCGCGACGCATGACGCGTCGGGCGAGATGGCGGCCCTCACGCAGGTCAGCTGCGATCCGGACATCGAAGGCTGGGCCTTCCAGGACATCACCGCGGTGACACGGCCGCATCGTGGCCACCGCCTAGGGCTGCTGGCCAAGGTCGCGATGCTCGAGTGGCTCGCCGAGGTCGAGCCCCAGATCCGCTTGATCACCACGTTCAACGCCGTCCAGAACGAGCACATGGTCGCCGTCAACGCTGAGCTCGGCTATCGGGTCAGCGACCACTTCCAGTCCTTCGAGCTGGATGTCGCGGCCGCACGCAAGCTCGTGACGGTGCGTTAGCCATGCGGATCGAGCAGTTCGACGCCGGCACCGACGCCAAGCAGCTACGCAGCTGCCTGGAGAACCAGACCCTCGGCTGGTGCGTGCTGGCCGTCGCCCCGGCCCGCCGACGGTCTGGCGCGGGCCGCGCGCTGCTCGCGCATTGCGCCAGCCTGGCCCGGCTGGCCGGCCGCGTGCAGCTGGCCGGCGAGGCAAAGGACGGTTCGCCCGGCGCCGCCTTCGCGGTAGCGGCGGGCGCGACGAGCGGCATCGCCGAAGTGACCCGGCGGCTCGACATAAACCCTGGCCTGGCCTGACGGCTAGCCGCCCCGCGCGCGGCCGCAGGGCACCACGCGGTGGGTTATTCGCTAGTCGTAAAAGCCCAGGCGGCGCAGCTGGCGCGGGTCGCGCTGCCAGTCCTTAGCGATCTTGATGCGCAAGTCCAGGTAGACGCGGCTGCCCAGCAGCGCCTCGATCTGCCGCCGCGCGGCGGTGCCGACTTCCTTGAGCCGGGCGCCCTTGGCGCCGAGCACGATGGCCTTCTGACTCGATCGCTCGACATACATCACGGCGTGCACGTCGATGAGGTCATCGCGGCC
>DASXKI010000160.1:0-3591 GCA_036496945.1 Streptosporangiaceae bacterium | reverse complement strand
CGGCGGCTCGACCCGTGCGCCATCTGCGCTCCGTCCTGCCGATGATGTCGCCGGTCCGCTACCCATTGCGCCTCGGGCTCTGGTGCGGTCAGCCACAGTTCCGCAGGGAAGGCTACCTGGTACACCGCTCTCGTCTGTTGCTTTTGCCAGCGGGATACGGACTCGGGGTGAAGTCATTCCGCCGGCGTGAAGCAGTTCCCAGCTGTCATTCAGGTAGCCAGCAGCGCGCCAGGTAGCGACGGATCGCGGGCGTAGCCCTCCAGCCGCAGCGGATTCAGCCCGATACCCGCAGTCCGGCCCAGAAGCGGCCGCCTGCGCGGTCCAGCACCTCATCGGCGAGCTCAGTGAGCTGTTGGCCTTGCTCGCCGATCGCGCCAGTGCCGATGGCGCCAGTGCCGATCGCGGCAGCGAACCGCCCAGCAAGCGCTGGGTCGGCGGCGCGCAGTTCGCGAACCAGCCATTTGCTGGTCCCGAGCCAGTGCCCGCTCAGCAGCAGCGCAAGCTCCGCGGTGGCTGTCCACACGTGCCAGCCGATGACCGCGGTCTCGGCCGGATCGGTGCTCCCGGCCAGGTCGTCTAGCAGGTCGGTCAGGCCATAGCGGGCCAGGTCTAGCTCGGTGGTCGTGAGCGGCGGCGGGCCGGCCGCCAGCAGGGAGCGACCCCGTTCCCTGATCTGATCTGTTGTGTCCTGACCGCCGGACAGGACGACCCCGTCGGTGCACAGGCGCGCCAGCGTGGGCCGGCGCCGCGCCGTGTCCTTGGCGAAGTAGCGCTCGAGCGAGTCGGCGTCGTGGACGAACAGCTCGGCCGGCCAGCCTCGCCAGCGCAGCGACTCGCGGTAAGGCGCCGGCGGGCCTGGCAGCACGACGACTATGTCGAGGTCGGAGGTCGCCGTGCGGAGGTCCGACAAGATGCCCGGACCGAGGAAAGCGGCGACCGCCGCGGGGAATCGCTCGGCGACCAGTGCACGTGCGTCCGCGACAGGGTCCATCTGGCCATTCTCGCGGGCAGCCGCCGGCTGCGCACGCGGGTTTCCGGGTCGCTGTGGCACGATGCGCAGGTGAGCCTGCTGATCACCAACATCGGCGAGCTGGTCACCAACGCGCCGCGCGATGCTGTCAGCGTCGCCTCGCCCGGCCCGTTCGCCGTGATCGCCGATGCGGCGGTAGTGCTGGAGGCGGGCCTGGTGGCGTGGACCGGGCCGGCGTGGCAGGCTCCGGCGGCCGACGAGGTCGTGGACGCGGACGGCCGCGCCGTCCTGCCTGGCTTCGTGGACTCGCATGCGCACCTGGTGTTCGCCGGGGAGCGCGGTGACGAGTTCGCCGCGCGGATGGCCGGGATTCCCTACAGCGCGGGCGGGATCCGCAGCACGGTAGCGGCGACGAGGTCCGCCAGCGATGAACTGTTGCGCGCGAACCTGGCCCGGCTCGCGGGGGAGATGCTGGCGCAGGGGACGACCACGTTCGAGTGCAAGTCGGGGTACGGGCTGACCGTGGCGGACGAGGCGCGGTCGGTAGCGCTGGCTGCCGAGGTCACGCCCGAGGTGACCTACCTGGGCGCGCACGTCGTCGCGCCTGAGTTCGAGGGCGATCCGGCCGGCTACGTCGATCTGGTGTGCGGCGAGATGCTGGCCGCATGCGCGCCGCAGGCTAAGTGGGTCGACGTGTTTTGCGAACGCGGCGCGTTCGGGGCGGATGAGGCGCGGGCGGTGCTGCTGGCGGGGGAGACGGCCGGGCTGCAGGCGCGGGTCCACGCCAACCAGCTCGGGCCTGGCCCTGGCGTACAGGTGGCGGTCGAGGCCGAGGCGGCGTCAGCCGATCACTGCACGTTCCTCACCGATGCCGACATCGATGCGCTGGCCTCGTCCGGGGGGACCGTGGCGACGCTGCTGCCAGGTGTCGAATTCTCGACGCGGCAGCCGTATCCGGACGCGCGGCGGCTGCTGTCAGCGGGCGTGACCGTGGCGATCGCGTCGGACTGTAACCCGGGCTCGTGCTACACCTCGAGCATGTCGCTATGCGTGGCGCTCGCGGTGCGGGAGATGCGGATGACCACGGCCGAAGCGGTGTGGGCTGCCACAGCCGGCGGCGCGCACGCCCTGCGCCGTACCGACGTCGGGCACCTCGGCGTCGGCGCGCGCGCCGACCTGGTCATGCTCGAGGCGCCGTCGCACTCCTACCTGGCCTATCGTCCCGGGGTGCCGCTGATCGCCGGGGTCTGGCGGGCGGGGGAGCGGGCGGTCTGACTCCCCAGTCCGTCAGTGCGTAAGATCCGGCGCCTGTCAGCCCCGCCGGATCCTTCGCGGTGACTGCTCTGGCGCCTGGTGGACAGCACTGGTAGGCATAGCCCTACCTGCGGAAGTGGGCGCGGGTCTATCGCGCCGAGTGCCTGCACTGCGGCACCGTTAGCTCTGGCGAGCCCGACGGGGGCGGCGCCGGAAGGGGCGAACGATCATGGTACAGCGACGTCACCATAGATCGGTGGTGCTGAGTAGCCGCCCGGCGGCGGCAGGCGCCACAAGTGACGAGCAGCCCGCTAGCGCGGCCAGGTGGAGTACCGCGCACGCTACGCAGCGCAATGTCCTCCTCGGTGCCGAGCTTGAGGTCTGTGCCAGCTCGCAGCCGAACACGGCCGTGCCGGCCCGTCTGGACGTAGCAGGAGAACCGACGTGAGCTTGCGGATGCAGGACCTTGTCCTGCCGGTCCTGGCCGCCGGCGCAGTCGCCGCCGTCATCCGCGCGCGGGGTGATCGGGCAGCGAAGACTCCACGGGGGCGCCTTCGCGAGCTGGCGTGGTGCGCTGCACTACTGGTGATCTCGATCAGCGTGCTCAGTGCTTTCTATCCGCTCTTCGCGCGCAACAACCTCCAGTGGTGGGCTCTGCTCATCCCGCTCGCGGCGGTGATCTTTCTCCTGGTCAGGCCGCTGCCAGCGCAGCGAGTCGTTCCGGTGGTTCTGATCCTCTACGGATTGTTCGGGTTCGTGGTGGCACGCGTCTACGTTGACGGCGGCATGAATACCTACGGCGTGACCATGGTCGGTAACCCTGACGTGGAAGCCGATTTCATCCTGCCGCAGGCTTACCTTCTGATGTTGCTCGGTGGGTGGTTGGCCTGGCGATCGGCCGACCCGGTGCTGGCGAGAGCCCGAGCCTGGCTCAGGCTGGACGAGGGCGAATCGCCCGGACATCAGCTGCCCAGGCTGCTGCTGTTGCCGGTGCTGGCTGTCGCGGCCGGGCTCGTCACCCCCGATCTGTGGCTCGCGAGCGGCGATGGGATTGCCTGGACGGCACTTGTGCTGAGCGGTGGCCTGATCGCCGTCCGGCGGTGGCCGGTCCGCGCGGCGCGGCTGGCCACGATCGGCATGCTTTGCCTGGGTGTCGCCGGCCCGCTAATAGCGGTGTTCTGGCACAACGGGCTGGTAGCGCCCAACCAGATGGGCGCTCAGCTCTTGCCGTACGGGGCTGTTCTGGTGTCCACCCAGAACAGCGCCGACGCAGCTGCGGTCGAGGGCCTGGGAATCCTCGCGCTCGGGGTGTGGCTGGCGCCGCAGATGTTCCCGCAGGTGCGCCGACTGTTCGGCCTGGCACCCAA
>DASXKI010000159.1:0-33239 GCA_036496945.1 Streptosporangiaceae bacterium | reverse complement strand
ATTCGTACCGGCGCCAAGGTCGCCGGCCCGGTGCCGCTGCCGACCGAGAAGAACGTCTACTGCGTCATCCGCTCGCCGCACAAGTACAAGGACTCGCGCGAGCACTTCGAGATGCGCACCCACAAGCGGCTGATCGACATCATCGATCCGACGCCGAGGACTGTCGACTCCCTGATGCGGCTCGACGTGCCGGCTGGCGTCGACATCGAGATCAAGCTGTAGCACCGACGTGAAGAAAGCACTGTGATGACCAAGCAGATCAAAGGGGTCCTGGGCACCAAGCTCGGCATGACCCAGGTCTTCGCCGATGACGGCAAGATGGTTCCCGTGACGGTGGTCGCGGCCGGCCCTTGCGTCGTCACCGCGGTGCGGACGCCGGCCGCTGACGGCTACGCAGCCGTCCAGCTGGGCTTCGGCGAGATCGACCCGCGCAAGGTGACCAAGCCGGTCGCCGGGCACTTCGCCAAGGCTGGCGTCACCCCGCGCCGGTACCTGGTCGAGCTGCGGACCGACAACGCCACCGACTACACGCTCGGTCAGGAAGTCACCGCTGAGACATTCTCCGCTGGCGAGCTGATCGACGTGACCGCCACCAGCAAGGGCAAGGGCTTCGCGGGCGTGATGAAGCGCCACGGCTTCAAGGGCATGAGCTCATCCCATGGCACCAAGCGCAAGCACCGCGCGCCCGGCTCGATTGGCGGCTGCGCGTACCCGGGCCGCGTGTTCAAGGGCGTCCGGATGCCTGGCCGGATGGGCGGCGAGCGCACGACTACTGCCAATCTGACCCTGCACGGCGTGGACGCCGGCCGCGGGCTGCTGCTGATCAAGGGCGCTGTCCCTGGACCGGCCGGCGCCCTCGTGCTCGTCCGCAACGCCGTTAAGGCCCCAGTGAAGAGTGAGGCGAAATGAGCCCGGCCCAGACGAGCTCCGCAACTAAGGGAGCGGCCGCGAAGCTGCCCGCGGAGATCTTCGACGCCAAGGTCAACGTGCCGCTGATCCACCAGGTCGTCGTGGCGCAGGAGGCGGCGGCCCGGCAGGGCACGCACTCCACCAAGACGCGCGGAAACGTCCGCGGCGGTGGCAGGAAGCCATACCGGCAGAAGGGCACCGGCCGCGCCCGGCAGGGCTCGACGCGCGCGCCGCAGTTCGCCGGCGGTGGCGTGGTGCATGGGCCGCAGCCCCGCTCGTATGACCAGCGGACCCCCAAGAAGATGAAGGCCGCCGCATTGCGCGGCGCGCTCTCCGACCGGGCCAGGCACGACCGGGTGCACGTGGTCACCGGGCTCGTGGACAGCGAGACACCGAGGACCAAGAGCGCAGTGGCGGCACTGGCGACCCTGACAGGGCCGACGGCCCACGTGCTCGTCGTCATTACCGCCGGTGACACCGTCACCAGGCTGAGCCTGCGCAACGTGTCCGGCGTGCACGTGCTCAATGAGGGCCAGCTGAACACCAGGGACGTCCTGGTGAGCGACCACGTGGTCTTCACCCAGGAAGCGCTGGACGGTTTCGTGGCGCGGACTGTGGGCGCTGCTGACGCCGGCGCGGTCAAGTCTGCGCCGTCGGCAACCCGCGCGAAGGCGAAGCAGGAGGACGAGGAGCAGTGAATAAGACGGTCAACCCGCGCGACATCCTGCTCCGGCCGGTTATCTCGGAAAAGAGCCTCCGGCTTGCCGACGACGGCAAGTACACGTTCATCGTCGCGCCGGGCACCCACAAGATCCAGATCCGCCAGGCCGTGGAGGCCACCTTCAACGTGAAGGTGACCGCCGTGAACACGATCAACAGGCCCGGCAAGCGCCGCCGGACCCGGTTCGGCTGGGGCAAGCGGCCGGACACCAAGCGCGCCATCGTCAGCCTCGCCGCTGGCGACCGGATTGAGCATTTCGGCGGACCGGTCAGCTAACCGGCGATCACGAGGAGCTTGAAGCAGATGGCTATCAGGAAGTACAAGCCGACCACCCCCGGCAGGCGGGGCGCGAGCGGCTCCGACTTTTCCGAGATCACCCGGGATGAGCCGGAGAAGTCGCTGGTGCGTCCGCTGCACAGTCACGGCGGCCGGAACGCCTACGGCCGTATCACGACGCGGCACCAGGGCGGCGGGCACAAGCGCGCGTACCGGCTGATCGACTTCCGCCGTGCCGACAAGGACGGCGTGCCGGCGAAGGTCGCGCACATCGAGTACGACCCGAATCGGACCGCGCGGATTGCGCTGCTGCACTACGCCGATGGCGAGAAGCGCTACATCATCGCGCCGGTCGGCCTCAAGCAGGGCGACCGGATCGAGAACGGTGTCGGCGCTGACATCAAAGCAGGCAACTGCCTGCCGCTCCGCAACATCCCGACCGGCACGGTGGTGCACGCCATCGAGCTGCGGCCGGGCGGCGGCGCCAAGATCGCCCGGTCTGCCGGGTCCGGCGTGCAGCTGCTGGCCAGGGAGGGCAACCGCGCCACCTTGCGGATGCCGTCCGGCGAGATCAGGCTGGTCGACGCGGCTTGCCGCGCCACGATCGGCGAAGTGGGCAACGCCGAGCAGGGCAACATCAAGCTCGGCAAGGCGGGCCGCAGCCGGTGGAAGGGCCGCAGGCCCAGCGTTCGCGGTGTCGCGATGAACCCAGTTGACCACCCGATGGGCGGCGGCGAGGGCAAGACCTCAGGCGGCCGGCATCCGGTCAGCCCCTGGGGCCAGCCGGAGGGCCGGACCCGCCGGGCGCACAAGCCCAGCGACCAGATGATCACCCGCCGGCGCAGCAAGAAGAAGCGGTAGGAGCACCTAGCTATGCCTCGTAGCCTGAAGAAGGGTCCCTTCGTGGACGACCACCTGATGAAGAAGGTGGACGTCCAGAACGACAAGGGCACCAAGAACGTCATCAAGACATGGTCCCGCCGCTCGATGATCGTCCCGGCGATGCTGGGCCACACGATCGCCGTGCACGACGGGCGCAAGCACGTGCCGGTGTTCATCACCGAGGCGATGGTCGGACACAAGCTCGGCGAGTTCTCGCCGACCCGTACGTTCCGCAGCCACGTGCGTGACGACCGGCGCAGCCGGCGCTGACGACAGGCAGCTGACGACAGGCCAGCTGACGACATACCAACAGACACAGCAAAGCCGGATACGAGAAGAGCGAGACTGAGATGGAAGCAAGGGCTAGGGCGCGGTTCGTGCGCGTCACGCCGCGGAAGGCCCGCCGCGTGGTGGACCTCATCCGCGGCATGCCTGCCGACCAGGCGCAAGCGACGCTTGCCTTCGCGCCGCAGTCAGCGAGCGACCCCGTCGGCAAGGTGCTGGCAAGTGCCATCGCCAATGCCGCGCACGACAGCCACCTCGACGTCAGCTCGCTTGTCGTGAGCCGTGCCTGGGTGGATGAGGGACCGACGCTGAAGCGCTTCCGGCCGCGGGCCCAGGGCCGCGGCTACCGGATCAACAAGCGCACCAGCCACATCACGGTCATCGTTTCCGACCGCGGTGCTTCGAGCAGCGGTGTGTCAAACAGCGGTGCGTCAAGGAGCAGGGAGAGGACCCGCTAGTGGGCCAGAAAGTGAACCCGCACGGGTTCCGGCTAGGCATCACCACCGACTTCAAGAGCCGGTGGTACGCCAACAAGCTGTACAAGGACTACGTCGCGGAGGACGTTGCCATCCGGCGGCTTCTTCAGCGCGGCATGGAGCGGGCCGGCATTTCCAAGGTGGAGATCGAGCGGACCATGGACCGGGTGCGGGTGGACATCCACACCGCCCGGCCGGGCATCGTGATCGGCCGCCGCGGAGCTGAGGCTGACCGTATCCGCGGCGACCTGGAAAAGCTCACCGGCAAGCAGGTGCAGCTCAACATCCTCGAGGTCAAGAACCCTGAGATCGACGCGCAGCTGGTAGCCCAGGGCGTCGCTGAGCAGCTCTCCAGTCGCGTGTCGTTCCGCCGGGCCATGCGCAAGGCGATGCAGACCGCGATGAAGAGCGGCGCCAAGGGCATCCGGGTCCAGTGCTCGGGCCGCCTCGGCGGCGCTGAGATGTCCCGGTCAGAGTTCTACCGCGAGGGCCGGGTGCCGCTGCACACGCTGCGTGCGGACATCGACTACGGCTTCTACGAGGCTCGCACCACGTTCGGCCGGATCGGCGTCAAGGTCTGGATCTACCGTGGCGAGGCGCTCGCGACCAGGGCCGAGCGTGAGGCTGCTGCTGCGGCGGCGCGCGCCGGCCAGCGGCCCGGCGGTGGCCCCGGCGGCGGCCGGGACCGCGACCGGGAGCGTCCGCAGCGGCAGCAGCGCCGCAGGCCTGGCTCGCCGGACGGGACCGACAGGCCAGCCGGAGCGGCACCAGCCGAGCCAGGCGCCGACGTACAGGACGCCTCCGCGAGCCCGGCGGCCACGTCAGGCGAGGAGGGCTAAGTCATGCTGATCCCGCGGCGGACCAAGCACCGCAAGCAGCACCGTCCGGACCGCTCTGGCGTAGCCAAGGGCGGCACCAGGGTGACCTTCGGCGAGTACGGCATCCAGGCGCTCGAGCATTCGTACGTCACTAACCGGCAGATCGAGGCCGCCCGTATTGCCATGACCCGGCACATCCGCCGTGGCGGCAAGGTGTGGATCACGATTTACCCGGACCGGCCGCTGACCAAAAAGCCGGCCGAGACCCGGATGGGGTCAGGCAAGGGCGCGCCGGAGTGGTGGATCGCGAACGTGAAGCCTGGCCGCGTCATGTTCGAGTTGTCTGGCGTGGACGAGCCGGTGGCCAGGGAAGCCCTCCGGCGAGCCATGCACAAGCTCCCAATGAAATGCAAGTTCGTGAAGCGAGAGGTCGGTGAGGCGTGATGTCAAACCGCACAAGCTGCCGATGCTCCGCTGATGAAGGGGCAAAGTTCGTGAAGCGAGAGGTCGGTGAAGCGTGATGGCCAAGGGACTGGCAGCCACCGACCTGCGGACCTCGACCGAAGAAGAGCTGGATCTGCAGCTGACCGAAGCCAAGATCGAGCTGTTCAACCTCCGCTTCCAGGCAGCGACAGGCCAGCTGGAGAGCCACGGCCGACTGCGGGCCGTCCGCAAGGAGATCGCGCGCATCTACACGGTGAAGCGCGAGCGCGAGCTCGGCATCGTGGTTGTCGAAAGTGAGGAATCGGCCGATGAGTGAGGCGACCGCCACCGCGCAGGCGCGTGGCTACCGCAAGGTCCGGGAGGGCCTGGTGGTGAGTGACAAGATGGACAAGACCGTCGTCGTTGAGGTCGAGGACCGCGTCAAGCACCCGAAGTACGGCAAGGTCATCCGGCGGACCAAGAAGTACAAGGCACACGATGGCGAGAACGCTTGCGGCGTCGGGGACCGGGTGCTGCTGATGGAGACCCGACCGATGTCAGCGACCAAGCGCTGGCGCGTGGCGCAGATCTTGGAAAAGGCCAAGTAGCAAGGCCAGCCGGGACAACCGGGCGGGCAGGCGTGAAGAAGCAGGAGTTGACGTGATCCAGCAGGAGTCGCGGCTCAAGGTAGCCGACAACACCGGAGCCAAGGAGATCTTGTGCATCCGTGTGCTCGGCGGCTCGGGCAGGCGATACGCGGGCATCGGCGACATCATCGTCGCCACCGTCAAGGATGCCCTCCCCGGTGCCGGGGTAAAGAAGGGCGACGTCGTGAAAGCCGTCGTGGTGCGCACCCGCAAGGAGCGGCGCCGCGGCGACGGCTCCTATATCCGCTTCGACGAGAACGCTGCCGTGCTGATCAGGGATGGCGGAGACCCGCGTGGTACCCGCATCTTCGGCCCAGTCGGCCGCGAGCTGCGTGAGAAGCGGTTCATGCGGATTATCTCGCTTGCACCGGAGGTGCTGTGATGGCCGGGCCGAAGAAGGCAGCGCCGGGAAAGGCGCGCCGGATGAAGATCAGGAAGGGCGACAAGATCGTCGTGATCGCGGGCAAGGACCGCGGCCGCGAGGGCACGGTTCTTGCTGTCAACCCGGATCGCCAGCAGGTGCTCGTGCAGGGTGTGAACCTGATCAAGAAGAACACCAAGGTCAACTACCAGGGCCAGCGCGGCGCCAAGGAAGGCGGCATCGTGACACAGGAGGCCCTGATCCACGTCAGCAACGTTCAGCTGATCGATCCAGAGACCAAGGCCCCGACCAGGGCCGGTTACCGGACCGATGGGGACAAGAAGGTCCGGGTGTCCCGGGCCAGCGGTAAGGAAATCTGATGGCTGCCACTACGACCAAGGATGCTGCCACGGCCGACGGCGCGCAGCGCGTGCCGCCGCGCCTGAAGGAGCGCTACCGCAGCGAGATCCACGGCGCGATGCTGGCGGAGTTCAGCTACCCGAATGTCATGCGGGTGCCCACCGTCACGAAGATCGTGGTGAACATGGGCGTCGGCGAGGCGGCCAGGGACGCCAAGCTGATCGACGGCGCGGTCAAGGACCTCACCATCATCACCGGGCAGAAGCCGGCGGTGGCCCGCGCACGCAAGTCCATCGCCCAGTTCAAGCTGCGCGAGGGCATGCCCATCGGGGCGCACGTCACCCTGCGCGGCGACCGGATGTGGGAGTTCCTCGACCGGCTGCTGTCGATCGCGCTGCCCCGTATCCGTGACTTCCGGGGCCTGAGCGACCGCCAGTTTGACGGCCGCGGCAACTACACCTTCGGACTGACCGAGCAGCTGATGTTCCACGAGATCAACCCCGATCAGGTGGACAGGCAGCGCGGAATGGACGTGACCGTCGTCACGTCCGCGACCACCGACGCTGAGGGCCGCGCATTGCTGCGGCGACTCGGCTTCCCGTTCAAGGAGAACTGAGCAGTGGCGAAGAAGAGCCTCGTCGCCAAGGCCAAGCGCACGCCAAAGTTCGCGGTACGTGGCTACACCCGGTGTTCCCGGTGCGGCCGCCCGCGTGCCGTCTACCAGAGGTTCGGCCTGTGCCGGATCTGCTTCCGGTCGATGGCGCACCGCGGCGAGCTCCCCGGCATCACCAAGTCCAGCTGGTAACAGCCGCGCAGGCGGCGCACTCGGACGCGTAAGCGTCCAGCAAGCACGACCAACCTGGGCGCCACGAGCGCCCACTGACCACGCCGAAGGTCCACGGTGCTGACGAAGCACAGGGAAACCGCGGCGAGGAGGGCCATCAGGCCATGACCATGACCGATCCGGTCGCAGACATGCTCACTCGTCTGCGCAACGCCAACTCGGCCTACCACGACGCCGTGCGGATGCCGCACTCGAAGATCAAGGTGCACATCGCGGAGATTCTCCAGCAAGAGGGCTACATCGCCAGCTGGAAGGTGGAGGACGCCGAAGTCGGCAAGCACCTGGTGATCGCGCTGAAGTTCGGCCCGACCAGGGAGCGCTCCATCGCGGGCCTCAAGCGCGTGTCCAAGCCCGGCCTGCGGGTGTATGCGCGCAAGGACAACCTGCCCCGCGTGCTCGGCGGCCTCGGTGTGGCGATCATCTCGACGTCCTCTGGCCTGATGACTGACAAGCAGGCGAAGAAGAAAGGCGTGGGTGGGGAAGTCCTCGCCTACGTCTGGTAGGGGAGCCAGCTATGTCGCGAATCGGACGGCTGCCAGTCGTCATCCCGAGTGGCGTCGACGTCACCGTCGACGGCCGCAGCGTGAACGTCAAGGGCCCGAAGGGCGAGCTGAGCCTGGAGGTGACCGCGCCGATCGAGGTCCAGAATGTCGACGGCGTCATCACCGTGACCAGGCCAAGCGACGAAGGTGAGATCCGGGCCCTGCACGGCCTGTCCCGGTCACTCATCGCCAACATGGTGACCGGCGTCACCGAGGGCTATCGCAAGACCATGGAGATCGTCGGCGTCGGATACCGCGTCCAGGCCAAGGGCCAGGACCTGGAGTTCGCACTCGGCTTCAGCCACCCGGTGCCGATAGCCGCGCCGGACGGGATCACCTTCAGGGTCGAGTCCCCGACCAGGTTCGTGGTGGAGGGTATCGACAAGCAACAGGTGGGCGAGGTCGCTGCGAACATCCGCAAGCTCCGCAAGCCCGACCCTTACAAGGGCAAGGGCGTGCGGTACCAGGGTGAGCAGGTCCGCCGCAAGGTCGGGAAGGCTGGTAAGTAAGACATGTCTGGCACCAAGACCAGGGCGCACGGCCGGATCACTGGCCGGACCGCGCCGCGCATCGCCTCGCTGCAGCGGCGGCACCTGCGTGTGCGCAAGAAGGTCGACGGCAGCGCGGCCCGGCCTCGGCTGGTCGTCACGCGATCGGCCAGGAACACATTCGCCCAGCTGGTCGACGACACCGTGGGGAACACCCTCGCGTCTGCGTCTACGCTGGAGGAATCGATCCGCAGCGCGGCCGGCGACAAGACGGCCAAGGCCAAGCAGGTCGGAGCGCTGCTGGCAGAGCGGGCCGTACAGGCCGGCATTAGCGCGGCTGTATTTGATCGCGGCGGCTACGCGTATCACGGCCGGGTGGCCGCGCTCGCTGACGCTGCGCGCGAAGGCGGGCTGGCCCTCTAATGACGAGACCAGCAGCGGGCGGCGCGACACCTCGCGCCCAACGACAGAAGAGGAAGATCTGATGGCAGCAACACCGCGGCGCGGCGCCACTGGCGGCGGCGAACGGCGCGAGCGCCGCGACGACCGCCGCGGGGCAGGGCCGGAGAAGGGCACGGCCTACCTCGAGCGCGTGGTCACCATTAACCGCGTGGCCAAGGTCGTGCAGGGTGGCCGCAGGTTCAGCTTTACCGCGCTGGTGGTGGTTGGCGACGGCAACGGAATGGTCGGCGTTGGCTACGGCAAGGCCAAGGAGGTGCCGGCCGCGATCGCCAAGGGCGTTGAGGGAGCCAAGAAGGCCTTCTTCCGCGTGCCGCGCATCGCCGGCACGATTCCGCACACAGTGCAGGGCGAGGAATCGGCCGGCGTCGTGCTGCTGAAGCCTGCCAGCCCCGGCACCGGCGTCATCGCCGGCGGTCCGGTGCGCGCGGTACTGGAGTGCGCTGGTATCCACGATGTGCTGTCCAGGTCGCTCGGCTCGTCCAACCCGATCAACGTCGTGCATGCCACGGTCAAAGCGCTGAAGAGCCTGAACCGGCCCGAGGAGATCGCGGCCAGGCGTGGCCTGCCCATCGAGCACGTGGCGCCTGCCGCCATGCTCAGGGCGCGCGCGGCGGCTGCGACAGCGGCCGGCAGCGCGGCCACGGCAGAGACCAGCTGAGGCGGAGCGAGACGATGGCAGAGCTGAAGGTTACCCAGGTCAAGTCGAAGATCGGCGGTAAGCAGGGGCAGCGAGACTCGCTGCGCTCGCTCGGCCTGCACCGCATCGGCGACGTGGTCGTGAAGCAAGACCGCCCAGAGATCCGCGGCATGATCAACGCGGTGCGCCACCTGGTCACCGTGGAGGAGGTTGACTGACGATGGCAGACACCGACACTCGCAAGGCCGGCGATCCGGGCGGCCGGGCCGGGCTGAAGATTCACCACCTGCGCCCGGCGCCAGGCGCACGAACCGACCGCACCAGGGTTGGCCGTGGCGAGGCATCCAAGGGCAAGACGGCCGGGCGCGGCACCAAGGGCAGCAAGGCCCGCGGGCAGATTCCGGAGTATTTCGAAGGCGGCCAGATGCCGCTGCATCGTCGCCTGCCCAAGCTGAAGGGCTTCTCCAACGCCCGGTTCAAGACCACCTACCAGGTCGTCAACCTGGACCGGCTGGCGCGGCTGTACCCCGAGGGCGGCGCCGTGACTCCGGAGAACCTGGCCGCCAACGGCGCAGTTCGCGCGGGCGAGCTGGTCAAGGTTCTCGGCCAGGGCGAGATTACTGCGGCGCTGCAGGTGAGCGCCCACGGATTCTCGGCCTCAGCTCGCGCCAAGATCACTGCTGCGGGCGGAACTGTTACTGAACTGTGAGATGACCGCCGCCCAAAGTCAGGTCCGGGCCAGCTTAGACTCCGCTGGCCCGGACTTGCTTGCGTTGGGCACGATGCACGTTGCATGGCTATCGGACCCTAATTGGCACGTTAGACTTCGGCGAGCGCAGTGCCGGGCGCACGAGCGTAGCTGGCGACTGGCGGGGCCGTACCGCGACTGGAGCGGCAGATTGATGTTGAGCTATCGAGTAGGGGACGGCGCATGCTGACCGCGTTCATCCGGGCGTTCCGAACTCCCGACTTGCGCAAGAAGCTGCTTTTCACCGTGTTCATCATCGCCGTCTTCCGGCTTGGCGCGGCGCTGCCCACACCAGGCGTCTCGGAGCGGGCTATCCAGGCCTGCCTGAACACCAGCAAGAACAACAGCGTGCTGCAGCTGGTGAACCTGTTCAGCGGTGGCGCGCTCCAGAAGCTGACGGTCTTTGCGCTCGGCATCATGCCGTACATCACCGCCAGCATCATCCTCCAGCTGCTCGCGGTCGTGATCCCGCGGCTGGAGGCGCTCCGCCAGGAAGGTCAGACCGGACAGGCCAAGATCACTCAGTACACGCGGTACCTGACCATTGGCCTCGCGATCCTGCAGGCGACCGGCATCATCGCGCTTGCCAGGTCAGGCCAGCTGATCCCTGGCTGTTCCCAGAGCCTCATTCCGAACCCGTCGGTCTTCACGATCACCACGATGGTCATCATCATGACCGCAGGCACTGCCGTGATCATGTGGCTTGGCGAGCTGGTCACCGACCGCGGCGTCGGCAACGGAATGTCGATCATGATCTTCACGCAGATCATCGCCGTTATCCCCGGTCAGATGCAGCTGATCTTCAAGACGGACGGCGCTTTCGTCTTCGGGATGGTCCTCATCGTCGGGATCGCGATCATTGCGTTCGTGGCGCTCATGGAACAGGCGCAGCGGCGGATCCCCATCCAGTACGCGAAACGGATGGTCGGGCGCCGGATGTATGGCGGTACGTCCACGTACATACCGCTCAAAGTCAACCAGGCCGGGGTCATCCCCGTCATCTTTGCCTCGTCGCTGCTCTATATCCCGCAGCTGGCGGCTCAGCTGTTCGGCCCCAAGGTCAATGGCCAGCTCGTGACGACCGGCTGGTCCGGCTGGGTCTCGCAGAACCTCGTCCTCAGCGACAAGCCCGCGTACGCAGTCGCGTTCTTCCTGCTCATCGTCTTCTTCACCTACTTCTATGTGTCGATCACCTTCAACCCGACCGAAGTAGCCGACGGCATGAAAAAGAGCGGTGGTTTCATCCCCGGCATCAGACCGGGCGGGCCGACGGCCGGGTACCTCAGCCATGTGCTCAGCCGGCTGACCGCAGCGGGCTCGCTTTACCTGGGGCTAGTCGCGCTCATCCCCGTGGTCGCGATCGGCTTGCTCAATGCCACAGCCCAGTTCCCGCTTGGCGGTACCAGCATTCTGATCGCCGTGGGCGTCGGCCTCGACACTGTCAAGCAGATCGAGAGCCAGCTCCAGCAGCGCAATTACGAGGGCTTCCTGAGGTAGTGCGACTCGTCCTCGTCGGGCCCCCCGGTGCGGGCAAGGGGACACAGGCCCAGTTCATAGCCTCACACCTGTCGATCCCGAAGATCTCGACAGGCGACATCTTCCGGTACAACGTGAGCACCGGCACCGAGCTCGGTCGCCAGGCGAAGGCCTTCATGGATCGCGGCGACCTGGTGCCGGACGAAGTCACCATCGCGATGGTCGTGGCCAGGCTCCAGGAGGATGACGCGCAGAACGGCTTCCTGCTGGACGGCTTCCCGCGCAACGTCCCGCAGGCCGAGACGCTGCGGAAGCTGCTGGCCGACTGGGATACCAAGCTCGACATCGTGCTGGAGCTCGTCGTCGACGACGACGAAGTGGTCCGGCGGCTGTCCGGCCGGCGGACCTGCCGGGTCTGCGGCCGGATCTGGCACGTGCTCTTCGAGCCGCCCGCCAGGGCTGGCATGTGCGACGACTGCGGCGGCGAGCTCTTCCAGCGTGACGACGACCGTGAGCAGACCATCAGGCACCGGCTCGACGTGTACGCCGAGCAGACGCGGCCGCTGATCAGCTTCTACGCCGACGACGGCATCCTGCTTGGTGTCGACGCGACCGGGCCGGTCGAGGAGATCACCGCCCGCGCCATGGCCGCCTTGCGCCGGTTCATCACCTGAACCGCTCCCTCTCCGGGCGGGGTACCGTGAAAGTCATTGCAGGGGAGGCGGGAATGCGGCTGAGACGGGACGACCCGATCGAGCTCAAGAGCCCAGCCCAGCTCGCGATCATGCGTGAGGCTGGACTGGTGACCGCGGCGGCGCTACGTGCGGTCACCAATGCCGTCGAGCCCGGCATCAGTACGGCCGAGCTGGATGCCATCGCGGAGCGCGAGATCCGGGCAGCTGGCGCTGTGCCGTCCTTCAAGGGCTACTTCGGCTTCCCCGCCACGATCTGCACCTCCGTCAACGAGCAGATCGTGCACGGCATCCCGAGCTCCGAGCAGGTACTTCGCGATGGGGACCTGCTGTCTATCGATTGCGGGGCCATCGTGCGCGGCTGGCACGGCGACTCGGCTCTTACGTTGCTCGTCGCCGGTACCAGCGAAGACAGTGCCAGCCAGAACCGTGCCAGCCAGAACGGTGCCAGCCAGAACGGGCCTTACAGCCAGGAGGAACTGGCTGGCCTGCTGCATACCTGCGAGCTCGCCCTGTGGCACGGTCTCGCGCATGCGGTGGCCGGGCGCCACCTGAGCGACATCTCGCACGCGGTGGAGCGGGCGGCGCGGGGGGCCGGACGCTACGGGATCATCCGGGACTACACCGGGCACGGCATCGGCACCGAGATGCACATGGACCCGCCGGTCCCGAACTATGGCCGCGCGGGCCGCGGCCCCGTGCTCGTGCCGGGCATGGCCCTGGCGATCGAGCCCATGCTGGTGCTCGGCAGCCCGCAGAGCAAGGTGCTGGCCGACGACTGGACCGTCGTGACTCTGGACGGCAGCTGGGCCGCCCATTTCGAGCACACGGTGGCGGTCACCGAGGACGGGCCGGTCGTGCTCACGGCCGAGGACGGCGGCGCGGCCGGCTTCGCGGCGCTCCGCGCGGGTCATATCGCCGTGCCGCCTGAGCAGGTCGCGGCCGCCGGACTAACGGCCGCAGCCGAGGGAGCCCCCGATGGCATATGACCCTGATATCCGCGCTTCCGATACCGACCGGGACCGGGCGGCATCGCTGCTGCGGGAGCACCATGCGGCCGGGCGGCTGACAGCGGAGGAGTTCAGCGACCGGCTGGACCGCGCATTCGCGGCGAGGACCGTGGGCGAGATCGACGGCCTGCTGAAAGACCTGCCGGGCATCGACCTGTACCGGCTGCCGGATGCCGCGCTGACCCGCCGCCCGCGGCCACGGCCGCCCGCGCGGCGGAACCCTGGCCGGGGCTCGCGTGCGTGGCTGGCAGCCTGGGGTGTCTGGTTCACCGTCAGCCTGGTCTGCTTCGTGATCTGGGGGCTGACGAGCGCGCCCGGCTACGTCTGGCCGCTGTGGGTGGCCGCCCCCTTGGGTGCGGTCCTGGCTGGCAGCTGGGTGACCGCCACCGCAGTCCGGGGCGGAGCGGGCCGCAGCGGCATTGGCGGCGGCTCTGGCCAGGGTCAGCTGCCGCGCGGCGACGAGGACCTGCCGGGCAGGCGCGGGACCTGAGCCGCAAGGGCGCTCGGTTGTCACGGCCGGGAATGCGGCATATGGGACGGGGTACCTCCCGGCAGAGCTGAGCCGGAATATCCCGGTCCGGGTGGCGGTTATACCCTCCGATCACCGGCTGTCGGGCTGGGTTCGCGTTGCTAGCGGACCTGAAGTAGACTTGCCCACGGTCCATGAGCTGTTGTCAGGGTGCGGCGTAGCTGCTGCGCCATGCGACCTCAGTCAGCCGGGCCGTTCGTGCTTCTGTCCGAGTGCAGAGCACGCGGACGCAGATCAGCCAACCACAAGCGGCGAGCTTGCTGATGACAGCAGGCTGGCCAGTACGAGCAGCGAAGCGCGGAGGGCATGGCCAAAAAAGACGGCGCCATCGAGATCGAGGGAACGGTCGTGGAGTCACTACCGAACGCCTTCTTCAGGGTGGAGCTGGACAACGGGCACAAGGTCCTGGCCCACATCAGCGGCAAGATGCGGATGCACTACATCCGGATCCTGCCTGATGACCGGGTCGTCGTGGAACTGAGCCCCTACGACCTGAGTCGTGGGCGGATTGTCTACCGGTACAAGTAAGAGGAAGAGACCAGGCAATGAAGGTCAAGCCGAGTGTGAAGAAGATCTGCAGCAAGTGCAGGATCATCCGCAGGCACGGCCGGGTCATGGTCATCTGCTCTGACCCGCGGCACAAGCAGCGTCAGGGCTGAGGCACTGGCCCCGGGCGACAACTGAAGAACTCACGCATCGCAATCCGCTGCCGGCCAGCCGGCAGCGGAGCACCCCCGGACGGAGGCCGGGGCGCGTCCGGGCAGGGACGCGGCGCGGTGCGCAGGACCTCCGCAGATAACAAGAAGGAGCGCTGCCCGCGATGGCACGCCTCGTCGGCGTCGACCTCCCCCGCGACAAGCGGCTTGAGGTCGCACTTACATATATTTACGGTATCGGCCGCACCCGGGCATTCGAGACGCTCGGCGGCACCGGTATCAGCGGCGACACCCGGGTTCATCAGCTGACGGATGACGACATCCTGCACCTGAGGGACTGGATCGAGGCCAACTACAAGATCGAGGGTGACCTGCGCCGCGAGGTGCAGGCCGACATCCGCCGCAAGATCGACATCGGCTGCTACCAGGGCATCCGGCATCGTCGCGGCCTTCCTGTGCATGGTCAGCGCACGCAGACCAATGCCCGCACCCGCAAGGGTAAGAAAAAGACAGTGGCTGGCAAGAAGAAGGCCGGCAAGAAGTAGTCCGCTGCAGGCGGCCCGCGGTGATCGCGCCAGGGCCGAGCAGTTGGTCCGACCACCTCAGCAAGGTAGAGGAGCAGGATGCCTCCAAAGAGCCGCACCGGCGCCAAGAAGGTCCGCCGGAAGGAACGCAAGAACATCGCGCACGGCCATGCGCACATCAAGAGCACCTTCAACAACACCATCGTCTCGATCACCGATCCCGGCGGGAGCGTGATCTCCTGGGCATCGTCCGGGCAGGTCGGTTTCAAGGGATCGCGGAAGTCGACTCCGTTCGCCGCCCAGATGGCCGCCGAGGCCGCTGCGCGCCGGGCGATGGAGCACGGCATGCGCAAGGTCGACGTGTTCGTGAAGGGTCCTGGCTCGGGCCGTGAGACCGCGATCAGGTCGCTGCAGGCGACCGGCCTCGAGGTCGGCTCAATTCAGGACGTCACCCCGGTTCCGCACAACGGCTGCCGCCCGCCTAAGCGGCGCCGGGTCTGAGGAGTAAGCAACACATATGGCTCGATACACCGGTGCGGACTGCAAGCGTTGCCGCCGCGAAAAGACCAAGCTGTTCCTCAAGGGCGCCAAGTGCGACGGCCCTAAGTGCCCGATCGAGATCCGGCCGTACCCGCCGGGCGAGCACGGCCGCAATCGCCCCAAGGAGAGCGAGTACCTGCTCCAGGTCCGCGAGAAGCAGAAGGCCAAGCGGATTTACGGCGTGCTGGAGAAGCAGTTCGCCAACTATTACGAGGAAGCCGCCCGCAAGCGCGGCATGACCGGCGACGCTCTGCTGCAGATCCTGGAGACCCGGCTGGACAACGTCGTGTACCGGGCCGGCTTCGCCAAGAGCCGGGACATGGCCCGGCAGCTGGTCAGCCATGGGCACATCCTGGTCAACGGGCGGAAGGTGGACATTCCTTCCTACCGGGTCAGCGAGAGCGACATCGTCGAGATCGCGCCGAAGGCCCAGGCCCTGACGCCGTTCATCGTGGCCAAGGCGGAGGCGGGCGATCGCACGCCGCCGGCCTGGATCGAGGTCATCCCGGACAAGATGCGAGTTCTGGTGCACACCCTGCCGGTGCGCGCGCAGATCGACACGCTGGTCCAGGAGCAGCTCATCGTCGAGTACTACTCCAAGTAGGGATTAGGCCCGGCCGCCTCGCGGCCGGGCCTGCACAACGTCCGGCCGAACTGGCCGGGCTAGCACAACCAGGGTCGGCCGCGACGCGGCCCGGCCCGCACCGTCGGCGGTCACGCGCCGGCGCCAGGCGCGACTGTCAAATAGCGGGCAGCGCGGAAAGGGAGAGTCATGCTTATCGCACAGCGCCCCGGCCTCGCCGAGGAGCAGGTAGACGAGTTCCGGTCCCGGTTCGTCATCGAGCCGCTAGAGCCCGGCTTCGGTTACACCATCGGCAACTCGCTGCGTCGTACGCTGCTGTCGTCCATCCCCGGTGCGGCTGTCACCAGCATCCGCATCGAAGGCGTCCTGCACGAGTTCTCGACCGTGCCGGGTGTCACTGAGGATGTCACAGACATCATCCTGAACCTCAAGAACCTGGTCGTCTCCTCGGAGCACGACGAGCCGATGCACATGTACCTGCGCAAGCAGGGGCCCGGTCCGGTCACAGCCGCGGACATCGCACCGCCGGCCGGCCTCGAGGTGCACAACCCCGACCTGCACATCGCCACCCTGAACGGCAAGGGCAAGCTGGAGATGGAGCTGACGGTCGAGCGCGGTCGCGGCTACGTGTCCGCGGCGCAGAACAAGCAGCCGGGCCAGGAGATCGGCCGGATCCCGATCGACTCCATCTACTCGCCCGTACTGCGCGTCACCTACAAGGTCGAGGCGACGCGTGTCGAGCAGCGGACCGACTTCGACAAGCTCATCCTGGATGTCGAGACCAAGCAGAACCTCCGGCCGCGCGATGCGGTTGCCAGCGCGGGCAAGACCCTGGGCGAGCTGTTCGGCCTGGCCAGGGAGCTGAACGTGAACGCCGAGGGCATCGACATCGGCCCGTCGCCGACGGACGCCGCCCTCGCGGCTGACCTGGCGCTGCTGATCGAGGAGCTGAACCTCACCGTTCGGTCGTACAACTGCCTCAAGCGCGAGGGCATCCACACTGTGGGCGAGCTCGTCGCCCGCAGCGAGCAGGATCTGCTGGACATCCGCAACTTCGGCGCCAAGTCGATCGAGGAAGTCAAGCAGAAGCTGATAGACATGGGCCTCGCACTGAAGGACTCGCCGCCCGGATTCGACCCGGGCTCGGCGGCCGACAGCTACGGGGCCGACGAAGAGGACGATTACGTCGAGACCGAGCAGTACTGACAGGCCATAGCGCCTGCCGGTACTGTGCGGCTAGCCAGCAGTGATGTACGAGAGTACTGAACCGGGAGAATCCTTCGATGCCCACGCCCACTAGGGGCCACCGACTTGGCGGCAGCCCTGCCCATCAGCGGCACATGCTGGCGAACCTGGCCACCGCCCTGTTCGAGCATGGCAAGATCACGACGACTGAGGCCAGGGCCCGCAGGCTGCGGCCGGTGGCCGAGCGCCTGATCACCTTCGCCAAGCGCGGTGACCTGCACGCACGGCGCCAGGTGCTCACCGTCGTCACGGACAAGACGGTGGTGCACAACCTGTTCGCCGAGATCGGGCCGAGCTTCGCCAGTCGCGACGGCGGATACACCCGGATCACCAAGGTCGGGCCGCGCAAGGGCGACAACGCTGCGCTCGCGGTGATCGAGCTGGTGCGCGAGGAAGCGGAGCCTAAGACGCGCCGCCGCCGTGCCCGCCGTGCTCCGGCCGCGCCCGCTACGGGCCGGTCGGGCCGCGCGGGGACTGCGGTCGCGACCGAGGCGCCCGCTGCCGACGCCGCTGTGGCTGAGGACGCCGTGACGGCGGACGAGGCGGTGGCGGCGGACACTACGGTGGCCGACACTGAGGCGGCGGACACTGTGGCGGCGGACACTGTGGCGGCGGACACTGTGGCGGCGGACGTCGCTGACGAGTCCGCGGACTCGGCGCCGACCGGTGACAAGCAGGCGACCGACGAATAACGAGGCAGTCCAGGGCGAGCCCGGCCGGGTACCACCGGCCGGGCTCGCCTCGCTTCGGCTTCGGATCGACTTGTCGTACGACGGCTCGGCCTTCCACGGCTGGGCCACTCAGCCAGGCCTGGCTACCGTGCAGCAGGCGCTCGAGGAGGCGCTCTGGCGCGCGATGGCGCTGCCTGCGCCGCCTGCGCTGACCGTGGCCGGGCGCACGGATGCGGGCGTGCACGCGCGCGGACAGGTGGCACACGTGGATGTGCCGTCGGCGAACTGGACGGTGGCGGCCGGATCCGCGGCCCGCCGGCTAAACCGGATCCTGCCGCCTGCAGTCCGGGTCGCCGCGATCGGCCCAGCGCCCGAGGGGTTCGATGCCCGGTTCTCCGCGCTGTGGCGGCGTTACACCTATCGGGTCTGCGATGACGCGGCGCTGGCCGATCCGCTGCGGCGGCACGACACCCTCTGGTACCGCCACCCGCTCGACCTGGACCGGATGAACGCCGCTGCCGTGGGGTGTCTGGGTGAGCATGACTTCGCCGCGTTCTGCCGGAGCCGGGAGGGCGCGACCACCATCCGCGAACTGCTGCGGCTGGACTGGGCACGGGCCGAGCCTGGCGTAGCTGTCGCCACCGTCGTCGCGGACGCCTTCTGCCACAACATGGTCAGGGCCCTGACCGGCGCGCTCCTGTCCGTCGGAGACGCCACGAGGCCGCCGCAGTGGCTCGGGCAGGTCCTCGCCGCCCGCCAGCGCGACCCGGCCGTCCAGGTGGCGCCAGCGCACGCGCTGTGCCTGGAGGAAGTCGGCTATCCCGAGCCGGCTGAGATGGCCAGTCGTGCGATCTCGACGCGGCGGACAAGAACCCTTCAGACCGGGAACGGGGCCGGCTGACGAGCACCGGGCATCCTCAGCGAGCTCGTTTCCGCTGCAGGAGTTCCCGCCGTCATCGCTCGCGGCAGCTAGGAGTTCCCGGTCAGCATCCGGCTGCTCAGGCTGACATTGGCGGTGTTCTGCAGTAGCTCGGTCATGAACTGCTCGACCTTCGTGCGCTGAGCGCCGGCCCGCGGCTTGCGCAGGTCCGTGAACTCGGCCCAGATAAGGATCAGGTAGTGGCCCTTGGCCGCGGCTTCCTCGATGCCCGTGCCCTGCCCGATCTTGTGGGTCGGGCCGTGCCTGGCCGCGAGCTGACTGATGAAGTCGCTGGCGTCAGCGGCGCGCGCCGCGGTCGTGGCCGCCTTGGCCGTGCTGAGGTTCAGCACGCCGATGGTGCCCATCAAGCCCGACGCGGACGCCAGGTACGTCGCGCGTATGACCTGGGTGCAGCCGGCCGACCCGATCGCGGCCTGGATGCCGGACCCGACGAGGTTGGCAGCGCAGTTAGTACTTGTGCTCGCCGTGGTCCGCAGGATGCTCGTGCCGCCCGCGGTGAACGTGACCGGGTACAGCTCAGCCATCGTCAGCGGCGTCGGATCGGCCTTGCGAGAGGCGATGTGCCCGTACGGCCCCAAGCTCGGGCTGGGCGAGGCGCTGGGGCTGCTGGCCAGCTTGCGGGCCGGCGGGGCGGCGCCCTTGTGGCCGGCTGTATTGCGGAGCACGGCGTAGGACAGCGCGGCGGCGGCGGCGAGCACGAGGACTAGGGCAGTGGCCATCGCGAGTTTGACGCTGGCCGGGCGCTTGCGGCGAGGCCGCGTGCCCGCAGCGCCCCGCGTGGCCGAGGGGCGCTGTGTGCTCGAGGGGCGCTGGGGGTCGTCCGGCCGCGCGGTGCGTACCTGCGAGTGAGGGCTGGTGTGCGTGCCGCTGTGCCCGCCCGCGCCCCGGCGGCCGGACTCGGCTGCGCGGCCGTCGGCCTCGTCGGCTTGGCTGGCGGTACCGGGACGTCCAGCGGCGGTGGCGCCGGGAGGCCCCGCGGCGGCGCGGGGACTGCCGGCAGCGTCGCGGGTGCTCGCCGCCGTGTCGCTCGAGTCCGCGGTGCCGCGCCGCGACTCTGGACCGCCCGCAGGCCTCGGCGGCGCGGTCCAGATACCCGTGGCCCGGCCGTCGCCGGCGGCCTGCCAGGTCTGGGTCGAGGTCACGTCCGCCGCGGGGTCGCTGACGGCCAGCATGGAGTAGCCAGGTTCGCCGCCGGACGCAAGGTCCTGATCGTAATACCGCGAGGTGGCAGGGGTATCGCCTGTTGCGGCCGCGAGCCAGGCCGGCTGCCCGACCCGCGGGCCTCCCGGCGCGGCTCCGGCGCCCGGCGCCCGGCCATCCGGACTGCCCGCGCTCGCAGGGCTTCCTGGGCTCGCAGGGCCGCCTGGGCTGGGAGGCCCGGTGCGGGGCCGTTCCATGCCCGCCCGGGCCGGACCAGATGTCGCTGGGCCTGTGTGCGGGCCTGACTGGGTCCTGGCTGACTGGCCGCGAGCCGGTCCGGCCGACGCCAGGCCGGCCTGACTGACGCCGCCGGAGCCGCGGTTCCACGCGGCGAACTGGCCTGGTGGATACATCGGCGGCGGCTGGCCCGGAACTGGCGGATAGCCACGGACCGGTCCCCTCCCCGCGGCACCGCCCGCTGTAGAGCCGTACCAGGGAGTGTCGGAGCCGCTCGTTCTGGTTCCGGCTTGCCCCCGGTCGGGCGACTCGGGGCCGCTCGCGTCATAACCGGGCGCGAACACCGACCCGCCGTCGCCGCGGTCGCTGCGGTCCGCCTTCTGGTCGCGCCGACGGGTGCTCCGCTGGTCTGCTCCGTCGACGGGCCGCTTACGCATGCGGTTGAGCGTAGCGCTCCGCGTCGCCAAGTTCGGCTGGTCCGGGCGTTTCTGGCCTGCGCGACTACCTGCCTCGGCACCCGCGCCGATGGTCAATTCAGCATCAGCATGGTGCCAGCCATGACGTTCCCGCGGCCGTCGCGCGGCGAGTTCCGTCGAGGGCGGTTTGCGGATTTCGCGAGGCCGGCGGACGTGAACTGCGGGTCTCCGGCGGGCGGCCCCGTTCCCGGCCGTATGGGTTTGGATCTTGCTAAAGCCGTCCCGCTTTGACCGTTGCAGGTAACGGCCGGTATCCTTCTGAGGCGTCCATGCGTACTGGCATGCCCGCCGGGCCCAAGGGCAGGTGAGCTGCAGCCGGTACCTGCGGATTCCCGCGCCAAGGCAGGATATGTCCCCGGCGCGGGCCAGGATCAGGACTCACACGCGAAGGCTTATGACTGTGCGCACTTTCAGCCCGAAGGCCGCTGACATCCAGCGCCACTGGCACGTCATCGACGCATCTGACGTCGTCCTTGGCCGGCTGGCAAGCCAGGCGGCCGTGCTGCTGCGCGGCAAGCACAAGGTGATCTTCGCGCCGCATGTGGACACGGGTGATTTCGTCGTCATCGTCAACGCGGACAAGGTGGCCCTGAGCGGGAACAAGCTCCAGGACAAGATGGCCTACCGGCACAGCGGTTACCCGGGCGGGCTGCGCTCGATGTCGTATGCCGAGCTGATGGCCAAGAGCCCGGAGCGTGCTGTCGAGAAGGCAGTCAAAGGCATGCTTCCGAAGAACGCCCTCGGCCGCCAGATGCTGCGCAAGCTCAAGGTGTACGCGGGCCCCGAGCACCCGCATTCGGCGCAGCAGCCAGTGCCGTTTGAGATCACGCAGGTCGAGCAGGTCGGCTCCGCCAAGTAGCGGCTAGCTGCCCCCCATTTCAGAGCCAGGCAAGAGTCAAGCGGGAAGCACGAGGAAGACAACGTGGCCGAGTCCACTGAGACGCTGGAGACGGGACCGGAGGCCGAGTCGGCCGCTGAGGAGCACCTGTCGGAGTACACCACCCAGACCGGTGACAACCAGCAGCCCAAGCCAGCCGCGCGCAAGCCGGTCGTCACTGGCAAGGCGCTGGGCACGGGCCGTCGCAAGGAGGCCATCGCGCGGATTCGTATCCAGCCGGGCACCGGCCAGTGGAAGATCAACGACCGGACGCTCAAGGAGTACTTCCCCAACAAGGTGCACCAGCAGCTGATCAGCGAGCCGTTCGTGGCGCTGGGCGCTGAAGACCAGTTCGACGTGGTGGCCCGCATCAGCGGTGGCGGCGTGAGCGGCCAGGCCGGGGCGCTGCGGCTCGGCATCGCCCGGGCGCTGATTCTGGTCGACCCCGAGAGCCGTCCGACACTCAAGCGGGCCGGGTTCCTGACCAGGGACGCCCGGGTCATCGAGCGCAAGAAGGCCGGCCTGAAGAAGGCCCGCAAGGCGCCGCAGTACTCCAAGCGTTAATCACCCCGCCATCGCGGCACGGAGGATCTTGGCGGGTATGGGTCAGCATTTCGGCACGGACGGTGTCAGGGGCGCCGCAGGGCGCGAGCTCACCGCGGGGTTTGCGCTAAGCCTGGCATCGGCCGCGGCAGGCGTCCTGTGCGCCGCTGGCCTTCCTGCTGGCGAGTCCTGGTCCGCTGAGTCGTGGACTGGTGAGTCGCGGTCCGTTGTCGGCTCTGGGTCCGGCGTCGGCTTGCAGTCGGCAGTCGCCTCGCGGTCGGCGGTCGGCTCGGGGCCTGGCGAGGCGGGATCCCTTGACTTCGGCCCCGGCACCCGCGTGCGTCGGCACAGGCCGTTCGCCGTTGTTGGCCGCGATCCGCGTGCCTCCGGTGAGTTCCTCGAGGCAGCGGTGGTAGCCGGGCTGGCCGCCAGCGGCGTGGACGTTATCCGGCTCGGCGTCATGCCGACGCCCGCTGTGGCCCACCTGACGGCAGCCCTGGACGCTGACTTCGGCGTCGTGCTGTCGGCAAGTCACAACCCGGCACCTGACAACGGAATCAAGTTTTTCGCGCGCGGGGGCGTCAAGCTGCCCGACGCGGTCGAGGACGAGATCGAGGCTCGGCTAGCTGGCCTGACCGGCGCTGCAGCGCTGAGTCATGGGCCGGCCGGGGTGCCCGAGGCGGGATTCGGCCGAGTCACCGATGCAGCCGATCAAGGCGAGCGCTACGTCAGTCACTTGCTGAGCACGCTGCCGGCCACTCCGGGCAATCCTGGTGCACCGCTGGCTGGACTTCGCGTCGTGGTCGACTGCGCACACGGGGCCGCGGCAGCGTTCGCGCCGGATCTGCTCCGCCGAGCGGGCGCGGACGTCATCGCGATTGGTGCTGACCCCGATGGGCTCAATATCAACGAGGGCGTGGGGTCGACCAGCCTCGAGACGCTGTCCGCTGCGGTCGTGGCGGCCGGCGCGGACGCGGGCATCGCACACGACGGGGACGCGGACCGCTGCCTGGCCGTTGATGCCTCTGGCCAGATCATCGACGGGGACCAGATCCTCGCGGTGCTGGCGATCGCGCTCAAGGCGAAGGGCCGCCTGGCCGGCGACACAGTGGTCGCCACGGTGATGTCGAACCTCGGATTCCGGCACGCGATGCGCGCGGCTGGCATCGACGTGGTGGAAACGCCGGTTGGCGACCGGTACCTGATCGCTGCCATGCTCGATGGCAAGTACGTGCTCGGCGGCGAGCAGTCTGGCCACATCATCATGCTCGACCACGGGACGACCGGCGACGGGATGCTGACCGGGCTGCACCTGCTGGCGGAGGCGGCGCGGCAGGACCGCCCGCTCGCCGACCTGGTCAGCGTCATGACGCGGTATCCGCAGGTCCTGATCAGCGTGCCGGGCGTCGACAAAGCGCGGGTGGCGTCGTCGGGTGCTCTCGCGGCGGCGGTCGCAGTGGCCGAGGCCGAGCTTGGCGATGCTGGCCGGGTGCTGGTCCGGCCCAGCGGCACTGAGCCCGCTGTGCGGGTGATGGTCGAAGCCGCAGACGCGGCTCAGGCCGAGCGCCTGGCCGGGCGCCTCGCCGACGCGATCAAGGACGCCGGCTAGCCGTCGCGCAGTCGACGGTCGGTCGAGCCTTTGGACCACGCCTTTCGCACGTAGTCCTGGCCCGGCTTGGTCCTGGCCCGGCTTGGCAGGCGCAGTCGCGCGTCCCGGTCTCGCGCCTCCCGGTCCCGCGCCTCCCCGTCCCGCGCGTCACGGTAGGGATCCGCTGGCCCAGTATGCGGTTTTTATCCGGGCAGCCGGGCGCGTGGTGCCGATCGATGCGGGCTGGCCGTGGCAGGCTTGCCGCATGATCGTGGGCATCGGCGTGGACGTAGCCAAGATCTCGCGCCTGGAGGCCGCCTTGGAGCGCACGCCCGCGCTGGCAGGCAGGCTGTTCGCTGATAGCGAACGCGGTCGGCCCATCCGCTCGCTCACCGGCTATTTCGCCGCGAAGGAAGCGGTCGCCAAGGCGCTCGGCGGCCCGCCCGGGCTGCGCTGGACCGACGCGGTCATTAGCCACGACGCCCGGGGGAAGCCCACGCTGGAGCTCAGCGGCACGGTCGCCGCCGCGGCCGTCAGGCTCGGTGTGACTGACTGGCATGTGTCGATCAGCCATGACGCGGGCATCTGCGTCGCCATGGTGGTAGCAGAGCGATGAGAAACGCGCACAGGGTGGCGGACGTGCGCACGGCCGAGCAGGCGCTCATGGCGAAAGTGCCGGACGGTGCGCTGATGCTGCGCGCCGCGGCCGGCCTCGCGGCGACTTGCGCGAGCCTGCTCGACCGGGTCTACGGCGCGCGGGTTGTCGTGCTGGCCGGCAGCGGCGATAACGGCGGCGATGCTCTCTACGGCGGCGCTCGGCTCGCCAGCCGCGGGGCCAGCGTGATCGCCATCGCGGCTGGCTCGCGCCTGCACGAGGCCGCCGCCGCGGACCTGCTCGCCCGCGGCGGCCGGGTCGTCGCCGCGACAAGCCAGGCGGAGGGCGCCAGCGACGCCGGCGTCGGGGAGGCCGTCGCTGGCGGCGGCGAGGTCGGCGGTCACGGCGAACCGGCCGACGTCCGCATCTCCGCGGCGGCGCGGTCAGCGATCGGCGCCGCCGACCTGATCATCGACGGGCTGACCGGAATCGGCGGGCACGGCGGCCTCCGTGAGCCTGCCGCAGCGCTGGCCCGAATCACGGAGGACGCTCGTCGCGACGGCGCGCTGGTGATCGCCGTCGACCTACCAAGCGGCATCGACGCCGACACCGGGGAGGTGCACGGCGCGGCCATTCATGCCGATGTCACCGTCACCTTCGGGACCATCAAGCCCGGACTCCTGATCGATCCCGGCGCGGACCGCGCTAGCCCGGTTGAGCTGATCGACATCGGCCTCGGCCCGTATCTCCTCGAGCCTGTGGTCATTTCCCTCCAGGCGGCCGACGTCGCCGCGATGCTGCCGCACCCGTCCGCCGAATCGGATAAGTACCGCCGTGGCGTGCTCGGCCTCGTCGCCGGCAGTGAGCAGTACACCGGTGCGGCTGTCCTGTCGGCTGGCGGCGCGATCAAGGGCGGCGCGGGGATGGTCCGCCTGGTATCGGCCGCGCCCGCGATCGGCGTGGCCCGGCAGCACTGGCCGGAAGCTGTGGTCACGACCTACGATCCGGACCGCCCGGACCAGGCCATCGAGCAAGCAGGCCGCGTCCAGGCGTGGGCGGTCGGCCCCGGCATCGGCACGGGCGAGACCGCGCTCGCCCTGCTCGCCGCCGTCCTGGCCAGCGACGTGCCAGTGCTCGTCGATGCGGACGGGATCACGGTGCTGGCCGAGCATCGGGACCTGCTAACGCGCCAGGGGCCGACACTCATCACGCCGCACGCGGGCGAGCTAGCCCGGCTCCTGAATGCTGACCGGTCCGACATCGAGGCCCGCCGCCTGTACTACGCCAGGGCAGCCGCCGCTGAGCTCGGTATCACGGTCCTGCTCAAGGGCTCCACGACCGTGATCGCCGAGCCGGACGCGAGCCGCCCGGTCCGCGTGAACGCGACCGGGTCAAGCTGGCTGGCGACGGCAGGATCCGGCGACGTGCTCTCCGGTCTGGCTGGCTCGCTGCTAGCCCAGGGCCTGCCACCGCCGGACGCCGCGGCAGCCGGGGCTTATCTGCACGGCATGGCAGGCCGTCTGGCTGCGCGCGGCGCCCCGATCGGCGCCAGCGACCTGATCGGCGCCATCCCCGCCGCGATCCGCGCGGTGACAAGCAACGACGACTAGGGCGGGACCGGACTCGTTCCCCCCGGCCGCCGCCGGCCTGTGCGGCTTACTGACCTTCTGACCGGCCACCGAGGTATCGGCCGAGGAACTTGTCGGCCGCGGCGAAGAACAGCAGCCGGTTCGCTGGCTTGGCGAAACCGTGGCCCTCGTCCGGGAACAGCATGTAGTCATGCTCGATTCCGGCCTTCTCGAGTGCCGCGACGATCTGCTCGGACTCGGCCTGCTTCACCCGCGGGTCGTTCGCGCCTTGCGCGATGAGCAGCGGGATCCGGATCTGCTCGGCGCAGGCGAGCGGTGACCGGGACCAGAGGAAGTCCTTGTCCGTGGCAGGGTCGCCGACTCGGTTGTGGAACTGTGCGAGAAGCGGCGCCCAGTACGGGGGGATGGTCTCAATCAGCGTGATCAGGTTCGACGGTCCGACGATGTCGACGGCACAGCAGTACAGATCCGGCGTGAACGCCGCGCCCGCCAGCGCCGCGTACCCGCCATATGACCCGCCTACGATGGCGATCCTCGCCGGGTCAGACCAGCCGCGGCTGATCGCGTGCGCGACGGCGTCGCTGACGTCGTCCTGCATCTTGCCGCCCCATTCGCGGTCGCCCGCGTTGAGGAACGCCTTGCCGTAGCCGGTCGAGCCACGGAAGTTCACCTGGATGCACAGGTAGCCGCGGTTGGCGAGCCACTGCGCCTGCGGGTCGAACCCCCAGGCGTCGCGTGCCCAGGGGCCGCCGTGCACGAGGAGCACGGTCGGCAGGTCGAACCGGTCCACGCCGGGCGGGAACGTCAGATAGCCGTTGATCGCGAGCCCGTCGCGGGCCTGGTAGGCGAACGGCTCCATCAGCGCAAGCTCATACTTGGACAGCTCGGGCTGGTGCTCGAAGAGGAAACTGCCGACGCCGGTAGCGGTGTCGTAGGCATAGAACGAGACCGGGCCGGCGTCGTTGGTGAACGCGATTAGCCAGACCTGGTCAGCGTCGTCGGCATCGGCGAACACCGGGTCACCCGGATGCAGCGCGCGAATCGCGGCCAGGTGACCGGCGACCGACGGGTCCAGCACGCGATACTCAGACCGGGCCTTGAGTATGGTCACGATCTGCGGCTCGCGGGTATCGGGGTTCACCCGGACGTCGCTGACGTCCGCCTCAGGGTCGGCGGCGAGCACCTCGCTGCTGCCGCTCCGGAGATCGAGCCTGACCAGCCCGGCAGCCTCCGCGTCGACCGAGGAAACCAGCAGCAGCGACTGGCCGTCCGCGCTGAATGCGATCGGGCTAGTCGTCAGTGAGTCCTCAGACGGGATCGTGAGGACCGCGCGCCATTGTGGGGTGTCGCCGCTGTCGGGCACGGAGCTGTCGGGGACGGAGCTGTCGCCGCTGTCGCGGACGACGAGGATCATCGACCCGTCCGGCTGTGGCTGGAGCGCGGCGCGCACCACCAGCTGCGCATCGGCGACCATGCCGATGAAGCCGGGGTTCGTGAGCTCCTTGACGAGCTCCCCGGTCCGCAGGTTGACCCGGTAGACATCATGCAGCTGCACGTTGTCCTTGTTCAGCCCGATGAGGATCTCGTCCGGGAAGTCCTTCTCGGTCGCGATCAGCTGGGTCTGCACGCCGTCGAACGGCGTCAGATCGCGGCGCTGCATCGTTGTGAGATCGACGTCGTGCAGGCGCCAGTTCTCGTCCCCGCCGGTGTCCTGGAGGTAGAGCAGATGGCGGCCGTCGTGGGCCCAGGCGAACTGGCGGATGCCACGGTCAGTGTCGTCGGTCACCACCCGAGCGGCGGGCCAGTCGACCCCAGCCTGCGAGGTGATAGGGGCGACCCAGACGTTCAGCACCCCGTCGTGCGGAGCGATCCAGGCGAGCTGCGTACCGTCCGGCGATAGCCGGGGGCTCACCCGCTCGGGGTTGCCGAACAAGACAGTCAGCGGGATCAGTTGAGACATGTCGCCTTGCTTATCACGTGGCGCCAGGCTAAGCGACTCGGGCGCGTAGCGAGCGATCCCGCCCGGCCGCGTCGCCGATTGGGCGTGAGGGTGGATCCACTGCCCAATGAAGGGCAGCAAATGCACCTTCACGCCCTAAAACTGCCCAGTTCGCCAGCCAGTGCGCAGACTAGATGCCCTATATGGACGTTTTGCGCATGAAATCATTGGTGTTTCGTGTGGGAGGTCAGGCCATGCCGGGACGGTTGCTGGTGGCTGCGGGGGACACAGAACGCGCAGGCGGGTCGAGTGCCGGCGCAGTCCTGGCAGACTGGACGGCATGGACGGTCATCCGGAGGCGCTGATCGACCTGGACGCGATCCAGGCGAATGTGGCCGCGCTCTGCCAGCATGTGGGCGCCGCTCAGGTAATGGCGGTGGTCAAGTCTGAAGGCTACGGCCACGGCATGCTGGAGACGGCCCGCGCGTCGCTAGCCGGAGGCGCGACCTGGCTCGGCGTCGTCCACCTGGCCGACGCGATCGCGCTGCGCCAGGCCGGCCTCACCGTGCCGCTTCTGAGCCTGCTCGGCAGCCCGGACGCGCCCCATGCGGACGCGATCCGCCACGATGTGGATCTCACTGCCGGCACGGCCGCGCTGGTGGATCAGATCGCGCTGGCCGCCGAGGGAGCGGGCAAGCCGGCCCGGCTGCAGCTGGAAGCTGACACCGGGATGAGCCGGGGCGGCGCGACCGCGGACGACTGGGCTGGCCTCGTGCACACGGCGCTGGCGGCAGAGGCAGCGGGCCTGGTGCGGGTCGTCGGTCTGTGGTCGCACTTCGCGTGCGCCGACATCCCCGGACACCCGTCGATCCCCAACCAGCTGGCCGCGTTCCGGGACGCTGTTGCGTTCGCCGAGCGAGCCGGGGCCCGGCCCGAGGTGCGCCATATGGCCAACACGCCAGCCACGCTGACGCTGCCGCAGGCCTACTTCGACCTGGTCCGGCCGGGCGGTGCCGTCGTCGGGCTGTCCACCCTGCCTGGTGGCGTGCCGGACTGGCTGCGCCCGGCGATGACGCTGCGCGTCCGGCTGATCCAGGTCAAGCGAGTGGCGGCGGCGACACCTGTGTCGTACGCGCACCGGTACATCACCGACCGCGACATGACGCTCGGGCTGGTGCCGCTCGGCTACAACGAGGGCATACCGCGGCATGCCACCAACAAGGGCTGGGTCTTCCTGCGGGGCAGGCGCTTCAAGATCGCGGGCACCGTCAACATGAACCAGATCATCCTGGAGCTGGGCGACGAGCCGGCCGAGGCGGGCGACGAGGTCGTGCTGTTCGGGCCCGGCGACCGCGGCGAGCCGACTGCGCAGGAGTGGGCGGACCTGCTTGGCACGCTTTCGTATGAGATCGTCACCCGCTTTACGGGTAAGGTGCCGAGAACTTACTCTGGAGTAACAGCGGCCGAGGATGACGCTGCGGCCGGGAACAGGCCGATGCTCGGCCCGGACGGGAGAACCGATGGCCACGTGGCGGCGGCTCTCTAGCGTCGCTGGCCTGGCAACCGGAATCGCTGCGGCGTCCGCCGGTGCTGTCATCGCAGCCGAGAAGGTGGCCGTCGGCCGCATCAGGCTGCGGCCAGACCCAGCCAGGGACGAGCCCTTCGGCGAGCTGGCTGGCAGTCCCGTCGAGGTTGTCGCGGACGACGGCGTGCGGCTGCACGCCGAGATCTGCGGGCCGGATGATGCGCCGGTCACTATCGTGTTCTGCCACGGTTACACGCTCAACGAGGATGTCTGGCACTACCAGTGGCAGGACCTGGCAGCCGACTACCGGCTGGTGCTGTGGGATCAGCGCAGTCACGGCCAGTCCGGGCGCAGCGACCCGGCGCACGTCAGCATTGACCAGCTTGGCGCCGATCTCGCCGCCGTGCTGGCCGCGACGGTGCCTCGAGACATGCCGGTCGTGCTTGTCGGGCACTCGATGGGCGGCATGACGATCATGGCGCTCGCCGACCAGCGGCCGGAGCTGTTCGGCCCGAAGGTCATCGGCGTGGTGCTGGTCTCGACCGCCGCGCACCTGGTGGACGCGATTAGCTGGCTGCCTGCCCCATTGCGCCCGGTCGCGCGCTGGGCCGGGCCGTCATTGCTGCGCGGCACCGCCCGGGGCCGGCGTGCGGCGCTGACTGAGTGGGTCCGGGCGACGGCAGGCGACCTGGCGTTCCTGTCGACGAGGTTCATCGCGTTCGGCGACCCGGACGTCAGCCCCACCGTCGTCGACTTCCTGGAGCGGGTGATCAGAGCCACCCCTATCGAGGTCGTGGCGGACTTCTACCTGGCCTTGCTCGAGCATGACAAACGGCTGTCCCTCTCCACCGTCGGCCGGGTCCCGACCGTCGTCATCACGGGCGAGCAAGACCGGCTCATCCCGGCTGACCACGCGACCTGGCTCGCCGACGCCATTCCGGGCGCCACCCTTGTCCGGGTGCCCGATGCTGGGCACATGGCCCTTCTCGAGCGGCCGGAGGTCGTGACCGAGGCGATCGCCGACCTGACGGCGGCTGCGCTAGACGGGGCGGCGACCAGCCGGAGGCCGGCGTGAGCGCCGACGTCGATACCGGCAGCCCGGTGCCGGGCATCGACGAGCACATTGTCGTCGCGACCGCCGAGCAGATGCGCACGCTCGGTACCCGGCTCTCCCGGTTGCTGACCGCTGGCGATCTCGTGGTCCTGTCCGGGCCGCTGGGGGCCGGGAAGACGACCCTGGCCCAGGGCATCGGCGCGGGGCTCGGCGTGCGCGGTCAGGTGACCTCGCCCACGTTCGTGATCGCGCGAGTGCACCCGAGTCTTGGCACCGGGCCTGATCTGGTCCACGCCGATGCCTACCGGCTCGGCAGCCGGGCCGAGGTGGACGACCTGGACTTGGACGCGGACCTGGCTACCTCCGTCACAGTGGTCGAGTGGGGCGAGGGCCTGGTCGAGGACCTGGCGCCGAGCTTCCTGGCGGTGGGCATCAGCGCCAACGGCGACATGATGGCGACGACGCGCCCGGCCGCAGGAATGGACGGTGACATCGCCGCGGACCTCGACGTGGCGCGGATCGTGCACGTCCGGGGCTGGGGTGAGCGCTGGACAGACCCGGCGGTTGCCGCCGCGGCCCGGGCGGCGCTGGCCGCCGCGAGTTAGCGACCCGCCCAGCCGAATTGTCCTCACAGCGCCCGTCGCGCTACTACACTTCCGGTCATCCAGCCAGTCTTTGCCGCGGTGACCCGCGGTCCCCATTCGCCTAGCCAGGAGGCGCGCCGTGGCTCAGCAGGGCTTCCCGCCCGGTCGCCATTCGCGGGAGCCCGAGGCCGCCCCGCCTAGCGGCTACGACCGCGCGCCGCGGCCTGAGCGGTCGCGCCGCCCGGACCGGCAGCGACCAGACCGGCAGCGACCAGACCGGCAGCGACCGGATCGCGCTGGCTGGCAGCAGGCCGACCCGTTCGCGCCCGAGCCGGACACCGACAGCGACCTGCCTCCCTGGGCCGGTCCGATTGGCCATCCCGGGAGGCCGACGGGCACACTGCGGCGACCGGTCACGACGCGCGCGTTCGATGACGGCGATTACCAGGAGCCCGCTAGCGACGACCCTGACAGCGAGCCGGGACAGGCTTCGAGACCGGCGGGCCGGGTGCCGCGATCGGGCCGGCGCCGGGGTCGAGCCGCCGCGACCAGGCTGCGCAAGTCACGCCGCCGGGTCTACCGCTGGGGCGGGATCGCGATCGTGGCATGCGTTATAGCTGCCGGGGTCGTGGCGCTCGTCACGCATCACAGCCCGAAGCCCACCCTCTACGTCACCGCGCTTCAGCACAGCGAGTTCAAGTCGGTGCCCAGCGCCTGCGGCAGCGTGAGCACGGCCGTGCTCAACCAGTTCATGCCCGCGACAGGCCGGACCTCGACGAGCGAGCAGGACAGTCGCACCGACAGCCAGTGCAGCTTCACCGTCGACGCCAAGCCGAACTTCCTGGTGCTGGAAGTGCAGGCGGCGTCGTACGAGCCGTTCGCGGCAGCTACTGGTGACGGCAGCGCCACCGCAAACGCGCAGGACAACTTCGTCCTGGCCCAGCTGGGACTCGCGCACCCGCTGAAGAACTCGCCGCTGCCGGCAGCGCAGATCAGCAAGCTGACGGGGCTTGGCCAACAGGCGTTCATGGCGTTCCAGAACGAGCACGTGAGCGGGATCAGCACCGACGTCGTCACCGTAGTGATCCGGGAACGGAACGCGATCATAACGGCGATCATGTCGGGCCAGGAGTCGGGGCATGGCTTCGGCCCCGTTCCCGTGCCAACGCTCCAAGCTGGTGCCAAGGCTGCGGCCAAGGCGATGCTCGCCAAGGTCATGGCCGAGCCGACGGCCTGAGGGAAGGGGCCTGCGAGGCCCGCCCGCTCAGCGTCCCGTCACGACCACCCGGCGGCCCTCACTAGGCTGGTCAATCGTGCTGCTGCTCGCGTTTGACACCGCCACGTCGGCGGTAACCGTGGCCCTGCATGACGGGGGCACCGTCATCGCGCAGGAGTCAGCCGACGATGCGCGGCGGCACGGCGAACTGCTAGCTGTCTTCATCGACAAGGTGCTGCAGAACGCGGGTGCGGACCGCCGTGACCTGACCGGCATCGCCGTCGGCACCGGGCCCGGCCCCTACACGGGGCTGCGCGCCGGCCTGGTCACCGCCCGGGTGCTCAGCAGCGCCCTGCAGATCCCGGCCGATGGGATCTGCTCGCTCGACGTCATCGCGGCAGACGCGGCGGCGGCTGCGGGGGCCGAGTTCCTGGTCGCTACAGACGCGCGCCGCCGTGAGGTCTACTGGGCCCGCTACTCGCCCGACGGCGAGCGCACGGACGGCCCGCACGTCAGCCGTCCCGCGGATCTCCTGGCCGGCTTGCCACCCGGCCTCCCGGTGGCGGGCGAGGGCGCGCTGCTGTACCCGGAGCTGGCAGGCCGGCCGCTCGGGCCGCGCTACCCGTCCGCGGCCCGTCTCGCGGCCCTCGCCGCGGCGCGGCAGGCAGCCGGGGAGCCACCGAACCCGGCCGAGCCGCTGTACCTGCGCAGGCCTGACGCGCGCGAGCCTGGCAAGCCGAAGCGGGTGACACCGTGACGCAGGTTGAGTTCCGCCCGATGACCACCGCAGACCTGGATAGCGTGCTCGCCCTGGAGCTGGACCTGTTCGGCGAGGAGGCCTGGTCACGGCAGATGCTGGTCGGCGAGCTCGGCCAGCAGCCGGCCAGCCGCTCCTACCTGGTAGCCGAAGACGGCGGGGGGATCGTGGCCTACGCCGGACTGCTGGCGGCCGGCGGCCAGGCAGATGTGCTGACGATCGCCGTGTCGGCAGCCCGCTGGGGCCAGGGCATCGGCTCGGCGTTGCTGGACCGGCTGCTCGCCGAGGCCAGCAGCCGAGGCTGCACCGAGGTCTTCCTGGAGGTCAGGGCCGACAACACGCGAGCACAGCGGCTCTATCGCTGGCGGGGGTTC
>DASXKI010000158.1:0-1630 GCA_036496945.1 Streptosporangiaceae bacterium | reverse complement strand
CCGGCGACCGCGACGCCCTGCAGCGCGGCGCGGAGGTAGATCACGCTGTCCCAGCGGGTCTGCAGGTCCCGCGCGTTCGGCGGGACCCGGCCTTCCTGTGCGGCCTGGGTGAGCTGCTTGTTGATCGGGGCGTTGATGGTCCTGTAGATGGCCAGCCAGGTCAGCAGCGCGGCGGCTGCGGTCGATGCTGCGGCGGTGGCCGGCCAGTGCCCGCTGATCGCCGATGTTACGGCGGTGAGCACGGTGGCGGCGACGCTCAGGATGCCGGGGACTGGGAAGCGGCGGTCGCCGTAGTAGTGCATGAATCCGGTGGCCATCACCAGTGTGCGGTCGTCGACCTTGTTCCAGGCCGGGCGCCCGACCAGTGCCCCGAGCGCGTCGGTGCCGTAGATAATCCCGGCGGTCAGCACGCCGGTGATCGCGAGTACGTGGCTGAGCGTGGTCATGTCGTGGTTGCCCTTCTCGGTGTCAGCTGGCGAACAGCAGCGCGGCGCTGAGCAAGACCAGCACGGCGGTTGCGAAGTGGATGCCGAAGGCGACGGCCCTGGTGCCGCCATGGCGCAGCACGATCAGGGTGTCGCCGAGCGGTACGAGGGCGACGGTCAGCATGAACCAGGCCTCGGCGTGCGCCCCGGCGAAGGCGAGCAGGGTCAGGCCCACCAGAGCGTAGGTTCCGTCGCGCAGGCCCTTGACCGTCAGGTAGGCGGGGTCGCCGCCGGGTTTGGCGGGGACGCCGTAGCCGGCTGCCGCCGCGCGGGGGGCGATCAGGAACCGCCCGCCGATGAGCAGGACCAGCAGGTCGAGGGCGATGGCGAGGCTGTAGGCGATCGGGGTGAGCATGCATCCTCCACCTATCTAGCAGTGCTAGCGACGAAGGCGACACTAGCAGATCGACAGCAGGAACGCTAGCGATGCTAGAATCAGTTCCATGTCGATCCAGGAACGCCGGGAGCGCGAGCGCGCGGAGCGCGAGAAGCTGATCATCGCGGCGGCCCGCGAGCTGGCCGAGACGGAAGGATGGGACGCGGTAACGACGCGCCGCCTGGCTGAGCGTGTCGAGTACAGCCAGCCGGTGCTCTACAGCCACTTCGACGGGAAAGACGCGATCAAGGCCGCCGTCGCCGTCGAGGGCTTCGCCGAACTGGCCACCGGACTCGCCGCAGCGCGGGCCGCTGCACCGGACCCCGCCCGAGCGCTAGCCGCCGTCAGCGACGCATACATGGATTTCGCGCGCCGGCGCCCGGCCCTCTACGACGCGATGTTCAGCCAGACCGTGGACCTGCCGTTCGCGACCGCCGCCGCGCCGCCCGCCCTGCACGCAGGCTTCGGCGAACTCGCCGAAGCGCTCCGGCCGCACGCAAACGGCGACGACCTGGGCCTGCTCACCGAGGTCTTCTGGGCGGCGCTACACGGCCTGGTGACACTCACACGCGGCGGCAGACTACCCGCCGGCAGCCATGACCGCCGGCTCGCCATCCTGCTGGCCCGGTTCGTTCCGGCAGCCAGGCCGGGAGCCTGACGCGCGGCGGACACTGCCCATATCGCCGACGCAGGCTACGGACTCATGACGCCAAGCCATGCACGACGATAACCACAAGTCTGATGCCGTCAAGCCCCACAGCCGCGCATC
>DASXKI010000157.1:0-3506 GCA_036496945.1 Streptosporangiaceae bacterium | reverse complement strand
CCCGAACCGCCAGCGGAGCCGGCCCAGGCTGGATCCGCCGCTGCGGCGGTTGGTGGCGTTCACCTGCGCGATCGTCGGGGTGGACACGGTCTTCTACTCCGCCCTCACGCCGCTGCTGCCGCACTACGCCGCGGTGGCCGGGCTGTCCAAGGCGGGCGCGGGCGTCCTTATCGGCGCTTACCCGGCCGGGACGCTGATCGGGTCGCTGCCCAGCGGAGCGCTGGTCGCCAGGTTCGGTGACCGCTCGGTGGCGCTGCTCGGCCTGGGCCTGATGAGCCTGTCGACGCTGGCGTTCGGCTGGCTGACCGCCGCCCCCGTGCTTGACATCGCGCGGTTCGTGCAGGGCATCGCCGGCGCGTGTACCTGGACCGCGGCGCTGTCCTGGCTCGCGACGGCCGCGCCGCGAGAGCGGCGCGGGGAGCTGCTCGGTTACGCCCTCGGGGCGGCGGTGGTCGGCGCGCTGTTCGGACCTGTCGTGGGCGCGGTGGCGAACACCGTGGGCCCTGGGCCCGCGTTCTCGGCCGCCTCGGTCGCCGCGGGCCTCCTCATAGCGATCGCGTTCACTGTTCCCGCGCCGCGCCCGGAAGCGCCGCAGCGCCTGCGGGCGGCGCTGCCCGCGCTCCGCGACCGCCAGGTCGTGATGGGCATGTGGCTGATGGCCCTGGCGGGCATCGCCTTCGGCGTCATCGACGTCCTGGCGCCGCTGCGGCTCTCGCGACTCGGCGTGGCGGGGACGGTCATCGCGGCCACGTTCCTGTGCGCGGCGCTGGCCGAGTCGGCGCTGTCCCCGTTGGCCGGCCGGATGTCCGACCGGTTCGGGCCGGCCAGGCCGCTCACCATCGCTCTCATCGCCGGCATCGCGTGCAGCATCGTGGTGCCGCTGACGTCCACCGAGCCGTGGCTGATCGCCGTCCTGATCGCGGGCACGCCGTTCTTCGGCACGCTGTTCACCCCGGCTTCGGCACTCGTCAGCGAGGGATCGGCGGGCCTGGGACTGCACCAGGGCCTCGGCTTCGCGCTATCCAACCTCACCTGGGCGGCTGGGCAGGCGACCGCCGCGCTGGCGAGCGGAGCGCTGGCCCAGGCCACGTCGGACCTGGTCCCCTACCTGCTGCTCGCGTTCGCCTGCCTGGGCACGCTCGTCGTCGTACTGCGCACCCGCGATGGCGGGCAAACCACGCCGAGCGCCTCGGCCGCCCCGGCCCGAATATTATCCCAGGGCGGGTGGAACGGTCGTGGTCGGCGACGGAGTCGGCAGCACCACCGGCGCCGGGGACAGCGACGGCATCGCCTGCTCGTCCGCCAGCGCGATCACCAGTTCCCCCGCCGCGTTCGGGTGCAGCGGCGCGGGGTCGTCAGGTCCCTGCACGTACGGGTCGGACGTGCACAGTTCATGCCCGGCGAACTGCGGTGCCGCGACGCCGAACCCGAACAGTCCCGCGCCCTGCGCCAGCGCCTTGTTCAGCTGCCCGAGCCGGGACAGCAGCACCTTCTCCTTGGCCGGGGTCATCCCGAACCCGCGCAGGCAGCCGATCGACGACCCGAACGGCACGTAGTACTGGTTGATGAGCACCGCCGGGTGCCCGGGCAGCCGGTCTAGGTCGCTGAGCAGGTCGTAGTAATTCCTGGTGAAGTTGTCGAGCAGCTGATTGAAGTAGGCGCTGGACACCTTGTCGTTGCACACGGCGGTGGCCGCGCACAGCCGGGTCATCACCGACCAGGACAGGTCGTCCGCCCCGACGCTGACGATGATCAGCTTGGCGTGGGTGGCGGCCTCGGCCCGCGGCAGCTGCGGCGCGGCGATCTGGCCGTTGGACAGCACCTCGGGCCCGAGCAGCCCGTCCATGATCGTCGCGCTGCCGCAGGCCAGGTTCAGCACGTTCCAGTTGTTCGCCGTCGCCAGGTCGCTGGCGTAGGCGTCGGGGGAACGGCCGCAGGCCTTGTCCTCGTCGCTCGGGTGCGGTCCCCAGGGCAGCCCATAGCCGGCCGCGGTCGAGTCGCCGATCACCACCGCCTGCACGCCGGGCTGCGGCTTGCCGACTGGCGCGGGCTCGACGAGCGGGTCCGTGCCCACCAGGTCGTCGAGCGTCTTGACGCTGCGCAGCATCCTCGGCGTGCCGGACGCGGTCAGCAGGATGCCGCCGATGTTCACCACGCAGAGGACCGCGAGGCCGCCGGCGAGCATCTTCCAGATCTTCGGCCGCTTGCGAACCGCGGCCACCGCGATGAGCGGCACCGCGGCGAACCCGGCCGCGATCAGCGTCTCCCACAGGAAGTACCGCTCCCAGCCGGACGCTAGCTGCTGGCTGAGCGTGAGCTCGACATTTTGCGGCCCGTCGCTGCGTAGCATCTGCACGACCTGCGGGTCGATCGTGATGTGGTCGAGCGTCAGCCGCGGCCTGATCGGGCCGGTGAACTGCGGTTTGGTCGCCATCACCTGGCCGAACAGGTCGAGCTCGCCGGGCCCCTGCACGCTCGCGTTCGGCAGGGTGGCGCCGACCTGGGCCGTCTGCCCGGCGGCCGAGACCGTCTGCAGCGGGGTGATGCGCAGCGCGAGCCAGATGGCTCCCGCGGTGATGATGAGGAATGTGAGTGCGTAGAAGGAGACTGTTCTGATTCGTCGCAGAACTACGGAAATCGTTCCCTTGGGCATGTCGCCTTGAATGTACCCAAGGCTGCGGCGGCCTACCCCAGGCCCAGGTTTGTGGCTCGGCCCCCGTTCTTGCGCGGGGCCGCTGTGCGCTGCGCCGATTCCGCCGGCGCGGCGGCCGGCCGATGATGGACGCATGGAGACTGCGACGCTGCCTGAGGCGCACAAGACGGGCGGGCTGATCGGCGCGGAGATCCGCGGGCTTGACCTGACCCGGGAGTACCCGGACGAGACGTACGAGGCGGTCCGGCAGGCGTGGGCCGAGCACGGCGTCATTTTCTTCCGCGACCAGCACCTGAACGAGGAGCAGCGCGAGCGGTTCGCGACCAAGCTGGGCACGATCCGGGTGAAGCAGGAGCTGCGCAAGGAGCCCGAGCAGACCCGCGCTATCGGCGAGGGCTGGCACACGGACATGACCTGCTTCGACGAGCCGCCGGTGGCCACGATGCTGTTCGCGGAGGAGATCCCCTCGTGGGGCGGTGACACGCAGTGGGCGGGCATGGGCCCGGCGTTCGAGGCGCTGTCTTCCGGCTTGCGGGCCACCTTGCTCGGGCTGCGGGCGATCCACTCCAACGTGCGCAAGCTCGGTCTCAGCTACGCGCAGACCGACCCGCCGGAACCGTCGATCGCGGAGTACGACGCGGCGGAGGGGCCACTGCACCCGGTCGTCCGGCTGATCCCCGAGACCGGACGGCGCGTGCTGTACGTGAACCCCGAGTTCACGATGCGGTTCGAGGGCTGGACCCGGCGGGAGTCGCTGCCGCTGCTGCGGTACCTGTTCGAGTTCGGCATCCGGCCGGAGTTCGTGACCAGGTTCCACTGGGCGCCCGGGTCGATCGCGATGTGGGACAACAGG
>DASXKI010000156.1:0-37293 GCA_036496945.1 Streptosporangiaceae bacterium | reverse complement strand
TCGCTGACGATCCTGGCCACGGCGCTGATCGAGACCGGGTCGCGGGCCGACGAGGTGATCTTCGAGGAGTTCAAGGGCACCGGCAACATGGAGCTGCGCCTGCGCCGCGAGCTTTCCGACAAGCGGATCTTCCCGGCCGTGGACGTCGACGCGTCCAGCACTCGGAAGGAAGAGCTGCTGATGACGGCGGAGGAGCTCAAGATCGTCTGGCAGCTGCGCCGGGTGCTGCATGCGCTCGAGCCCCAGCAGGCGCTGGAGGTGCTGTTGGACCGCATGAAGGGCACCAAGAGCAACGCCGAGTTCCTGCTCCACGTGCAGAAGACCACCAACGCCTCCTCGTAACGCTGCCGCGAACAGCATGGTTGTGACCGTGACGCTGTTCTAGCAGCATGAGCGTCACAACCACGCTGTTAGGCACAGTGGTTACACTCGACAAATAGGGCAAAGCGGATTGCAGCGAGCGTCATCCTGCGGGGAATGCGCTGTTGTCTGTCCACGTTGCAGCGTCTGGCACACTGTTAGGCCAACCAATATGCGGTACCGGTTCACGTCGCGCGGTTTCTCGCGCAGGCGACCCGGCGACCGCGGGATCCAGGAGTTAGCAATGAAGTCCGGAATCCACCCGGAGTACGTCAACACCACGGTGATCTGTAGCTGCGGCAGCACGTTCCAGACCCGCAGCACCGCCAAGGACGGCGTCATTCACGCCGATGTCTGCTCAAGCTGCCACCCGTTCTACACGGGCAAGCAGAAGATTCTCGACACCGGCGGCCGCGTCGCCAGGTTCGAGCGCCGCTTCGGCAAGAAGGCTGCTGACGACAAGTAGTCGGGCCACCCCGTTCCCTTCCTGACGGTCTGGAAGGGAACGTTCGGCCTGTCCAGCCTTCATCAGCAACACAAATGGGAGGTAAGCGGTGTTTGAGCGGCTTGCCGACCTCGCTGCCGAGCACGCGCAGCTTGAGCTCGATCTCTCTGACCCATCCATTCACTCCGACCAGGACCGGGCCAGGACGCTCAGCCGCCGTTACGGCGAGCTCACGCCCATCGTGCAGGCCTACTCCGAGTGGCTGCAGGTATCGGCGGACGAGGCAACGGCGCGCGAACTCGCGCCCGAGGACGCCAGTTTTGCCGCGGAGGCACTGCAGCTTGCAGCCCGGCGGGGCGAACTGGAGCAGCGGCTTAACGAGCTCCTCGTGCCGCGCGACCCCAATGACGACAAGGACGTGATCCTTGAGGTCAAGGCGGGGGAGGGCGGCGAGGAATCGGCGTTGTTCGCGGGTGACCTGCTGCGTATGTACCTGCGGTTTGCCGAGCGGCACGGCTGGAAGACCGAGGTGCTCGACTCCACCATTACCGGCCTCGGCGGCTACAAGGACGTGACCGTGGCGGTCAAGGCACGGGGCGACTCGGGCGCCTGGTCGAAGCTCAAGTACGAGGGCGGCGTTCACCGCGTCCAGCGGGTGCCCGCCACCGAGTCTCAGGGCCGGATCCACACCTCGGCGGCCGGCGTGCTCGTCATGCCGGAGGCCGACCCTGTCGACGTCACCGTCGACCCGGCGGATCTGAAGATCGACGTGTTCCGGTCGTCGGGGCCTGGCGGGCAGAGCGTCAACACCACGGACTCGGCCGTGCGGATCACGCACCTGCCGACGGGTGTCGTCGTGTCCTGCCAGAACGAGAAGAGCCAGCTCCAGAACAAGGAGCAGGCCATGCGCGTGCTCCGGGCCCGGCTCCTGGCTGTCGCCCAGGAGGAGGCCGACGCGCAGGCCTCGGCCGACCGTCGCCTTCAGGTCTCGACCGTCGACAGGTCGCAGCGGGTGCGGACGTACAACTTCCCGGAAAATAGGATCTCCGATCACCGGGTCGGCTTCAAGGCCTACAACCTGGACCAGGTGATCGACGGAGACCTGGACGCCGTGATTACAGCTCTGGTCGAGGCTGACCGGGCGGAAAAGATCGCCGGCACCGAGTCGGCCTGATGAGCCTTCGAGACGGTTGTGAGCCTGAGAAGCGGCCGTGAGCCTGAGAAGCGGCCGTGAGCCAGGGAAGCGGCCGTGAGCCTGAGAAGCGGCGTGAGCCAGGGAACCGCCCGTGAGCCAGGGAACCGCCCGTGAGCCTGCTGCTTGACGAGATCGCGATTGCCGCAGCTAGGCTCGCCGAGGCCGGAGTCGAGTCGCCGCGCACCGACGCCGAGGTCATCGCCGCGCACCTGCACAGGGTGACCCGCACGGAGCTGCACCTGGTACCTGACGCCCGCTTTGACCCCCGGTTCTGGGATGACATCGCGCGCCGCGAAGCGCGGGAGCCGCTCCAGCACATCACGGGCAATGCATATTTCCGGTACCTCGAGCTTGCCGTCGGACCCGGCGTCTTCGTGCCGCGCCAGGAAACCGAGGTCATGACTGGCTGGGCGATCGAGCAACTCGCTGCCATGGATGTCGCCGAGCCGGTGGTGGCCGATCTTGGCGCCGGCTCAGGCGCGATCGCGCTGTCGATCGCCCAGGAAGTGCCGCGGGCGCGGGTGCACGCAGTCGAGGCCGACCCGCTGGCCCGGCAGTGGACCGAGCGCAACATCGCCAGCGTCGCCGAGGCGTCGCCGCACACCGCCGGCCGGGTGCGACTGCACGCGGCGGACTTCGCCTCGGCCCTCGCTGACCTGGACGGCCAGGTCGACCTGGTCGTGAGCAATCCGCCCTACATTCCGGTCGGGGCCTGGGTGCCGCCCGAGGTCGGAGAGTACGACCCGGCGACCGCCCTGTGGGGCGGCGCCGACGGGATGGACGCGGTTCGCGTCGTCGAGGCCACGGCGCGCCGCCTGCTGCGGCCGGGCGGGCTGGTCGCCGTCGAGCACGGCGCTCAGCAGGGCGCTGCCGTGTACTGGGTGTTTGCCGAGGAGAGCGGCTGGCGGGAGACGCGCAACCACGTGGACCTGGCGGGCCGCGACCGTTTTGTCACCGCAGCCAGGCCGTGACGTGCGCGCGACGTGGCAGGATGATCAGCTATGAGCGCCTGGTTTGACTGCTCCGACGAAGTCCAGCGGGCTGATGGCCTCGCCGCTGCTGTCACCGCGGTCCTCGACGGAGAGCTTGTCGTCCTGCCGACCGATACCGTGTACGGCCTGGGCGTCGATGCCTTCAGCCCGGTGGCCGTGACCCGGCTGCTAGCGGCGAAGGGCCGGGGACGGGAGATGCCGCCGCCCGTGCTCGTCGGTACCGTCCGTGCGGCCACTGCGCTGGTCGAGGATCTGGGGCCGGATGGGCAGCGGCTGATCGACGAGTTCTGGCCTGGCGGGCTGACCATAGTCTGCCGGGCTGCCAGGACGCTGAACTGGGATCTTGGTGATACCAAGGGCACGGTGGCGATCCGGATGCCCGAGGATGCGGTCGCCCTTGACCTGCTCCGCGAGACCGGGCCGATGGCGGTCAGCAGCGCCAACCTGACGGGCCGGCCGGCCGCCACCACGGCCGCGGCGGCGAGGGAGCAACTCGGGGATGCTGTCTCGGTCTACCTAGACAACGGCGCGGCGGCCGGCGGCGTCGCCTCGACCATCGTCGACCTGACCGGGCCGCAGCCCCGGCTGCTGCGCCGGGGCGCGATTTCGGTGGGCAGGCTGCGCGAGATCGCTGCCGTCGTGGCGGCCGAGCCGGGCTCGCTGTGAGCGTGACTTCCTCGCAGCCCGGTAGGTGGCGTCGCACCGAGCGACCTGCTGGCCTGGGCGCCTGCTCGCGCGGCTGCCGGGCCGTCTGCCGACCTGCCGGCATCAGCCATGACAGCCGGCGGTGTGCTCTACAGTTGCCGTGATGGTCCTTACTCCTGGTTCCTCCCGCGCGGATTAGGCGATGCGGTGAAGGACTACATCCTGACGCTCCTGGTGACGGCTGCCGTTACCTATATGCTGACGCCGCTTGTCCGCCGCATCGCTGGCCGAGTGGGCGCCATCAAGGAGCCCCGGGACCGGGACGTCCACGTAGCGCCCATCCCGCTGCTAGGCGGCGTGGCTATGTATGGCGGACTGGTCGCCGGTCTGCTCGTCGCCGACCAGATCCCGCAACTGCGGGACGGCCTCGCCAATACCGGAATTGTCAGCGGACTGCTGCTGGCGGGCGGACTATTGGTCGTTGTCGGGATCGTCGATGACCGCTGGGGGCTGAGCCCGCTGACGAAGGCGGCCGGGCAGGTCGCGGCCGGCGGCATCCTGGTGGCCACTGGCACGCAGCTGACCTGGCTGCCGCTGCCGGGCGGAAGTACGTTCTTCCCGACGCCAAACGAGCGCACGGTGCTGACCATCCTCATCGTGGTCGCGACCATCAACGCGGTGAACTTCATCGACGGCCTCGACGGCCTGGCGGCCGGGATCGTCGCAATCGCAGCAGTTTCCTTCTTCCTGTACTACTACTCGATGACCCGGGTCATCGACATCTCGGCGCTGGCCGCGCCCGCGCTGGCCTCGGCCATCCTGATCGGCATGTGCCTGGGCTTCCTGCCGCACAACTTCTCTCCTGCCAGCATCTTCATGGGTGATACCGGGTCGATGCTGCTCGGTCTGCTGCTGGCCTACGCGCCGATCTCGGGCATCAACTCGCTGGACCCGGCCGTGCTGGCCAGCAACATCAACCGGTATCCCGAGATCATGCCGCTGCTGCTGCCGGCGGCGCTGCTCGTCATCCCCTATGGTGACCTGCTGCTGGCGGTCGTGCGCCGGACCAGGGCAGGCCGGTCGCCGTTCGCGCCGGATCGCAAGCACCTGCATCACCGGCTCCTGGACATCGGCCACTCCCAGCGCGCCAGCGTGCTGATCATGTACCTGTGGGCGACGGTGTTCTCCGGCCTTGTCGTGTGGCTGTCGATCCAGCGAACCGAGCAGCGCGGCGGAGTCAGCCATCGTGGCCAGCCTGTATTCGTCTTCGTCGCGATCACCGCGGCGGCGGTCGTGGCGCTGCTGCTGATGTCCATGCCCAAGCTTCGCTGGTGGGGGCGCGCGAGCCGGCTGGACGAGCAATCGGCGAAGCTGGCCGTGGCGACAGTTCCGGCACACCCGGCAACGGCTGTGCCTGACTGGGCCGTGCCAGTCGAGGCGGAGCTGCGGCCGCCCGCTGCGGCGCCGGCGGCGGCGATTGGAGCTGAGCCGCAGCTTGTCGCTGCGGCGGCCGTGGCGAGGATGACGCCGCTCGCGGCGCCAGTGCCGCATGCAGGATCGCCCGCATGGGTGCCGCCGGACCATGGGGTGCCCGAGGCTGGAGCGCCAGACTATGGAGTGCCAGACCATGGAGTGCCGGACCTTGGCGTGTCGGAGGATGGAGCGCCGGACGCCGTCACCCCTCAACCAAGCCGAGCGGACCCGCCCGCCGCTGCCTGGACGTTCGGTGACCAGCGGCGTTCGGATCACGAGACGCTGGAATGGCGACCCCCTAACCGGGTGCCAGCCGAGGCGGTGCCGCTCGATCCGCTGAGGCGGACCAACGGGTACGCGCCTGCCCATCGGATGCCCGCACCGGACTTGCCCGCGCCCGGCCACGGTGCGCCGGCGCACTCGCCGACCCATGCCGCGCACGCGGGTAACAGCAGCGCTGCTGCGCGCTCGATCATCGGGACTCCGCCGCCGGCGGTCACGAGCCTCGAGCCGCCGTCGGCGCCGGCCGTCGACAGCTACGACCTGCAGCGCCCACAGGCCGGCCAGGCCGAGTTGTAGATACCGCGCGGGTATCGCCCGGCCAGCTGGGCGACGGCATTCGTCACGTTAGGTGACCTCGTGAACTACAAGGGCCGACAGCTTGTGATATCTTTCACGAGCACCCAGTCGATGCAGGGTGCGGGGCCCGTGATACGTTTTCGATCACCTGGCCAGAACGGTCAGATGGCCGAGTGCCAACGGGCACTGGCCCACGCGTACCGCTTCGCCTTGAGCGGGCAGCCCAGCTGTACTAAAGATCATCCGGAGCCTTGCAGAAGATGCTGGCGAACATCGCCCCGATGGCGCGGCGATCAGCAGCCGTGACGGCCATTGCGGCCATCGTCATGGTGGTGCTGAGCGCTGTCCTCGGCGGCCATAAGGGCCTGATCGGCGCGGCCATCGCTGTGGGCATCGTTGCCGCTTTCTTTGGCCTGAGCGTCCTCGCCCTCAGCCGTACCGCGAGGATCAGTCCGCAGGCGATGATGCTCGCCGGGATGGGCACCTACGTCGTCAAGATCCTCGTCTTGCTCTTCCTGGTCGGTCGCTTCCAGAACAGCTCGGCGTTCAGCCCGTGGTTGTTCGGCCTGACAGCCATCGTTCTCGTCCTGGTGTATGACGCCGCACTGGCCATCACCTTCAGCCGGACGAAGATGCTCTATGTCGAGCCGGACGGAGAACGATGACCCGTGGCTCGAACCAATATTCCGGACGGCAGATTGCGGCCCGCGGCCAGTGCTGCCTCCAGCCCGCGCCCGCAAGGCCGTCCGCATGACGACTGGGTCACGGCAAGGCAGGGGTCGCGCGCCCGATCAGCCCGACCAGCCGCTCCGGCCCGATCGGCCCGAGCCGCAGGCCCAGGAGGCCCGGCCGCCGCGGGAGAGCGACGGCTGGCAGATCCTCAGCTACATGCTCGGCGGGATGCTGCTGTACGGCACGGTGGGCTGGCTCGTCAGCCGCTGGACCGGGATCTCCATCCTGTTCCCGCTTGGCATGATCCTCGGCATCGGCCTGTCGGTCGCCATGATCATCTTCAGGTTCACTCGCTCCTGACCCTGCCCAAGGCGACCATCGCGGCAGTTACGGCATACCCGCGTGCGAGCTCTCGGTTGGGCTGCGCCATGATGACCTACCTTGACCCGCAGCGGCATGCCACGGCGCCAGTCTGCACGCGACAGCCCGAAGGGGTAACTCGGTGAGTATCGTACTTGCGGCCGGGCCGGTCGGCGGCTGCAATTCGCTGACTGCACATCTCGGATCGGGCTGCGGTTACCCGGCGCCATCGATCAACGACTTCTACTTCACGCCCTTCTTCAGGGTCGGGACCGTGGGGTTCGGGAAGCCGGGCCTGCTGGTCCTGCTGAGCGTCCTCATCGTGGTCACGTTCTTCTGGTTCGCCTTCCACAGTCCGAAGCTGGTCCCGCGCGGCGTGCAGAATGTGGGTGAGCTGGGCGTCTTGTTCGTCCGCGACCAGATCCTGCGCCCGCAGCTGGGCAAGCGCGGCGACAAGTGGCTGCCGTTCCTGGTCTCGCTGTTCTTCTTCATCTGGGTCAACAACATCTTCGGGGTCATCCCGATCTTCTACTTCCCGGCGATGTCGAAGTACGGCTACCCGGTAGCCCTGGCCGGCATGGTGTGGATCATCTACATGTTCCTCGGCATGAAGCACCAGGGCGTGTTCGGCTACTTCAGGAACATGGCCGTCCCGCAAGGCGCGCCCTGGTGGATTCTGCCGCTGCTGGTGCCGATCGAGCTGTTCTCGAACATTCTCGTCCGGCCGTTCACGCTGTCGGTCCGGCTGTTCGCCAACATGCTGGCTGGCCACGTGCTGCTGCTGGTATTTACGCTGGCCACCTGGTACCTGCTGACGCTCTCGATATCTCTGGTGTACTCGGCCGCGTCATTCATCCTGGTGATCCTGCTGACCGGCCTTGAGGTGCTGATCCAGGCGCTTCAGGCCTTCATCTTCACGATCTTGACAGCCACTTACATCTCAGGCGCTTACGAAACCGCGCACTGAGCCGACTCCGCAAGGAAGAACCCGGCGGACCTCCCGCCGGCCGACACAAAGGAAAACACCATGCAGCACCTGGTGCATCTGCATCACCTGCTCTATGTCGCCTCCGGCGCGCACCCAGCGGTACTGGCTGCGGCCACGCCGGGCTCGTCCTCGGGCAACCCGATCTGGTACCACATCATCAACCTGGGCGCACTGACCTATGGTCTGGCGGCCATCGGCCCCGGTGTTGGCATCGGCCTCATCTTCGGCCGGACCATCGAGTCGATCGCGCGGCAGCCTGAGGCTGCTGGCCGGGTCACGGGCCTGATGTGGATCGGCTTCGCGCTGACTGAGTCGCTGGCCCTCATCGGCATCGCGGTGCCGTTCTTCATCAAGTAGCAGGACCGGCTGGAAGGTAGCCGTACATGTTGTTGCATCATCTAGCGGCCACGAACTCGTCACCGAACCCCCTGGTGCCGAACTGGACCGAAGTGATCGTCGGCGCGATCGCGTTCTTCATCGTGTTCTTCGCGCTCTGGAAGGTGCTGCTGCCCAGGATCATGACGACCCTGGACGAGCGCACCGACGCGATCGAGGGCGGGCTCGAGCGGGCATCGCAGGCGCAAGTCGAGGCCAATCGCCTGCTCGATCAATACAAGGCCCAGTTGGCTGAGGCCCGGCACGAGGCAGCCCGGCTGCGGGAGAACGCCAGGGAAGAGGGCGCCGCAATCATCGCCACGATGCGCGAGCAGGCGCAGGCCGAGGCCAGGCGGATCACCGAGACAGCCCGGGCACAGGTCGAGGTGGACCGGCAGCAGGCCTTCGCGTCGCTGCGCGCTGAGGTCGGCACTCTCTCGGTCCAGCTGGCGAGCAAGATCGTCGGTGAGTCGCTAGACGATGAGGCCAGGCAGAGCCGGGTCGTCGACCGGTTCCTGGCCGATCTCGACGCCAGCCGCGTAGCGGCGTCGGGAGCGCCTACGTCGTCAGGGGCGCAGACGTCGTCATGAGGGGCGTGAGCAGGGCCTCTCTAGCTGAGGTCGAGGAGCGACTCGAGCCGCTGACCGCCAGCCCGCAGGTATCGGCGGCACTGGCGGACGAGCTGTTCGCCGTCGCGGGGCTGCTCGCCAGTCAGTCAGTGCTGCGCCGGGCGCTCGCCGACCCGTCCCGCCCGGCCGAGGCACGCAGCGCCCTGGCCCGCTCGGTGCTGGTCGGCAAGGTGCGCGATGAGACAGCTGACCTGGTCGCCGCCGTTGCCGCGGCCCGATGGTCCGCGCCGAGTGACCTGACCGTCGCGGTCGAGCAGCTAGCGGTGCAGGCGAATGTCGCGGCTGCCGAGCAGGAAGGCCACCTGGACGACCTGGAGGACGACCTCTTCCGGTTCGGCCGGATCGTCGCCAGCCAGCCAGGCCTGCGCATGGCGCTGACCAATCCCTTCGTCTCCGCCGGCGCCAAGCGCCAGCTGCTGAGCGCGCTGCTGGCTGACAAGGTCACGCCAGAGGCGCTGCGGCTGATCACCGAGGCTGCGGTGAGTCCGCTCGGGCGGAGCCTGGACCTTAGCCTGGAGGAGTATGCCCGGCTGGCGGCGCGGCGCCGTGCGCGGCTCGTCGCCGAGGTGCACGTGGCGGTCGCCCTGACCGCCGAGCAGCGCAGCCGGCTGGCGGCCTCGCTGACCGAGACCTATGGGCATGAGGTGTACCTGAATGTCGTGCTTGACCCGAAGGTCACCGGCGGTTTGACGGTCCGGGTGGGCGATGAGCTCATCGACGGCAGCGTGGCCACCCGGCTCGCCGAGGCGCGGCGCAGGCTCGCCTCCTGACTAAGCGCCAGACTAGTAGCACACCGACACACAGTCCCAGACCAGAACAGATCCAGATGAGAAGGACACGAGGAAGATGGCGGAGCTGACTATCCGGCCGGAAGAGATCCGGGACGCTCTTGAGCGTTTCGTCGAGGCCTACGAGCCCGGAACCGCCTCCACCGAGGAGGTCGGCGCGGTCGTCGAGTGCGGCGATGGCATCGCCAGGGTGTCCGGCCTGCCCTCCGCCATGGCCAACGAGTTGCTGGAGTTCGAGGACGGTACGCGCGGTATCGCGCTGAACCTGGACGTCCGGGAGATCGGCGTCGTTATCCTCGGCGAGTTCAGCCAGATTGAGGAAGGCCAGCGCGTCAAGCGCACCGGCGAGGTACTGTCGGTCCCCGTCGGCGATGGATTCCTCGGCCGCGTGATCGCCCCGCTGGGTGCCCCGCTGGACGGGCTGGGCCCAATCGAGGGCCACACCGAGGAGCGTCAGCTGGAGCTCCAGGCGCCCAGCGTCATCGCCCGGCAGCCGGTGAGCGAGCCGCTCCAGACCGGTATCAAGGCCATCGACGCGATCACGCCGATCGGGCGCGGCCAGCGGGAGCTGATCATCGGCGACCGGCAGACGGGCAAGACCACGATCGCCATCGACACGATCCTGAACCAGAAGGCGAACTGGGACTCCGGCGACCCGGCCAAGCAGGTGCGCTGCGTGTACGTCGCGATCGGCCAGAAGGGCTCGACGGTCGCTGCCGTCCGCGCGACCCTCGAGGAGGCGGGCGCGCTCGAGTACACCACCATCGTGAACGCCCAGGCCTCCGACCCGGCAGGCTACAAGTACATCGCCCCGTACACCGGCTCGGCGATCGGCCAGCACTGGATGTACCAGGGCAAGCACGTGCTGATTGTCTTCGACGACCTGTCCAAGCAGGCCGAGGCCTACCGCGCGATCTCGCTGCTGCTGCGCCGCCCGCCGGGCCGCGAGGCTTACCCCGGCGATGTGTTCTACCTGCACTCGCGGCTGCTGGAGCGCTGCGCCAAGCTGTCCGACGAGCTTGGCGGCGGCTCGCTGACCGGCCTGCCGATCGTGGAGACGAAGGCCAACGACATCTCCGCCTATATCCCCACCAACGTCATCTCGATTACCGACGGTCAGATCTTCCTGGAGACCGACCCGTTCAACTCCGGTGTCCGCCCGGCCATCAACGTCGGCCAGTCGGTGTCCCGAGTCGGCGGCAACGCACAGATCAGGGCCATGAGGAAGGTGGCAGGCGGCCTGAAGCTCGCCTTGTCGCAGTACCGCGACCTGGAGGCGTTCGCGTCGTTCTCCTCGGACCTGGACCCCACGAGCCGGGCTCAGCTCGATCGCGGCGCGCGGCTGGTGGAGCTGCTGAAGCAGCCGCAGTACAGTCCGTTCCCGGTGGAGCGGCAGGTCGTCTCGGTCTGGATGGGTACCGAGGGCTACGTGGACGACGTGCCCGTCGAGGACGTCCGGCGGTTCGAGAACGAGTTCGAGGACGAGCTCGGCCGCTCGAACCCCGGCATCTACGACACCATCAGGGAGACCGGCCAGCTGTCTGAGGACACGATCGTGGCGCTCAAGGACGCGATCGAGCAGTTCCGCGCCACCTTCGAAAAGAGCAGCGGCGAGCTGCTGGTCACGGAGGAGCCGGCCGCGGCGCTGGACGAGGACGACGTCGAGCCGGAGGCGATCATGAAGCGGCGCACTCCTCCTCCGGCCGAGAACAAGTAAGGCGGTATTAGCCAGCATGGGAGCACAGCTTCGCGCGGTACGGCGGCGGATCAGGAGTGTCCAGTCCACCGCCAAGATCACGCGCGCCCAGGAGCTGATCGCGTCCTCGCGGATCATCAAGGCCCAGCAGCGGTTGCACGCCGCCGCGCCGTACGCCAGGGAGCTGACCCGCGCGGTGGAGGCGGTGGTCAGCAGGTCAGAGCAGGTTGACCACCCGCTGACGCGCCCCGCGGTCAGGCCGACGAGGGCAGCGGTCGCGATCCTGACCAGCGACCGCGGTTTTTGCGGCGGCTTCAACTCCAACGTCCTGCGCGAAGCGCAGAGCCTGCGCCGCCTGCTTGCCGACCAGCGGATCGAGACGGTGTCCTTCGTGGCCGGCCGCAAGGGCATCAGCTGGCACCGCTTCCGCAACCACAGCATGGCCGCGGAGTGGAGCGGATTCTCGGACACGCCGCATCAGCAGAACGCGGCCGAGATCATGCAGGCTCTCCTGGATGCCTACGAGCGCCCGACCGAGGAAGGCGGCGTGGACGAGATCCACGTCGTCTACACCGAGTTCGTCTCCATGCTGACGCAGCGGCCGGTCGTCCACAGGCTGCTGCCGCTGGAGATCGAGGAGACCGATGAGGCGCCACCCACCGGCCCCATGCCGAGCTACGAGTTCGAACCGTCGCCGGAGGATGTTCTCAATTCGCTGCTGCCGTGGTATGTGGAAAGCAGGCTGTTCCACGCGCTGCTCGACTCGGCGGCGTCCGAGATCGCCGCGCGACGGCGGGCAATGAAGTCGGCCACCGACAACGCGAATGAGCTGATCGAGCAGCTCAGCAGAGAAGCGAACAAGGCACGGCAGGCCGAGATCACCCAGGAAATCAGCGAGATCGTAGGCGGCGCGAACGCGCTAGCCGACGCGACCAGGGAGTAAGTGAGCAGCAAGATGACCGCTACCGCAGAGACCACCGCCGCCGGCGGGTCGGCCGCCCCGGCAGCCACCGGCCGCGTAGCCCGCGTCATTGGCCCCGTCGTGGACGTCGAGTTCGCGACCGAGGAGATGCCCGAGATTTACAACGCGTTGCACGTCGACGTGTTGCTCGGGGAGACGCCCCGCACGCTGACGTTGGAGGTCGCGCAGCACCTGGGCGACGATACGGTCCGCGCGATCTCCATGCAGCCCACCGACGGGCTGGTCCGTGGCGCGGCTGTGACCGACACCGGCGGGCCCATCTCGGTGCCTGTCGGCGATGTCACCAAGGGGCACGTGTTCAATGTGCTCGGCGAGCCGCTGGACGTGCCGCAGGACGCGCTCAAGATCACCGAGCGCTGGTCGATCCACCGCAACCCACCGCCGTTCGACCAGCTTGAGGCCCGCACCGAGATCCTGGAGACCGGGATCAAGGTCCTCGACCTCCTGACCCCCTACGTCAAGGGCGGCAAGATCGGCCTGTTCGGCGGCGCCGGCGTGGGCAAGACCGTGCTGATCCAGGAGATGATCACCCGGGTCGCGAAGAACTTCGGCGGCGTGTCCTGCTTCGCCGGCGTCGGGGAGCGGACCCGTGAGGGCAATGACCTCTTCCTGGAGATGACCGAGAGCGGCGTCATCAAGGACACTGCGCTGGTGTTCGGTCAGATGGACGAGCCGCCGGGCACCCGGCTGCGGGTCGCGCTGTCCGCGCTGACGATGGCGGAGTACTTCCGCGACGTGCAGCAGCAGGACGTCCTGCTGTTCATCGACAACATCTTCCGGTTCACGCAGGCCGGGTCCGAGGTATCTACGCTGCTAGGGCGCATGCCCTCGGCTGTGGGGTACCAGCCGACCCTGGCCGACGAGATGGGCCAGTTGCAGGAGCGGATCACCTCGACGCGTGGTCACTCGATCACCTCGATGCAGGCCATCTACGTGCCCGCCGACGACTACACCGACCCCGCGCCGTCGGCGGTGTTCGCGCACCTCGACGCCACCACGGCCCTGTCCAGGGAGATCACCCAGAAGGGCATCTTCCCGGCGGTCGACCCGCTCGCGTCGACCTCCCGGATCCTGGCGCCCGCGATCGTGGGCGAGGAGCACTACGCGGTGGCGCGCGAGACGCAGCGGATCCTGCAGCGCTACACCGAGCTCCAGGACATCATCGCGATCCTCGGCATCGACGAGCTGTCCGAAGAGGACAAGGTCACCGTGCAGCGGGCCCGCCGGATCGAGCGGTTCCTGTCCCACCCGATGTTCGTGGCCCAGCAGTTCACCGGCCAGCCCGGCATCTTTGTCCCGCTCGATGAGACTGTCGCCTCGTTCAAGGCCATCTGCGAAGGCAAGTACGACCACCTGCCTGAGCAGGCGTTTTACATGGTCGGCGGCATCGAGGACGTGGAGAAGAAGGCCAAGGACATGGAGCGGTCGTGACGAAGTCGCGCCAGGCGAGCACCGTGACGAAGTTGCGCCAGGCGAGCACCGTGACGAAGTTGCGCCAGGCGAGCACCGTGACGAAGTCGCGTGAGGTGGCCACATGACGATGCAGGTAGAGCTGGTCGAGCCGGAAGGCGAGCTCTGGTCGGGATCAGCGGAGATGGTCCTCGCGCGGACGCTGGACGGCGAGATTGGCCTGCTGACGAACCATGCCCCGCTGATCGGCATCCTGTACGAGGGCAGCAATATTCAGATCCAGACAGGCAACGGGAGCTCGGCGGACATCTTCGCCGCCGTCTCGGGCGGCTTCTTGTCGATGGCTGGCAACCGCGTCTCGATCCTCGCCCGGCAGTCTCAGCTCGGCACCGATGTCGACACCGCGGCGGCACAGGCGGCGCTGGACCACGCGATCGAGGAAGCCGGCCCCGCCGCCAGCGCTCCCGAAGAGCCCGCGAACATCCGGTACTACCGGGCGCTGCTGCGGGCAGCGGCTGGCCAGTTCAGCTGACCAGGTAACGCGAGCGGATTATCGGGGCGAGCGGGAGTGTCAGGCCAGCTAGTTCTCGCGCTCGCCCAGTTGACGCTCGCGCTCGTCGTCGCCGCCGCCGCGTGCGTGGTGCTGCGCCGCCGGGTGATCGCGCGGCGCGGCGGCGTCGTGGAGTGCTCGCTGCGTGCGAGCGCCGGCGCCCCGTGGCAGCATGGCCTGGCCGAATACCGGAGCGGGCAGCTGTACTGGCACCGGTCAAACAGCTTCCGGATCCGGCCGCACACCGCCTTTGAACGGCGCGACCTCGTCGTGATCGGTCGTCGGCCCGCCGCTGCGGGGGATGCCGTCTGGCTCGGGCCGGGCACGATGATTGTGACCTGCCAAGCCAGGCCGCGCCGGGTACGGTCCCGCCGGACGCGGTCCCAGCACGCGCGCCGCCAGCAGGCGAGATCCCAGCAGGCGCGGTCCCGGCGGGTACGGTCCGAGCAGGCATGGTCCGACCAGGCGCGGTCCGACCAGGCACGCTCCGACCAGGCACGGTCCGCGCTGGCAGTGGCCGACCGCGCGAGCCAGTTCGCGCAGACTCGTCTCGTCGAGCTGGCGATGTCGCAGGCCGCGCTGACCGGCTACCTCGCCTGGCTGGAAGCGGCGCCGGCTGCTTATCTCGGCGAGGCCTCCTAGCGCTCGCCGCCAGGCTTCCAGAGCAGGTCGCCGTCGGGCTCGTTGACGCGCCTGCCCAGAATGAACAGCAGGTCCGACAGCCTGTTCAGGTACTGCGCGGTCAGTGGGTTCATGCTGTCGCCGTGCATCTCAAGCGCGGCCCAAGTGCTCCGCTCGGCCCGCCTGACTACCGTCCTCGCCACGTGCAGCAACGCGGCCGCCGGGCTGCCGCCGGGCAGCACGAAGCTGCGCAGGACCGGCAGCCCCGCGTTGAACTCGTCGCAGGCCAGCTCCAGCCCGGTGATATAGCTGGCGTCGATCCGCAGCGGCGGGTAGGCCGGATCCGCCGAGACCGGGTTGCACAGGTCCGCGCCGACGTCGAAGAGCTCGTTCTGGATGCGGACGAGCAGCGCGGTGATCTCTGCGGGCAGCCGGCCCATGGTCACCGCGACCCCGATCGAGCTGTTGGCTTCGTCGGTGTCGGCGTAGGCGGCAAGGCGCGGGTCCGTCTTGCGCGCCCGGCTCATGTCGCCGAGCGCGGTGGTGCCATCGTCGCCAGTCCGGGTGTAGATCCTGGACAGGACGACGGGAGTTTCGCGGTCGTGAGGCATGGACCCACCGTATCGGGACAGCCCGAACCGGGTGGCCGGCACTACGTGCCTTTGCGCCCGATCAGGGCCCCTACGCCGTGTCGTGGGCTTTTTTTCATCCGCTTCGGGTGAGCCGAGGGTGGCCGAAGTCCCTTGCCAGCAAGGACTTCCGGGCCCGCTGACTGATCAGGAATAGTCGTTGCTTCCCGGTTAGGTTAGCTGCCTGAGCACGGGGTATTCACAAAGCCGAACACGATGTGGCATCGTATGGATACGAAGAGTGATGGCACAAGCGCAACACAGGTAACACCACGTTGCAGAGGCAGCACAGGGCAGGTCGCCGAGACCGGCCAGCGCGGTCTAGGCCACATAACAACAGCTTGGGCTCGATCTGGGTCCGAAAATGAGCCGCTCAGCGGCTCGCGGTCCATCTCGGCAAGTCGGCGGTTCTCGGGGGCCCGCCGGAGTGCGGGGGCCGCAAAAGGTGGGGGGAGCGCGCTCCCGGCCAAACCGGCCGGGAGCGCGCTGGCGTCTACGGCAGGAAAGGTCCTCGGTCTCGTTTCACAGCCCGCGCCCCGCAGCCGGCGTGTGACTTGTCCTGGAACCAGGTTGTTCCGCACGAACGAGTAGAGCTGCGGACAAATAGCTCGATACGCTTGGTCACGAGGACACGGCTCACGAAATGACCGGCTGGCTGGCGGCGACGCTGGCGCCGGGCGTCAGGGTGCCTGCGCTCATCCAGGCGAGCGTGCCGGCTGAGTAGGTTTTCCGTTAGTAGTGAGAGGACAGGCCGTGTACGACTACGTCATCATCGGGGGAGGCAGCGCCGGCTGCGTGCTGGCCTCGCGGCTCAGCGAGGACCCCGACTCGCGAGTGCTCCTCCTGGAGGCCGGGCCGCCGGATACTGCGGACGAGATCCATATCCCGGCCGCGGTCAACCTGCTCTTCCAGACCGCCTACGACTGGAACTACCAGACGATCCCGCAGGACCGCGCCGGCGGCCGGTCTATCTACTGGCCCCGCGGCCGCGTGCTGGGCGGCTCGTCGTCGATCAACGCGATGATCTACATCCGCGGCAGCAGGCACGACTACGACGTCTGGCGCGACGACTACGGCTGCGAGGGTTGGGGCTATACCGACCTGCTGCCGTACTTCCTGCGGGCCGAGAGCAATTCGCGCGGCGCGTCGGCTTATCACGGTGCATCCGGCCCGCTGAGAGTGCAGGACCTCAAGTTCCGGAGCGGGCTCACCGGTGACTTCGTGACCGCCGCGCGCAACTACGGCCTGCCAGCCAACGACGACTTCAACGGGCCCGAGCAAGAGGGCGTCGGCTACTACCAGGTCAACCAGAAGGCGGGCCGCCGGTGGTCGGCCGCGGATGCATACCTGCACCCGGCAGCCGACCGACCGAACCTGACCATATACACAGATGCCCTGGTCACGGGTGTCGAGATCGAGGGTGGCCGGGCGACTGGGGTCCGGTACCTGCGCCGCGGCGTCGAGGAGCTGGCAAGGGCCGAGGCCGAGATCATCTTGTCGGCCGGTGCCGTCGGCAGCCCGCAGCTGCTGATGCTGTCCGGCGTCGGCCCGGCCGACCACCTGCACGAGCACAACATCGCGGTCATGGCCGAGAACCCCGGAGTCGGCAGCAACCTGTCCGATCACCCGATGGTGACGACCATGTGGAGCGCGCCGAAGGCCCGGAGCCTCTGGGAGAAGGCCGGACCGCGCAACCTGGCGCGCTGGCAGATGATGCACTCGGGCCCGATGACGACCAACATCGCCGAGGCCGGCGGCTTCAGCCGCACCGACCCGGCGCTTGCGGCGCCCGATATCCAGTGGCACGTGCTGCCGGTTCCCTACCTGGACGGCGGCCTCGCCGACCCGGCCAGCCGGGCGATGTCCGTGCTGATCACGCTGCTGTCGGTCGGCAGCCGCGGCAAGATCAGGCTGCGCAGCGCCGATCCGCGGCATAAGCCATCCATCGACCCGTCGTACTTGTCGGACATCGATGACCTCGACCCGCTGGTCAAGGCCGTGGGCATGGCCCGCGAGATCGCGGCCGAAAGGCCGCTGAGCAGGCAGCTCAAGGCCGAGCTCGCGCCGGGTCCGGCCGTGCGCAGCGATGCTGACCTGCGCGAGTGGGTCCGCGGCAATCTGACCACGATCTACCACCCGGTCGGGACGTGCGCGATGGGCGGCGACTCACGGGTCGCCGCCAGCAAGCTGGCCAGCGTCGTCGATACCGAGCTTCGGGTGCGCGGCGTCGAGCGCCTGCGGGTCGTCGACGCGTCGGTCATGCCGACCGTGCCGCGCGGTAACACCAACGCGCCGACGATCGCGATCGCCGAACGGGCAGCCGACCTGATCCAGGGCCGCGCGCCGCTCGCGGCACAGGACCCGGCCGATTCCCACCTCCTGATCACCGACCCGGCGCGCTAGCCCGGCCTCTGCGCCAGCGCGGACCGCATGCTGGGCCGACTTTGGCGTCAGCGCGGACCGCATGCAGGCGCCGGACCCATGCGGGCAGGCGGATAAATCCGATTAGTGCTTATTGCGGAGCGAGGAACGCGCCGCCGTCGGGAACGCGTGTACCTCCGGTACGAAAATTTCGTACCCGACGTACAAGCGTTGAGCCGCTGCCGTTCGGTCGGGGCGAGATGTCCGGTTTAGTGCGCCCGCCGCACCTCGGCGGTTACTTGTAGCGGCGGCCGTGCAGCATCGTGACGGCGTTGAGGATCTTTTTCATGTCCTGGTCGGTACGGCCGAACGACGTGAGGTTGACCAGTGGCTTGATCCACTGCCTGGCGATCGACTTGGGCCGGGCGAATTCGCGTAGCCCGTCGGCGCCATGGATCCGGCCGAATCCGGAGTCACCCGAGCCGCCAAACGGCAGGGACGGCACGCTGGCGAACGAGATGACCGAGTTGATCGAGGTCATGCCGCTGGTCAGCGCCCGGGCCGCGGCCATGGCCGCCTTCTTGTTCCCGGCGAACACGGTGCCGCCGAGGCCGTACCGGCTGGCGTTGGCGCGCTCGACGCCCTCGGCCAGGCTCGCGACCTTGGCCACAGTGAGGGTCGGGCCGAAGGTCTCGTCGGTGACCGCCTTGCTCTCCTCCGGCACGTCAGCCAGGATCACCGGGCCCACGAACGGCCGCCGGATGCTCGCGATGCCGCCGACCAGTGGGCGGCCGCCGCGGGCCAGCGCGTCCGCGATGTGCTTCTCGATGATCTCAGCCTGGCCGGGCAGCGTCATCGGCCCGTAGTCGGCCTCGCGGTCATCACCCGGCCGGACCTTGGTCACCCGGTCCGTCAGCTTCTCCAGGAACGTGTGGTACACGTCCTGGACGACGTAGACCCGTTCCACGCCAACGCACGTCTGGCCGGCGTTCGACATGGCTCCCCAGGCGCAGGCGTCAGCGGCGGCGTCCAGGTCGGCGTCGGCGGCGACGATGAAGGCATCCTTCCCGCCGCACTCGGCCACCAGGGGAGTGAGGTTCTCCGCGCACGCCGTCATCACCTTCCTGGCCGTCGCGGCTGAGCCGGTGAAGGCGATCTTGTTGACGCCGCTGCGGGCCAGGTGGCCGCCAGTCTGGCCCATCCCCGTGATTAGCTGGAGCACTGGCTGCTCAGGCACGACCTCGGCAAACGAGCTGACCAGCCAGGCGCCCACTGCGGGGGTCAGCTCACTAGGCTTGAAGACAACCGCGTTCCCAGCCGCAAGCGCATACGCAATCGACCCCATCGGGGTGAAGACCGGGTAATTCCACGGCCCGATCACGCCGATGACACCGAGTGGCTGGTACTCCAGAGTCGCTGACTGGTTGATGGCGACCAGCCCGCTGCGGACCCGGCGCGGGCGCAGGACCTTGCGCGCATTCCGGGCGGCCCAGTCGATGTGGACGATCGCCAGCAGGATCTCCAGCTGCGCGTCGGCCAGCGGCTTGCCGGTCTCGATATGCACGAGTTCGGCCAGCCGGCCGATGTAGCGGGTCAGGTGCGATTTCCACGCCATCAGCCGCTGCCTGCGGCCTTTCCAGCCGAGGTCAGCCCACCACTGCGCGGCCGCCCTGGCGCGCTCGACGGTGTCCGCCACGTCCTGCTCGCCGAAGACCGGATAGGTACCGATGACCTCGCCGGTGGCCGGATTCAGACTGTCGAAGGTCTCGGTCGACCGGACGAGCCCGTAACTCCCGAGCGTGGCTGTCATGAGCCTTGCACCGCCGTTCTGCGCGAATTGCTGCGATTGTACGCGGGAGCGCGACTGTGCGCCTGCTGGCTCATTTCAGTAAATCACTGGCTGGCCCGCCAAGATCACGTCAGGTAGGTTGTGCCAGGTGGCTCAGTCTGGCAGCTCGGACGCCGACCGGTACTGGCTGACTGCCGCCATCGAGCTGTCCAGGCGCTGCCCGCCGTCGTCGACCGCGTTCTCGGTCGGGGCCGTGCTGGTCGCCGCCGACGGCCGCGTGCTGACGGACGGGTACTCCCGCGAGCTCGATCCCGCCGATCACGCGGAGCAAGTAGCACTGGCCAAGATCGGCCTGCCCGGGCCGGGAGGCCCGCCGGGCCTGGTGCATACGGAACTACGGGGCGCGACGCTGTACAGCTCGCTGGAGCCTTGCGCAGCCAGAGCCTCAAGGCCGACGCCGTGCGCCGACCTGATCATCGCCAGCGGGATCGGGCGGGTGGTCATCGCGTGGCGTGAGCCGCCGATCTTCGTGCCTGGCGGCGGCGCCGTCCGCCTGCGCGAGGCCGGAGTAGCGGTCGCGGTGGTGCCCGAGCTCGCCAGTGCCGCCAGGGCGGTCAACGCGCACTTGCTTCCTGGCTAGCCTGCCGTGCCGCCGGATGAGCCTGCGGTGGCCAGCGGGGAGTCAAGGTGGTAAAGCACGTGCGGCTGGAGGGGATGGCCGGCTGAGATCCTCGGATGATCGAACCGCGCTACCTCCGTCATCCCGATCCTTTCCATGACCGCCTGCGACGGCTCGTTGAGTACCGCCGTCATGGACCAGATCTCCGCGAGCCCGGCACTGCCGAACGCTATCTCGAGGGCTGCCCTGGCTGCCTCGGTCGCGTAACCGTGATGCCAGGCGTGCTTCGCTAGTCGCCAGCCGATCTCCATGCCGCCAGCGCCTGGCACGCCGTCGGGCATCGCATTGAGCCCCGTGTAGCCGATGAACTCGCCGGTGGCCCTGAGCTCGAGCGCCCACAGACCGTAGCCCAGCTCGTCGAACCGCGCCTCGATGCGGTCGACGAAGGCGTCGCTGGCAGCCCGGTCCAGCGTGGCAGGGAAGTACACCAGCGTCTGCGGATCGCGGTTCAGCGCGGCAAACGGCTCGCGGTCGGATTCCTGCCAGCGCCGCATCAGCAGCCGGTCGGTGCGGATCGCGTCAAATCGAGGAGTCGTCGTCATGTCGGTCAGCTGGCCACGACCGTGACCTCGCCGATTCCGAGGGCTTCGACAGGCTCTCTGATCTGGGCTGCATCTCCAACCAGGACCGTGACGAGCCGGCTCTCCGGGAACGACGCCACAACCGCCGCTGTCGCCTCGACAGTGCTCGTCGCGGCCAGCCGCTGATACAGCTGAGCCTGGTAGTCATCGGGCAGGTGCTGCTCCACCTGATCCGCCAGCGTGTCAGCGACGGCCCCGGCCGTCTCATATCGAAGCGGGGCGACGAGCACCAGGTTCTGCACCGCCAGGTCGCGCTCGGCATCGGTCAGCCCGTCGGCGGCGAGCGTGCGCAGCACCGTCCGCAGGTCCGCCAGGGCGGGGCCCGTGGACGCGGTATCCACCGCGCCGCTCATGGCCAGCAACGACGCGCCCGTGGCGCCCTCCGAAGCGTCTGGCGCCGGGGACCGCAGCACCTGCGCGAAGGCCCGCACCCCGTAGGTGTAGCCCTTTTCCTCACGCAGGACCCGGTCCAGCCGTGACGTGAGCGTGCCGCCCAGGCAGTAGGTGCCGACCACCAGCGCCGCCCAGATCTGGTCGTGCCGGTCTGGTCCGGTCCGCCCGACGAGCAGCTGGGTCTGGACGGCGCCGGGGCGGTCCACGATCACGACCCGGCCGGTTTCGTCCGCAGTTACTGGCGGCAGGCGCACCGGGCCTGCGCTATCGCCCGTCCACCTGCCCAGCGTGTCGGCGAGGACCGCGTCCAGATCGATGCCCGCCAGGTCGCCCACCACGATCGCGGTGGCCGTGGCTGGCCGCACCTGAGCCTCGTAGAAGGCGCGCACGCCCGCTGCGTCGATCCGAGCCACTGTCTCCTCGGTGCCCTGGCGCGGCCTAGATATCCGCGACGACGCCGGGAACAATTCCGCCGACAGCTGCTTGGCCGCGCGCCGGGCCGGGTTGGCCAGCTCGTGCGGGATCTCGTCGAGACGGTTGCGAACCAGCCGCTCGACCTCGCTGACCGCGAACGTGGGCGTGCTCAGCGCCTCCGCGAGCAGGCCGACCGCCCTGGCCAGGCGGGAAACGGGCACCTCCAGCGAGATGCGCGCGCCGGTGTAGTCGACGTGCGAGCCGAGGGTGGCGCCGCAGCGCTCCAGCTCGGCTGCGAACTCCTCGGCTGTGTACGGGCCGCAGCCTTCCGACAGCGCGTTCACCATGATGGTGGCGATCCCGTCGAGCCCGTCAGCCTCGGCGTCAAGCGGCGCATCCAGGCAGATCTCCACGGCCACGACCTGCTGGCCTGGTCTGTCACACCGCAGCACGGTCAGCCCGTTGGCGAGGGCGCCACGCTCGGGCACAGGGAAGGCCCAGGGCTTGGCCTGACCGGCGGCGGGCAGCGGGTGCAAGTCCATGGTCACGAGTGGGTTGGTCACTGCCCAGCCTCTTCCTGCTCACTGGTCGGGTCCTGCTCGTCGGCCACTGGCGCCGGCGCGTCCTGCGGCGCGGGCGCGTCCCGCGGCGCGGGCGCGTCCTGCGGTGGCAGGGGCTCGTACTCCAGCACCGCGCGATTGTCGGGGCGCAGCCGTGCCGCGGCGATGGCCTGGACCTCCGCAGGGGTGACGTCCAGGATGCGGCTGATGGCGGTGAAGGCGAGCTGCGGGTCGCCAAACAAGACCGCGTACCGGCACAACTCGTCTGCCCGGCTGGCAACCGTGCCGAGTCGGTCCAGCCATTCGCGTTCCAGCCGGGCCTGGGCGCGCTCCATCTCCTCAGCGGACGGCCCCTCCGCCCCGAGCCGCGCCAGCTCCTCGTCGACCGCGGCCTCGATCTCCGCGAACTCGGCGCCGCTGGCTGCCTTCACGTCCAGCCAGCCCACCGACGGGGCGCCGGCGAGCCGCATCAGCCCGAACCCGGCCGTGATGGCCGTGCGGTCGCGCCGCACCAGCCGGTTGTAGAGCCGGGATGACATGCCCGAGCCGAGCACGGTCAGCGCCAGGTCGGCCGCGTCGCACTCACGCGTGCCGTCGGGCGGCAGTCGGTAGGCGGCCATGAGGGCACGCGCCGGGACTTCCTCGCGGATCTCCTCGCGAAGCTCGGTGCCCATAGTGTCGGGCAGGGTGCCATCGCGTGGCGGCAGCTTGCCGGTGCCAGACGGGATGGACCCGAAGTACTTCTCCACCCACGCCAGCGTCTGCTCGGTGTCGATGTCGCCGACGATCGCCAGGACGGCGTTGTTCGGGGCGTAGTTCGCGCGAAAGAACGCGCGGGCGTCATCTAGCGTCGCCGCGTCCAGATCGGCCATGGAGCCTATCGGCGTGTGGTGATACGGGTGGCCGGCCGGATAGGCCAGCGCGATCAGCCGCTCGAACGCAGTGCCGTAGGGCACGTTGTCGTACCGCTGGCGGCGCTCGTTCTTGACCACGTCACGCTGGTTCTCCATGGACTCCTCGTCGAGCGCTGCGAGGAGCGAGCCCATGCGGTCGGCTTCCAGCCAGAGCGCGAGCTCCAGCTGGTGCGCGGGCATCGTCTCGAAGTAGTTGGTCCGCTCGAAGCTCGTCGTGCCGTTGAGGGAGCCGCCCGCGCCCTGCACAAGCTCGAAGTGGCCGTTGCCGCTGACCTGCGCCGAGCCCTGGAACATGAGGTGCTCGAACAGGTGCGCCAGGCCTGTCCGGCCGTCGAGCTCGTTGCGCGAGCCGACGTCGTACCACAGGCAGACCGCCGCGACCGGAGTCAGGTGGTCCTCGGAAAGGATCAGGCGCAGGCCGTTGGCCAGGCGGTGCTCGGTGGCGGTCAGGCCGCCGGAGGCCAGGTCGTGCGAAGCTGTGTGACCCATGAGCCGGTTATGCCCCTTCACTCGCAGTGCGTGGCGGAGTGCCCGCCGATGCCCTGAGCAGCGTCGCTCAGAACAGCCGGAGCGCGCCGTCGTCGATGCCGCGCATCGTGTCGTAATCCAGCGTGACGCAGCGGATGCCGCGGTCCTCGGCGAGGACCCGCGCCTGCGGCTTGATCTCCTGCGCGGCGAAGACGCCCTGGACCGGCGCAATCAGGGGATCCCGGTTGAGCAGGTCAAGATAACGCGTCAGCTGCTCCACGCCGTCGATCTCGCCGCGGCGCTTGACCTCGATCGCCACACTGGTGCCAGCCCCGTCCCGGCACATGATGTCGACCGGGCCGATAGCCGTCGGAAACTCGCGCCGCACGAGCCGCCAGCCGTCGCCGAGGACGTCAAGCCGCGCGGCCAGCAGCTCCTGCAGATGGGCCTCCACGCCGTCCTTCACCAGGCCGGGATCGATGCCCAGGTCGTAGGAATAGTCGCTGATGATCTCCGCGAGCTTGATGGTGAGCGTCTCGCCCGACTTGCCGGTGACGACCCACCGGTCAGGCTCCGTCGTCAGCCGGCACGGCGGCGACATCCAGTTGAGCGGCTTATAGGAGCCGCCGTCGGAGTGGACAAGCACGGAGGAGTCGGCCTTGACGATGAGCAGGCGCGTGGCCAGCGGCAGGTGCGCCGACAGCCGTCCCGCGTAGTCCACGCTGCACCGGGCAATGACAAGACGCACGGTTCCCCACTGTAGCTGGACGGAGCCGTTACTAGACGGCCGGCTAGCTGTCGCGCAGGCGAGCGAAGGCGTCGCCGGCCAGGTCCGTGATGAGCGCGATGCCGTCCGCACGGGAAATGGTCTCGTCCTTGGTCAGCGCCGGGCTGCCCATGCCGCGTTTGGCCAGCGCGACGCAGGCGTGCAGTGCCGCTCTGCCCAGGCCGACGAGCGCGGCCTCGGGCGCGGGGATCGTGCCGGTGTAGGGCGGCACTGGCCGCGGTGCGACGTCCGGCCAGTCGGCCGGATCGCGCGGGGTGTCGAGCGACAGGACTGGCGCGATGTCCGCCGCGATGGCATCGCGCCCGGTGAGCGGCGCACCGAGGTGCCAACGCCGGCGCAGCGTGGCGATGACCGACGTGTTGCGGTACTGGCTGGTCACGACCGTCCGGCCGGGGATCCAGGCGGAGATCGCGATGGCCGGCACCCGCACGCCTGACCTGTCGAAGCCGAAGTTCAGCTGCCCCGGCGCCGCGGCCGGGTACGGCGGGGGCGCCACCGGCGGCGGGACGTGGTCGTAGGTACCTCCGTGCTCGTCGAAGGTGACAACGAGCAGCGTGTTGAGGGCGTTGGAGCCACGCGCCGACGACGCCGAGCGGACCGCGTTGTAGATCTTCGCTAGCAGCGCCTCGCCACCGAGCAGCGACGACGGCGGGTCGATCTGCGTGCCCGGGAACAGCGCGTCGAACGCGGGATGCATGTCGTTGTGGCCGTAGAGCAGGTTGGGCTCGATGAAGGAGTAGGCCGGCAGGTTGCCCTCGGCCGCGTCCTGCAGGAACTGGTCGGTGGTAACGAACTTGGTAGCAAAGTGCGGCCACAGGCGCGGCGCGTGAATGATGCCCGTCAGCGAGATGTGACTCGGCGGGTCGCAGTAGACGCGCCAGGTCAGCCCTTGCTGGTCGAGCCGCTCGAAGATCGTCTCGGCCGTGTTGTGCAGCGGGAAGGAGTCGGCAGGGGACAGGTTGACGACGTACCCGGACGAACTCGCCGCGTGGAAGAAGGAGCGGTTGGCAAACGTCTGGGACGGAACGTCGCAGAACCAGTGGTCGAAGGTGGCGAACCCGCGCGCCAGCGCCGAGGTGACAGGCATCTGCTCGGGCGCGTACCCGGTCATGATCTGGGCGTACTCGTCGTAGCGAGGCTGCCTGCCCATCTCGGCCGTGAACGCGCTGATGTAGTCGGCGACGAAGCCATCCATGGATGGCCGCTGGCGCGCGTCCGCCGGCGCGTTGAAGGGAGTGAGCATCTTGCCGGCCAGCACGCCGCGGTTGGCCGCAGGGTTGACGATGCCGAACAGCTGGGTGTTGACGTGCTGGTATTCCTCGCCGGGGTCTGGGCTCGGCATGTTCATGGTCGCGGCGACGCCGTACCGCACCGACTCGCCGCCGGACCGGTCCGCAGCCTCGGCGGGGACCGGGTTAGCGAGATCCTTCCCTGCGACGCCCTCGAACGAGGCGACCTCGCCTGGCTGGTACAGGCGCCCGAGCAGGTTGTCGAACGAGCGGTTCTCGAACATGACGACGACGACATGGTCGAGGGCGCTGCTGCGGTCCGGACGTGGCATGACAATTCACTCCACAGGGCTCGGGCGGGGATCAGCATGCAGAATTTGCTGCCATCATGATCGCGCAGCGCGTGCCCCTCGGCATCATTTCGGATTAACACTCTGGATCAGCGGCGGGGCATCGCTGCCGGGCGCTAGCCGGCCGTGGCAGGCGCGACTGTAATGTCGCGACCATGGACATTCGCGAGGTGGCGGTCATCGGCCTCGGCACGATGGGCGCGGGGATAGCTGAAGTATTCGCGCGGGCAGGGATCGGAGTCGTCGCGATCGACGTCGATCCGCAAGCGCTGAGCCACGGCCTGGGCATCCTGGACGCCAGCCTGTCGAAGGCCGTAAGCCGGGGCAAACTAGCCGCCAGCGAACAGGCGGACATTCGCGCCCGGATCCGCCCTGCGGCCGGGTTCGCCGAAGCGGCGGCTGTGGACCTGGCCGTCGAGGTGGTGCCGGAGCGGATGGAGATCAAGCGGCAGATCTTCGCCGAACTGGACCGGGTCACGAGCCCGGCAGCCATCCTCGCGACGAACACGTCCTCGCTGTCGGTCACCGCGATCGCCGCCGCAACCAAGCACCCGGGCCGGGTAGTCGGGATGCACTTCTTCAATCCGGCGCCGGTAATGAAGCTCGTGGAGGTCGTCTCCACCGTGCTCACCGACGACAGCGTGGCCGACACCATCGCCGATCTCGCCCGGCGGCTCGGCAAGACGCCCGTGCAGGTCGGCGACCGGGCCGGCTTTGTCGCGAATGCGCTGCTCCTGCCGTACCTCAACCACGCGGTCGGCCTGCTGGAGACTGGATATGCCAGCCGCGAAGACATCGACCTGGCCGCGAGCGCAGGCCTGGGCCTGCCGATGGGCCCGCTCGCGCTGCTCGACCTCATCGGCCTCGATACCTCGCTGTCGATCCTGGAAACGCTGTACGCGGAATTCGGCCTGCAGAGGTACGCTCCGGCAGCCATGCTGCGTCGCCTGACCGACGCCGGCCGGACGGGCCGCAAGGCCGGCCGTGGCATCTACGACTACGCCACCGGCTCGGGCGATTCAGCACCAGGTGATTCAGGCGGGAACGGGGTCGGCTCGAGTGCTCCTGACACTGTCACGCTGATCGGGTCCGGCGATGACACGGAGATCGATCTCGCGACGGCGCTCGCGAGCGCCGGCATCAACGTCACCAGGAACGCGGCCCATCCCAGCGACGTGGTCGTTATCGCCGCGACGGAGGGGCAGCCGGTCCTGCCCGCGGCGCTCGCTGCCGGACGCCCCGCGGAGTCCGTCGGCCTGAACCTGCCCAGTGGCCTCGACCCGGGCAGCCTGGCCGAGCTGATCGAGACAAGCCTGAGCTCGGACAAGGCAGTGGCGGCCGGCGCCGCACTCGCCGCCAGGCTCGGGCTCGCCGTCGTGCACGCGCCCGACCGGCCCGGCTTCCTGGTCGGGGCGCTGCTGTACCCGCACCTGGCCGACGCGGTCCGGATGGTTCAAGACGGCTACGCCACTGCCATCGACATCGACAACGCGATGGTGCTCGGCTGCGGGTATCCGCGGGGACCGCTGCATCTGCTGGATGCCGCGGGCCCGGCGGTCGTGCTGGCCGGCTTGCGCGCCATGCACACCGCTTACGGCTATCCGTCGTTCGCTCCGCCGCCGCTGCTGGCCGAGCATGCCGCCGCCGGGATCGAATTTCGCAGCATCGGGCGCAGCCGCGCGGGTGCTGGCACTGGCGCTGGCTCGCGGTAACTGGGAGCTGAGGCGCCACAGGCGGTGCTGGTGAGCCCACGGAAGGCGCGGCGGCTGCCGTCGGATGCGCCAAGCAAGCCGCGGCGAGCGCGCCGTCCCGGGCCGGCGGCCAAGGAGCCAGGCGAGGACGGGGGCCGGCTGGGTCCGCCGCAGACGCAGCAGTGGCCCGACGGCGACTGGATCGTGCGCCAGGTACCAGGCGTCGCCGCGACGAAGACCTACCGCTGTCCGGGCTGCGACCAGGAGCTCGTGCCCGGCACTGCGCACCTCGTGGTCTGGCCCGCCGACGGCCCCGGCGCGGATGAGCGGCGCCACTGGCACAACGCCTGCTGGCAGCGACGGCCACGCCGCCCTGGCCCCGGCCTGCAGACACACCGATGAGGAGCCGATGACCGAGATCACCGCGAGAACTGTCCTGCCAGCCCGCCGCGAGCACATCACGCTGGACACCTCGGACGGACTGAAGCTGGTGGGCGAGCTAGCGCAGCCGGCTAGTCGCTCGCCGGTCGCGACGCTCATCTGCCTGCATCCGCTGCCGACGCAGGGCGGCATGATGGACAGCCACGTCTTCCGCAAGATGTCCTACCGGCTGCCCGCCCTGGCTGACCTCGCGGTGCTGCGCTTCAACACACGCGGCACCGCGTCTGAGCGCGGTCGCAGCGAAGGTGAGTTCGGCGGGGGTGAGGACGAGCGGCACGATGTGGCGGCCGCCATCGGCTATTGCGCCGACCTGGACCTGCCCCGCCTCTGGCTCGTCGGCTGGTCCTTCGGCACTGAGATCGCGTTGCGCTGGGGCAATGATCCCGATGTCGAGGGCGCCGTCTTGCTGTCGCCGCCGCTGCGCCGCGCCGGGGACGCTGACCTCGACGCGTGGGCCCGGTCGGGCAAGCCATTGCTCGCACTGGTGCCTGAGCACGATGATTACCTCCAGCCGCCGCAGGCGCGCGAGCGGTTCGGCCGGGTACCGCAGGCTGAGGTGATCGGAGTGCCGGGCGCGAGGCATCTGTGGGTCGGGGAGCGCTATGTCCGGGTCGTGCTCGACGAGATCGTCCGCCGAGTCAACCCGGCGGCGTGGCCGCTGCCCACTGACTGGGAGGACTGACTGTGAGCTTGTTTGACCTGACTGACAAGACCGCGTTCGTGACCGGAGCGTCGCGTGGCATCGGCCGCGTCATCGCGGTCGCGCTGGCCGGCGCGGGCGCTGACGTCGCGCTTGTCGCGCGCAGCGCGGACGGGCTAGCCGAAACTGCCGAGGCCGTCGAGGCGGTGGGCCGCAAGGCCATCGTCATCCCGACAGACGTCACGAACTACGACGCCGTCGCCGCCGCGGCCGCCACGGCGATCGACCAGCTCGGCGCCGTCGATATCGTCGTGAACAACGCTGGCGGGTCTAACTTCATGGTCCCGTTTCGTGACCTGCGGCTGTCTGGCTGGGACAAGCTCATCCAGCTCAACCTGAGTTCGGCGGTGTACGTCTGCCACGCGTTGGCCGGTCATCTGCTCGATCGCGGGGCCGGCTCGGTGATCAACGTGGCCTCGGTCGCCGGCATCGCATCCTCGCCGCTGATCACGCCGTACGGCGCCGCCAAGGCCGGGCTGATCTCGCTGACCAAGTCGCTGGCCGTCGAATGGGGCACCGCCGGCGTCCGCGTGAACGCGCTGTGCCCGGGCTGGACCGCCACCGAGCTGAACCGCACGCTGTGGGAAGACTCGATCACCGGGCCGGCCACGGTGGCGACCTCGGCGATGAAGCGCTGGGCGAGCCCGGAGGAGATGGCGGGCCCGGCGGTGTTCCTGGCTAGTGACGCATCGTCCTTCATGACCGGGCAGACCCTGATTGTCGACGGGGGCCAGACAGTCAGCGCCTAGTTGCGAGCACTGAGTTGCGAGCACTGAGTTGCCAGCACTGAGTTGCGAGCACTGGCCGGCCCGCGCGCACGCCGTGGATCCAGCACTGAGGGCCCTCCCGCAATCGCGGAAGGGCCCTCAGTTCGTCGTACCAGGCCGGCTACTTGGGCCGAGCTACTCGGTCCACCACTCGTCTTCGCCCTCGCCCGGCTTGCCGTTGGGCGAGGCCTTGGCTGCGCCATCGGCAGCGGGGGCCGCCGAGTGCCGCGCCGAGGCCGCAGCTGGCACCGGGGCCGGCGCCGCGTCGGCGGCAGGTCCGGCGGTGACGGCCTTGGCAGCCGGGGGCGCGACGGCGGGCTGCTGCGGCGCGCTCGACTTCAGCACGTCCGCGAGGCCCGGCATCGTGCCACCGAGGAGCTGGCTGATCTGCGTGAGGTGAGCGCCGACGCTCTCCTTCTGCTTGTTCAGCTCGTCGACCTGGCGCTGGGCGTTGGTACGCACCCGCTCGGCCTCGGCCTTGGTGTCGGCAAGCAGCTGATCGGCCTGTGCCTTGGCCTGGGCCACGATGCCGTCAGCGTTCTTCTTGGCGTTGCTGACGAGCTGCTGAGAGTGCTGGTCAGCCTCGCGCCTGGTCTGCTCGGCCTGGATGCTGGCCTTGCTGGCCCGCTCCTCGGCGACAGCCGCCCGCTGCTCGGCCTCGGAGACCATCTTCTGAGTGGCCTCCTGTGCCTTGGCGAGCCGCTCGGTCTCCTGCCGCTCGGCCTCCTCGCGGCGTGCCGCGAGCTGCATCTCGAACTCGGCTTCGGCCTGGGCTCGCGCCGCCTCGCTGTCCTCGAAGGCCCGCTGCGCCTGGCTGCGCATCTCGTCTGCCTGCCGCTTGGACGTGGTGAGGATCTCGTCGCGGTCACGCTTGGACGACGCGCGCATCTGCGCGACCTCGCGCTCGGCGGTGGTCCGCATCTTGGCGACCTCACGCTCGTTCCCCGCGCGCTTCTCGGCGACCTCGTGGTCCGCGGTGGCCCGGATCTTGGCGGCCTCGCGCTGGGAGGTCGACTGGAGCTCGTCGGCTTCCCGGCCGGCCTTGGTCCTGATGGACTCGGCTTCGCGCTCGGCGGACGACCGCTGGTCGTCTGTCTCGCGCTTAGCGACGGCGCGAAGCTCGGCAGCCTCGTTCTCGGCAGACGCCCGCGCCTCGGCGGCCTCGACCTTGGCTGCCGCGTTCATCTCGTTCGCGGCGGACCTGGCCTCCTGAACGATCTCGGTGGCCTGCTCCTCAGCGAGCCGGAGCAGCTGCTCGATCCTCGAGCCGAGGCCCGAGTACGTCGGCCGTTCCTGCTCCTGAAGCTGCCGGTGTGCGTCGGCTAGCTCGCGCTGCAAGGCCTGGGCGTTTTCCTGGTGCTTGCGCACCTCCGCGTCCAGGCGCTCCAGGGCCGTGTTGACCTGAGTGGGGTCATATCCGCGCATGACCCTCGAGAACTCGGGGATGGAGTTCTCGACAAAGAAGTTGCTGAGCTGAGCATCGATGTCGGGCTGCATGTCGCCTAATCCTGTGTAGACGGGAAGTTCGCGCGCACCGAAGCGAGCGCCTGTCGGGTCCGATTGCCGGGCTGATCGGGCGCTGCTCGCGGCCGCCTTGCCCGGCCGGCATACAGCAGTGTTCGTCCGGTGGTGGCAGCGTACTACCCGAGTCGGCCATTGGCGGCGTGTTCGCGGCTGGTAGTGCTAGAGATACCGTTTTTCTTGATATGTGACATAGGTGCGACCCATCGTCACAATGAGCGACAACGTATCACCCCTAATGACCTGGTTCAGGCGGCGGCCAAGGGGTTCAGCCAGCGTGGCCTGCGCCGGGCGCCTGGACGAGTTCGGTCAGGACGCCGCCCACGTCGGCCGGATGCAGGAAGGCGATCGCGGCGCCCATCGAGCCGTGCCGGGGCCGCTCGTCGATGAGCCGCACGCCCGATGCGCCGATTGCCGCGAGGGCCGCTGTGATGTTCGCCACGCCATAGCCGACGTGATGCACGCCTTCGCCGCGGCGCGCCAGGAACTTGCCGACGGGAGTGTCCGGGCCGAGCGGCTCGAGGAGCTGGATATACGAGCTTCCGGCCGGACCGTCGGTGACGTGCAGCATCGCCTCCCTGACCCCCTGCGCCTCGTTGACCTCCATGCTGGCGACTGTCAGGCCGAAGGCCGACTCGTAGAAGGCGATCGTGGCCGTCAGGTCATGGCAGGCGATGCCGACATGATCGATTCGGGTGAGCACGGCTTCTGCACCTCCGGGTGCTGGGTCGATGAAAGGTATCGTTTCAGCTATGCGTGAGGCAGTAATCGTTGGCGGAGCCCGGACACCGATCGGCCGTCTGCTCGGCTCACTGAGCGGATTCAGCGGCGCTCAGCTTGGCGGGCTGGCTATCAAGGCGGCGCTGGAGCGCGCGGGCGTGCCCGGCGACCGCGTCGAGTACGTGATCATGGGCCAGGTGCTCCAGGCGGGCGAGGGGCAGATCCCGGCGCGGCAGGCAGCCGTGGCCGCGGGCATCCCGATGACGGTCCCAGCCCTGTCCATCAACAAGGTCTGCCTGTCGGGCCTGGATGCCATCGCGCTCGCCGCGCAGCTGATCCGGGCCGGCGAGTTCGACGTCATTGTGGCCGGCGGGATGGAGTCGATGTCGACGGCGCCGCACCTGCTGCCAGGGTCGCGCCGCGGCTTCAAGTTTGGCGCGACCGAACTGGTCGACTCGATGGCGCTCGACGGCCTCACCGACGCGTTCGACCAGGTGTCGATGGGGGAATCGACCGAGCGGCACAACGGCAAGCTCGGCATCACCCGGCTGGAGCAGGACGCGTTCGCTGCCCGTTCGCACCAGCTGGCAGCCCAGGCCATCAAGGACGGCCTGATGGCACAGGAGATCACCCCGGTGCAGATCCCGCAGCGGCGCGGCGAGCCGGTGATCGTCGACACCGATGAGGGCGTTCGCGCGGACACCACGGCCGAATCCCTCGCTGGGCTCAAGCCCGCCTTCGCCGCCGACGGGACCATCACCGCCGGATCGGCCTCGCAGATCAGCGACGGCGCTTGTGCAGTCGTGCTCATGTCAGCCGATGCCGCGGCCGCGGCCGGAGCCCAGGTCCTGGCGGAGGTGGGCGCGCATGGCGTCGTCGCGGGCCCGGACAACTCGCTGCACTCGCAGCCATCGCGTGCCATCCAGCGCGCCCTGGACAAGGCCGGGCTCACTGTCGCCGACCTGGACCTGATCGAGATCAACGAGGCGTTCGCGGCAGTGGCGATCCAGTCCATGCGTGACCTGGGCGTCGACCCGGACAAGGTCAACGTAGACGGCGGTGCCATCGCTCTCGGCCACCCGCTTGGTGCCTCCGGCGCGCGGATCGCGCTGCACCTCATCTACGGGCTGCGGCAGCGCGGCGGCGGTCTCGGGGCGGCGGCGCTGTGCGGAGGCGGCGGGCAGGGCGACGCCTTGCTGCTGCGGGTGCCAGCCGCCGACAAGGGCTGACTCTGTGACCGGGCTCGGGCAGGCCGTGACCAGGCTGGCCGGACGGCCCCGAATTGCTGCCGACCCGGAGGCCTTGATGACGGCCGCCAGGTCGGGCGATCCCCGTTCCCTGGCCCGGCTTGTCTCTCTGGTGGAAGACGAATCCGCCGAGCTCCGAAGCGTGATGAAGGTCATCGCGCCGCTGACAGGGCACGCACATGTCGTCGGGCTGACTGGATCGCCGGGCGTGGGCAAGTCGACGATGACCGGCGCGCTTGTGCGCGCCTACCGGGACACGGGCTTGCGCGTCGGCGTGCTCGCGGTGGATCCGTCGTCACCGTTCAGTGGCGGGGCGCTGCTGGGTGACCGAGTACGGATGCAGGACCATGCCACCGACGATCAGGTCTTCATTCGGTCCATGGCCAGCCGCGGGCATCTGGGCGGGCTGTCCTGGGCTACCCCGCAGGCGGTGCGGATCCTGGCGGCGGCCGGATTCGACGTCGTGCTGATCGAGACCGTCGGCGTCGGTCAGGCCGAGGTCGAGATCGCCTCGCTCGCGGACACCGCGCTGGTCATCGTGGCGCCGGGGCTCGGGGACTCCATCCAGGCGGCGAAGGCGGGCATCCTGGAGATCGCCGACGTCTTCGCGGTCAACAAGAGCGACCGGCCGGGCGCGCAGGAAGTGGTCAGGGATCTGCGGACGATGCTGGCCATGGCCAGCTACGACGCGAGCGACTGGAAGCCGCCGATCGTCAGCACCGCAGCCGCCACCGGCGAGGGCATCGCCGATCTCGCCGCAGCTATCGACAACCACCGGGACTGGCTCGCCGCCACCGGGCAGCGGGACGAGCGCCGTCTGGGCCGGGTGCGAGCCGAGATCTCGGCGATCGCACTCGGTGAGCTGCGCCAGCGCGTGGGCGGCCTGCCCGGTGAGTCGCGGCTCGAGGAGCTAGCCGGCCGGGTCGTGGCGGGCGACCTCGACCCGTACTCCGCAGCCGACGAGCTCATCTGCGGCTAGAGCGGGGGGCCGCTCGGGGTCGTCGATCCGGGCTCGGCGGGTGCGGCCTGGCCGACTGCAGCTCTGGATTCGGCTGGCGCCGATGCGGCTGGCGCCGATGTGGCTGGCACCGCAGCCGTGGTCGCCTCGGCTGCGTATACGGGCTCGGGCCGGGCCCGCTGCGCGGCGGCCGTCTCGGCGGCCTCCAGCACCGACTCGCTCCACAGCCGGGCGTCGTAGGCCTCCTTGCCGCCGCGGACGCCGAAGAGCCGCTTGGTGATGACCAGGTACAGCACCAGGGCCAGGTTGATCGCGAGCAGCACGAGCGCGGTCGCCGTGATCTTTTTGGTGAGGTCATAGATCTCGAGCGGCAGGCCGAGCGACGTTGCGAGCGCTGCGAAGTACTCGCCCCAGCGCTTGGCCAGCCACAGCCCGACAGCCTCGACGACCTCGACGATCGTGTACACCGCGAGACCGATCGCCAGCACCGTCAGGGTCTTGGCACTGAGCGTGAGTGCGTGGTGGAGCAATCCGACCAGCTTGGAGTTGTCGATGTTGTAGCCAAGCTGACGGAACAGGCCGCGGATCGCGGGCAGCTCACGGTCGAACTTGTGCTCAATGCTCACCCGCGAGTGCCGGAACTGCCAGAGGAAGACCCCGACCGCCCCGAAGATGATGGCGCGCAGGAAGCGCTCGACCGCGAACACGCGCAGGATGAGCCTGCTCCTGATCTCCTTGCCGCGGGGCACGACCGGAGCCGTCGCGGCGGGACCCGACAGCGCGGGCGGGCCGGACACGTAGGCACCGCAGCGCAGGCACTGCCAGGCTTGCCCGTCAGGCAGCCGGGCGCCCATCTGCGCCGCGAGCTCCGGCTCGGCGGGCGCGAAGGTGATATGGCTGCCATGGCCGCAGGCAAGCGTGCTCCAGTCCACGCTGGAAGCTTATGGCAGCAACCGGCGACTAGCGCATCTGCGCGACGTCGTCCGGGGCGATGAGCACACCATCGGTGAGGACCAGTACGTCATCGCAGGCCAGCTCCAGTGCTCCGCCATCGCAGCCCGCGAGCAGGATGCCGCAGTCCCGGCTCAGGTCCCGGATCGCATCGGCTAACACCGCCACGTCGCGTGCTCCGAGCCCGTCCAGCAGGCCGTCGAGCAGCAGCAGCTCCGGCTGATGCACGGCTGCAGCGGCCAGCCGGGTCCGCCTGGCGATCGAGTCGGGCGCGGCGCGCAGCGGCACCTCGGCCCACGGCATCAGCGACAGGCGGTCCAGGATCGCCGCGGCGAGCAGATGGCGGTCCTGCCTCGGACGCGCGATCCGGGCAGAGTGCTCGACCAGGCCGCGGACGCGCATCGCCGGCAGCGGCCGAGCGTTGCGGCGGGCGACGCCGACGCGGCGCCGGACGGCGGCCCGGCCGCGGATGGTGGCCAGGTCGTGGCCGAGGACGCGCAGTTCGCCGTAGGCCGGCCGGGCGACGCCTGCCAGCAGGTCCACGATCGCCGCGGACTGCGCAGGGTGATCGACCAGGATGCCGAGGGCCGACCGGCCCGACACTGGCGGCTCGATGCGGAAGCTAGCCGCGCGCACCGCCCAGCCCCGGCCGCGCCGCACGCCGATGCCGGCGGCGAGCACGGGATCCGGGCCCATGACGACGTCGCCGAACGGCACATGTTCCCCCGGATTTAGCTATGAGTCGATCCCCCGCTGGCAATGTAACTGTCTGTAATTCGCCATGTCGACGTACGCGCCGGCTGACCCGATTGCTGTTACACAGTCGGTGAGAAAATGCTGGGCCAGCCGGGCCACGGTACCGTGTGGATGTGCCCAAACCGCTCGATCTGCCGTTCGATCCGATAGCCCGCGCCGCGCAGACCTGGGAGAGCCGGTTCGGCGAGGCCAAGGCCATGGCGGCGGTCACGACGATCATGCGCGTCCAGCAGATCCTGCTTGGTCAGCTCGACGCGCTGCTGCGGCCGCACGGCCTGACTTTCGCTCGTTATGAGGCACTGGTCCTGCTCAGCTTCAGCCGGGACGGGGCGCTGCCAATGCGGCTGATCGGCGAGCGGTTGATGGTGCATCCCACCAGCGTGACGAACACGATCGACCGGCTCGAGGGCCAGCACTTCGTGGTGCGCAAGCCCAACCCGAGGGACGGCCGCGGCACGCTCGCCGAGATCACGGCCGAGGGCCGCGCGGTCATGCAGCGCGCAACCGCCGATCTCATGCAAGCCGAGTTCGGCCTGGGCGGCTACAGCGACGCGCAGCTGGACGACATGTTCGGCCTGCTACGCGGGCTTCGGGTGACCGCCGGCGACTTCAAGGACAGCTAGGTCGGGCGGGCGCTACCCGGCGATCGGCGAGGGGGTCCAGGTGCGCCCGCCGTCGCGGGTGACGAAGATCTCGAATAGCTGTGCCCTGGCTGGCACCGCGACGCCCTGAGCCTGGGTGGTCATGCCCACGTAACTGAACCCGCCGGACGGGACCGTTCCGCCGAATCTGGCCGTGCCCCAGGTCTTGCCGCCATCGGCGGAGTAGTAGATCCCGGCGCTCGTTGCGAGCACCGCCTGGCCCGCGGCCGCGGACGCCAGCGAGGTGGGTGTGCCCGTCGCGCCAACCACGCCCGCATCCTGCCAGCTTGCACCGTCTGCCGATGTGTAGAGCACGGGGTGCGCGCTGCCAGCCGACTCGCAGGCCAGCAGCAGCTGAGACGGACTCGCGGCCAGCTGCGCCTGCGATGGCAGCGCGCTGGCCTGTGCCGGGCCTGGCGTGCAGGGCGCCGGGCCGGCCAGCCGCCACGTGCCGCCGGAGACCGGCCCGCTGAGTACCTGGCCGGCCGGGGTGAGCACATAGCCGGTGCTGCCGGTGACGACCAGGCCGGCCGACGCGGCCTGCGCGGCCGACAGCGAGCCCGCCGGCACAGTCACCGGTGTCCAGCTCCGGCTTCCGGCGACGGAGGTGTAGAGCGCGAACCTGCTGCAGTTCGCGGCGTACGCGACGCCGGTGCCCGTACACGTGCCGAAGATAGCCAGCGCCTGCCCGCCGGCCGCAGCCTCGACGTCGAGCACCCGCTGGCCGAAGGTGTCTTCCGGAAGCCACGGCCAGCCGCCTTTGCTGGTCTCGTACAGCGCCGGGCCGAAGGCCCAGCCGTCGCGGAGGTTGGCGAACCGAAGCTGGCTGACCCCGGCGCTGCTGTCCGGGCCGGGTGCGATTGGGGCGCTGACTCCGTACCAGGACCTGCCATAGTCGGCGGTTCCCGCCAGCGACGTGCAGTCGTGGGTCGCGCACGGCGGCCCGGCCTGGCCGATGACGGCGCCGACGACGTTACCGGTGCCGT
>DASXKI010000155.1:0-1543 GCA_036496945.1 Streptosporangiaceae bacterium | reverse complement strand
AGGTCCCCGTCTTGCCGCCGAGCCCGAACGGCCCGAGCAGGTATCCCTGCCAGGACAGCCACGAGGCGTAGCTGTTGGTGACCAGGCCCCAGCCGACCACGGTGCCGGCCACCAGCAGGATGGCGGGCACCCAGCGGATGGATCCGTACCGGCCCGATGAGGAGAACAGGTCCGCGTCCGAGTACGCCGAGCGCCGCAGCAGGATGTCGGCGAGCATCACGCCGCACCAGGCCGAGATCGGCACGCCGAGGGTGATCAGGAACCCTTCGAACGGCCCGATGAAGTTAGACGAGAAGAACACCACGTAGATCGTGCCGGCGATCATCAGCACGCCGTCGATCAGGGCAGCGGACCAGCGGGGCACCCGCAGCCCGGCGGCGAGCAGGGTGAGGCCGGAGGAGTAGATGTCCAGCACCGCGCCGCCGACGAGGCCGAGCACCGCGACGATCACGAACGGGACGAGGTACCAGGTCGGCAGGATCGTGGCCAGCGCGCCGATCGGGTCGGTGTTGATCGCGGTCAGCAGGTTCTTCGACGACCCGGCGAGCAGCAGCCCGAACGTCAGCAGGAACAGCGGCGCGATCGACGCGCCGAACGTCGTCCACCAGACCACAGCTCTACCGGACGACCGGCGCGGCAGGTAGCGGGAGTAGTCGGCGCCCACGTTGACCCAGCCGAGCCCGAACCCGGTGGCGACGAGCACGGTCACGCCGATCACCGCCTGCGCGGACCCGCTGGGGATGGCCGACACCGTGGCCCAGTGGATCTTTCCGGCGACCAGGATGAGGTACACGACGGTCAGCACGCCGGTCACCCAGGTGATAACCGTCTGCAGCCGCATGATCGTGTCGAACCCGAGCGCGGCGCTGCCGACGATGAGCACGGTGATGATCAGGAAGGCGATCACCTTGGTGCCGGTGCCTGAGCTCCAGTGCAGCTGCGCGAACACCGTCGCGGTGGCCAGCGTGGCCAGCACGGTGAGCACGATCTCCCAGCCGACGTTGAGGATCCACGACACCAGGGCGGGCAGCTTGTTGCCCTGCACGCCGAACGCCGCCCGGGACAGCACCAGCGTCGGGGCGGACCCGCGCTTGCCCGCCACCGCGATGAAGCCGACGAGCAGGAACGACACCACGATGCCGATGAACCCGGCCAGGCACGCCTGCCAGAACGAGACCCCGCCCTCCAGCACGTAGGCGCCGTAGGCGAGCCCGAGCACCGAGATATTGGCGGCGAACCACGGCCAGAACAGGTCGCGCGGCGAGCCCTTCCGCTCGTCCTCGCCGATAACGTTGATCCCGTTGGCCTCGTAGCCGAGCGGGCGTTGCTCAGTAGTGGCAGTCACGTCAGGCTCCCTTCCTGCTCTGGCAGCATAAACCCCAGCATAGGGGAGTTTCTTCCAGGGAGGCGAAAACTCCGTGTCCGCAGCGGACCGCGCCAGGGGCGCGTTGTACGGCCTGGCGATCGGCGACGCCCTCGGCATGCCCACCCAGCTGCTGTCCCGGCAGCAGATCACGGCGCGCTGGGGCCCGCTGCTCACGGG
>DASXKI010000154.1:0-2026 GCA_036496945.1 Streptosporangiaceae bacterium | reverse complement strand
TCCTTCCAGGTGGCACGATGAAGACGTGGTGGCAGAACATGCGGGGCTGGCGGACCCGCGGGACCGGGTGGACGCGACAGCGCGCGCGGTGATCGAGAGCGCCGCCGACGCGATCGTGGCCTTCGGGACCGATCGCACCGTACTGCTGTGGAACCCCGCGGCGGAACGGATGTTCGGCTGGAGCGCCCCCGAGGTCATCGGCCTGAAGCCGCCGATCATTCCGGAAGAGCTCAGCGCCGAGCACAACGCAGTGCTCGAGCGGGTCCGCGGCGGCGGCCAGATCTCCTTCGCCACCAGGCGGATCCGCAAGGACAGCTCCGTGCTCGACGTGCGCATCGACACCAGCGCGCTGACCGACAGCAGCGGCGGCGTGATCGGCTGGGTGAACATCTGCCACCAGACCGGCGAGGACGACGTGGCCAGGCACTACATGGCCGAGCGGGCGCGGGTGGTGCGCCGTCTCGGCGATGTGGTCGCGGACATGAACGCGCAGCGCGACCTGGAGTCGGTGCTCGACAGGATCGCGGCCAGCCTGCGAGAGCTGACCGGCGCGGACGCCGGCGGGTTCGTGCTCATCGAGGAGGACCGGCTGCGGCTGGTATCCACTGCAGGCCTGCCCGCCAGGCTGCGCGGGCGCGTCGCGTCGCTGTCAAACAGCCTGGTCGGCGAACTCCTCAAGTCGGGCAAGACCGTGATGATGGCGACCGGCGAGTCCGGCGGCTTCGACGACCTGATCTGGTCGGCGCTGCCGGGGCTGCACACCATCGCGCTGAGCCTGTCCCACGTGGGCGGGCGGCCGTACGGCGCGCTCTACGCCCTGTACAGCAGGCGCACCCTCAGCCACGTCGAACTCGAACTGCTCGAGCTGCTCGCCGGTCACGCCGGGGTGGCGCTGACCAACGCGATGGCGTTCGAAGAGGTCGTGCGGCAGCGGGCACACGAGCGCGCGGTCATCGACGGCAGCGCGGACGGCATCGCGGTGCTTGACGAGCAGGGGAACGTGAAGCAGTGGAACCCGGCCGCGCACCGGATCACCGGCATGCCGGCGAGCGAGGTGATGGACGCACCGCCGCCGTTTCCGCTGCCCGAGCCTGGCGAGCGGCGCACGCACAAGCTGACCAGCGGGCGGTGGCTCGACGTGCTGTGCACGGCGCTCGGCGACGGCGGCGAGCGCGTGGTCGACTTCCGTGACGTCACCGCCGCGAAGGAGCTCGAGGAAGCCAAGGACCTGTTCCTCGCTACCACGAGCCACGAACTGCGCACGCCCATCACGGTGGTCCAGGGGTTCGCCGCCACGCTGGCCAGCCGCTGGGACCAGCTATCCGACGCCGACCGCCGCTCCGCGGTCCGGACGATCGCGGAACGCGCGGGGTCCCTGGGCCGCCTGGTCGAGCAGCTTCTCCTCGGCGCCCGGGCGGGCGCCGATCAGCTCCCGGTCAACAACGGCCCCTTCGACCTAGCCGCCCTCTTGAGAGCAGCAGTCATCTCATTCGACGCCCTCTCAGACAAGCACGAAGTAGTAGCTGACATCCCCGCCGACCTCCCGCCCGCCCACGGCGACCCAATGGCCACCGACATAATCGTCGGTCAGCTCCTGGAAAACGCCGTCAAGTACTCCCCGGCCGGCGGCAAGATCGCGGTAAGAGCCACGCCTGCCGGCGAGATGATCGAGGTCGACGTCGAAGATGACGGCATCGGCATCAACCCCGGCGACCATGAGCGCATCTTCGAGCGCTTCTACCAGGGCGAGACAGGCGACCGCCGCCGCTTCGGCGGCGTCGGCATAGGCCTCTACATAGTGAGACGGCTGGCAGTGGCCCAAAACGGCACCGTGGTGGCGCAATCCCGCCCCGAAGGCGGCACGACCATGCGCCTAACCCTGCGCCACGCCACCGTCTGAGAGCGCCCGAACGCTGTCAGAGGCGGGCTTGCTCGCGGTGCCGCGGTTCGCCCCCGGTAGCGGCCAGGTACTCGTCGATCACACCGGGCACGTCATCGCTATCCCGCATGATCTGGCCGGCCTCCA
>DASXKI010000153.1:0-6131 GCA_036496945.1 Streptosporangiaceae bacterium | reverse complement strand
GTCGTCGACGACCCGTGCGAGACGTGCTCGGGCAGCGGACGCGCGATGAGCACGCGGACCATCCAGGCCAGGATCCCGGCCGGTGTCGCGGACGGCCAGCGGATCAAGCTTGGCGGCAAGGGCGCCTCCGGTGAGCGCGGCGGCCCGGCTGGTGACCTCTACGTCCGGGTGCACGTCCAGCCGCACCCCCACGGCACTTTCAGCCGGTCTGGTGCCAACCTGACCATCACCGTTCCAGTCACCTTCACCGAGGCCGCGCTCGGTGCTGAGATCAAGGTCCCGTCGCACGGCGGCATGCCCGTCAGCCTGCGCATCCCGGCGGGCACGCCGAATGGCCGCACGTTCCGGGTCCGCGGCAAGGGCGTTCGGCGCAAGGACGGCACGACGGGCGACATGCTCGTCACCGTCAACGTGCAGGTCCCGCAGGACCTGAATGACAAGGCGCGGGATGCCCTGGAGACGTTCCGCGACGCGGTCGCCGGTCCTGACCCGCGCGCCGACGTCCTGAAGAACGCGAACGCCTAGCCCGCCGACTGCCGAATGCCGAATGCCGGAAGGAGATGACATGACCAGCCAGTTCGAGCTATCCGATGACACGCCTGTCTATGTCATCTCCGTGGCCGCCCAGCTGTCCGGCCTGCACCCGCAGACCCTGCGCGCCTACGACCGCCTCGGCCTCGTCTCGCCCGGGCGGGCCGCAGGCCGTGGCCGTCGCTACTCGCTGCGCGACATCCTGATCCTGCGCGAGGTGCAGCGGCTGTCCCAGGAGGAGGGGATCAACCTCAACGGGATCAAGCGCATCCTCGAGCTTGAGCTGGCCGAGCGGCGCAGCCGGATGCTGGTTGCCGAGATGCACGCCGAGATCAGCCAGCTGCGCGCCGAGCTTGAGTCCACCCGTTCGGTCGCGGCCCGGCTAGCGAACCTGGCCCGCAGCAGGCCCGACGCGGCGGCTCTCGTCCCAGTCCGCCACGGCACTTCGGCTCCGCACTCGCCGACCGGCCCTCGGCTCGGCAGTGATCCGGGCCAGGCAGGAGCCGCGGCTGCCGAGAAAAACCCCCAACCGGCAGGGAACGGGGCCGGCTCCAGCTAGACCGCCGCAACAGGCAGGCGCCGCGCTGCCGAGCAGTAACCCAGCGGCAGCGCAGAACTTTGTGGGTCAGAACTTTGGAGAGATAACACTGTGGACGAGAAGCTGACCAGGAAGAGTCAGGAGGCTCTCTCGCAGGCGGTACAGATGGCCGCCGCGGCAGGCAATCCGAGCACCGATGGCCTCCACCTGCTCGCCGCCCTGGTCCAGCAGGACGGCGGTATAGCGGGCCCGCTGCTGCGCGCCGTCGGCGCCGATCCGGCGGAGTTGCTCAAGACCGTACAGCAGCAGATCGCCCGGATGCCGCAGACAGCCGGCCCGACCGTCAGCGCACCGGAGACGTCGCGGCAGCTGCTGGCGACCCTGGCGACCGCCGGCAAGCTGGCCCGCGAGATGTCCGACGAGTACGTGTCGACCGAGCATCTGCTGGTGGGCCTGGCCACCGACGGCGGCCAGGCGGCCACGCTGCTGCGCGCGGCCGGCGCCGGGCCGAAGCAGCTGACCGACGCGTTCGAGCAGGTCCGCGGCCACGCCCGGGTCACCTCGCCGGACCCGGAGGGAACCTACCAGGCGCTGGAGAAGTACGGGATCGACCTGACTCAGAGCGCCCGCGACGGGAAGCTCGACCCGGTCATCGGCCGCGACGCCGAGATTCGCCGGGTGATCCAGGTGCTATCCAGGCGGACCAAGAACAACCCAGTGCTGATCGGCGAGCCCGGCGTCGGCAAGACCGCGGTCGTCGAGGGCCTTGCCCAGCGCGTCGTGGCAGGCGACGTACCGGAGTCGCTACGGGGCAAGCGCGTCGTCGCGCTCGACCTGGGCGCGATGGTCGCCGGTGCCAAGTACCGCGGCGAGTTCGAGGAGCGCCTGAAGGCGGTGCTGAACGAGATCAAGCAGAGCGAAGGCCAGATCATCACGTTCATCGACGAACTGCACACCGTCGTGGGTGCCGGCGCGGCCGAGGGCGCGATGGACGCCGGGAACATGCTGAAGCCCATGCTCGCGCGTGGTGAGCTGCGGATGGTCGGGGCGACGACCCTGGATGAGTTCCGCAAGCGGATCGAGAAGGACCCGGCGCTCGAGCGGCGGTTCCAGCAGATCCTCGTCGACGAGCCGACGGTCGAGGACACTATCGCCATCCTGCGCGGGCTCAAGGGCCGGTACGAGGCGCACCACCAGGTGCAGATCGCCGATGCCGCGCTCGTGGCCGCGGCGACGCTATCGGACCGCTACATCACCGCCCGCTTCCTGCCGGACAAGGCGATCGACCTGATCGACGAGGCGGCGTCCCGGCTTCGGATGGAGATCGACTCCCGGCCGGTCGAGATCGATGAGCTTCAGCGCAGCGTCGACCGGATGAAGATGGAAGAGATGGCGCTGGCCAAGGAAAACGACCCGGCCAGTCGCGAGCGGCTGCAGCGCCTGCGCGCTGACCTGGCCGACAGGCAGGAGCAGCTGACAGCGCTGGTCGCCCGCTGGGACCGGGAGAAGGCCAGCCTGAACAAGGTCGGCGAGCTCAAGAAGCAGCTTGACGAGCTGCGCGGCCAGGCCGAGCGCGCCCAGCGCGATGCGGACTTCGAGGCCGCGTCGCGGCTCATGTACGGCGATATCCCGCAGCTTGAGCAGCAGATCGCCGAGGCCTCGGCTGCCGCCAGCGAGAGCGACGCAACTGGCGCGCCCGGTCCGGGAGATGACGGCCCGCCGATGGTCAAGGAAGAGGTCGGCCCGGACGATGTGGCCGACGTGGTATCGGCCTGGACCGGCATCCCGGCCGGCCGGCTAATGGAGGGCGAGACCGGCAAGCTACTACGGATGGAAGAGGAGCTGGGTCATCGGCTGATCGGCCAGCGGCTCGCTGTACAGGCAGTCTCCGACGCCGTCCGCCGATCGAGGGCCGGCATCTCAGACCCGGACCGGCCGTCCGGCTCGTTCCTGTTCCTCGGCCCGACGGGTGTCGGCAAGACCGAGCTGGCCAAGGCGCTGGCCGAGTTCCTATTCGACGACGAGCGGGCGATCATCAGGATCGATATGAGCGAGTACTCCGAGCGACACTCGGTGTCCAGGCTCGTCGGGGCCCCGCCTGGCTACGTCGGGTACGAGGAGGGCGGTCAGCTGACCGAAGCGGTCCGGCGCAGGCCTTACTGCGTGGTGCTGCTGGACGAGGTGGAAAAGGCGCACCCGGAGGTCTTCGACGTGCTGCTCCAGGTGCTCGACGACGGCCGGCTGACCGATGGCCAGGGCAGGACCGTGGATTTCCGCAACACGATCCTGATCCTGACATCGAACCTTGGCTCCCAGTACATCGCGGACCCGAGCCTGGATGAAGCGGCTACCAGGGACAAGGTCATGTCCGTGGTGCGGGCCACGTTCAAGCCCGAGTTCCTGAACCGGCTCGACGACGTGATCGTCTTCGACGCGCTCACGACTGCCGAGCTGACCGAGATCGTGGATCTCCAGGTGCGCCGTCTGGCCAGCAGGCTGGCTGGTCGCCGGCTAACGCTGGAGGTGACGCCCGCGGCCCAGGAGTGGCTGGCGGTCACGGGCTTCGATCCGGTCTATGGCGCTCGGCCGCTCCGTCGGCTCATCCAGTCGGCGATCGGCGACAAACTGGCTCGGAGCCTGATTGCCGGTGAGATCACCGATGGCGACAAGGTCCTGGTGGACCTCGACGACGCTACCGACTCCCTGCGGGTCGACCCCGAGCGAGCCGTTGCCGCTGTGGTCAACCCGGCTGCCTACGAGGGCTCGTCGAGCAGGGCGTCGTAGCTGTCCTCGGGCAACCCGAGATCGTTGCGGATCCGGTAGCGGAGCCGGAGGAGCAGCCTCAGCTCGTGCTCCTCGCCCGCTGCCTGATCTGACTGCGGAGCCGTGGCCAGGCAGAGTTCGACTCCGGCGGTCGCCCAGTCCAGGGCGGCCGTCAGGTCGGAACGCTCGACGAGCAGCTCAGCGACAAGGTCACAGGTCCTGGGATTGTGCGGTCGCTCAGCCTTCAGCCTGCTGATCAGAGCCTGCGCCTCTGACGCCCTGCCGAGCTGAAAGAGCGCGCGAGCCAGCGGCACTCGCGGATCGACGAAGACCTGCCCGCCGTAAGCCATCGCACGGCGGAATCCGGTCACGGCCTCGGCCGGCCTGTCGGCGAGCAGCCACTGCTCACCGGCCCGCACAAAGGCCTCGGAGCGCGGCATCCCCACGGTCTCGGTACCCGTGGTCGCCAGCTCAGTCATCGCGCGGGCTGCGGCGGCGTGATCGCCGCTAGCCGCCGCGTCGGATTCAATCGAGTCGAACTGCTCACGGCTCAGTACCGTCACCTAACCAAGGTAACTGGGAAAGCGCACGGCTGGGTCCGGGATGCGCGCACAGTGATGGCTTCGTGACGAAACCCGGCCAGATGGCACCTGCTGAGTCGCCGAGATCGTGGCAACTCGCGTGCGGCTAGTGACGGGAGCGCTCGAGCGCGTCCCAGAACCCGCGCCGCAATGCGTGCCTGACCTCGTCGTGCAGCAGCGAGTCGATCGGCAGCGCTGAGCCCTGAAGCAGGCGGGCCTCCAGGTCCGACGGCATCCGCGGCTTGCGGGCGAGCACAGCCTCCAGCCATAGTGCCGGCGCATCCCTGGCGACAGCCTCGCCGAAGCCGAAGCCCTCTGCATGTGCCGACTGGACGGCCTCTCCGACCGATATCGCGGGCGGGGACATGGCTGGCTGCTGGCCGCCATAGGAGCCCTGACCGTATGGGGCAACCGCAGCAGGTCCGCTGAAGTGTGCCGACTGCGCCGGGCCGCCGTACGGCATGCTCCTGTCCTGCCCATACGGCTCGCCGTTCCTGGCCGGCAGCTGACGCTGCGGCGCGGGGGGCCGCTGCGCATCCAGCGGCATCATGCCGTTCGGCGGCATAGATGTCGGCTGCATGGAGGTCGGTGGCATGGACGTCGGCTGCATGGACGGGCCGCCGACCCGCGACTGCGCACCCGGTCCCTGCGCCTGCTGGCCCGGACCCTGCTGGCCTGGACCCTGCTGGCCTGGACCTTGCTGGCCTGCTCCATGCTGGCCCGGGCCTGGCTGACCGACAGCGGGGAGTCCCTGCTGCTGCTGTGCGAACTGCGGCGGAGCTTGATGGCCAGGCTGCATGGGCATACCCATGCCTGGTCCCGGTGGCTGGCCGCCCAGCTGATGCTGGCCGCCACCCTGATGCTGGCCGCCATTCTGATGCTGGCCGCCACTCGGCAGCTGTGCGCCATTCGACGCACCGGAAGACATGGGCGGCGCACCTGGTCCAGACGCGCCGTGGCCGTTGCCGCCCTGGCCGCCTCCGCCGAGGGCCGGCGGCGTGCCGCCCCCGAGGGAGCCGTGGGTAGGCACGCCGTTGGCCGACATGCCGCCGGGCAGACCGCCGCCCGTCGGCCCGTTACCGAGGCCGTTGGCTGGGAGGCTGCCTGGTATTCCGCTCGATTGCATGCCCGCCGGCGGAAGGCCGTGCGGCTGCGAGCCGCCAGGCTGCGAGCCGGTACCCTGACCGCTCGCCAAGCTGCCACCCTGCCCTGAGGGCATGCCATTCGCGTGGATGCCGTTCGGCGGCAAGCCGTTCCCCGCCATGGCGCTGCCCGGCTGGCCACCGGCCTGCTGGCTGACGCCACCCTGGGAACCAGGAATGCCCTGGTAACCAGGACCGCCCTGGGCACTGGATGCGCCATACTGACCGCCACCGGCGCCGTTGGGCAGGAGACCCGGCGCAGCCGCCTGGCCGTTGAGACCTGGCTGATACTGGCCCAGCTGATGCTGGCCCGAATGGCTCTGGCCCGGCTGACTCTGGCCGAATCCGTTCTGGCCCGGACCGTTGTGTGCCTGTGTCCCTGCCTGGCCCATCGAGCCGGGCAGCCCACGACTGTCGGCGGCACCGCCACGCTGGTCGAAGGCGGCCGCCTGCTGCTGGCCGAGCTGCCCTTGCTGGCCGCGCTGGTCCTGGCCGAGCTGCCCTTGCTGGCCGAGCTGCCCTTGCTGGCCGCGCTGGTCCTGGCCGAGCTGCCCTTGCTGGCCGAGCTGCCCTTGC
>DASXKI010000152.1:0-49530 GCA_036496945.1 Streptosporangiaceae bacterium | reverse complement strand
ATGTCACGGTCCGCCAGCCGGCGCAGGTACCGGAGCATCGACGTCTCGCTCCGGTAGCTGTGAAAGACGGGATGGGCCAGGAACGTGGTCGTTCGCACCAATCCCGCCGGCAGCGCCTCGGCAGCTTCGGCTGGCAGCGTGACCGGCTGGCCGGCGAGTGCGCTCGCGACGGCGACGACCTGCTCGTCGGTCGTCGTCTCGTCGAACGCGACCTGGACCACATCCGGGCTGGCGACATGCACGTTGAAGCCCGCCGCGGCCGCACGGGCCGCGGCCTGCGCCGCCAGCCCAGGCAACCGGAGGCTGACAGTGTCGAAGAACTCGGCCGACCCCGTTCCGTATCCAAGGTTTGTCATGGCGAGAGCGAAGGCGGCGGCCTTGCGATGTACCCGCATCGCGATCGAGGCGAGCCCGTCGGGCCCGTGATAGGCCGCGTACATGGCGGCCATGACCGCGAGCAGCACCTGGGCCGTGCAGATGTTGCTGGTCGCCTTCTCGCGGCGGATGTGCTGCTCGCGCGCCTGGAGGGCGAGCCGGTAGGCCGGGTGGCCGTCGGCGTCGACGGAGACGCCGACCAGGCGGCCGGGCAGCTGGCGCTTCAGGGCGTCGGCGACACAGATGTAGCCGGCCTGCGGGCCGCCGTAGGCCATCGGCACGCCGAACCGTTGCGTGGTGCCGACCGCTATGTCGGCGCCGAGCTCGCCGGGCGGCGTCAGCAGCGTCAGCGCCAGCAGGTCGGCAGCGACGACAGCGAGGGCGCCGGCCGCGTGCGCCGCCGCGATGGCCGGAGCCAGGTCGCGGACCTCGCCGCTGGCGCCCGGGTACTGCACCAGCACGCCGAATAGCTCGCCGTCCGGCTGCGCCTCGATCAGTTCGGCTGTCACGCGGCCGGTGACCAGCGTGATGCCGAGCGGCTCGGCCCTGGTGGCCAGGACCGACAGCGTCTGCGGCAGGCAGTCGGAGTCGGCCAGGAATACGCTGCCCTTGCCGCGAGCGCGCCGCGCCAGCGTCATGGCCTCGGCCGCGGCGCTGGCCTCGTCCAGCATGGACGCGCCTGCCACGGGCAGGGCGGTGAGGTCCTCGATCATGGTCTGGAAGTTGAGCAGCGCCTCGAGCCTGCCTTGTGAGATCTCCGGCTGGTAGGGCGTGTAGGCGGTGTACCAGGCCGGGTTCTCCAGGACGTTACGGCGGATCACGGCCGGCGTGTAGGTGCCGTAGTAGCCAAGGCCGATCATCGAGGTCGCGACGGTGTTCATGCTGGCCAGGCGCCGCAGCTCGGCCAGCGCCTCGTCCTCGGTCAGCGGCGCGGGCAGGCTGAGCTCGCTGTCGACCGCGAGCCCGGCGGGCAAGGCTGCCGCGGTCAGATCGTCCAGGGACGAGTAGCCGACGACCTCGAGCATGCGGGCCTGCCCCACCTCAGCAGGGCCGATGTGACGCTGGTCGAATCGGTGCGGTGCGAATTCCACGGGAGCCTCCCCAGGCGGGCTGCTCGCCCGCGTGCGTATGGTGATGGACTCCCCCTCTGTCGACCGCTCAGGCGGGCTCCAGAGTGCGCACACCGCCCGGTCCTGGTGCCTGAGAGGTTCCGGGGAGGTTGCCCCTTCGGCGCCCCGCGCTGGCTGCGCGAAGACTCTCCCGGTGGGTGTGTTCCAGCGGCTCTGAGCTTACCCGAGCACGAGGGCGGCAGAATTCAGGGCGGAGAGGCCGTAGGATGCCTTCGCCACAACCCCTGGGGAGGACGCGAAATGCCAGCACGGGTAGCACGGCCCGCGCTCGCCCTGGTCGCGGCGCTGCTGCTCAGCGGCGGGATCGCTGGCTGCGGCCACCCGCTCAACCCGATCTACAAGCGGGGGTATGACGCCGGGCTCGTGGCACGCGGTCGGTTTATTCAGCAGCGGACCCCGGTCAGCAACCTGGCCTGGGTCTGCGCGGTGGCCGCCTATAAGGACATTCAGGACATGCCAAACTCCACTGCGGACCTGTGGCAGAACGGCTTCAACAAGGGCTGCGCCAACGTGGGCACCTGACGCGGGCTAGACCGTGTCCCGCTAGACCGTGTCCCAGCGGAACGCCCGCACCGAGATAGCGGTCAGGATGGCCGCCAGTCCCAGCAGGATGCCGATGGCGGGCAACGCGGACGCCGGCCCCTCGCCGCGGGCCATGACGTCCTGCATGCCGATGACCAGGTAGCGCAGCGGCATCGCGTACGAGACGTCCCTGATCCAGGCGGGCGCGTAGTCCAGCGGGATGAACGCCCCGCCGAGGAACGCCATCGGCAGGATGATCAGGTTGGCGACGGCAGTCGCGGCCTGCTGCGTCTTGGCGAACGAGCCGACGACCAGGCCGATGGCCATGAATGCCAGCGTGCCGCACAGCACTACCGGGATGGCCATCCACCAGTCGGCGGACAGTTTGAGCCCGAAGTACGGCAGCCTCGCGATAGCCAGGAACGCGGCAAGCTGGACAATCGCCACTGCGAGGCTGACGCCGACGCGGGCGAGCACTACCGACCCGACGTTGATGGGGGCAAGCCGGAGCCTGCGCAGTAGCTTGTTCTCGCGCCAGCTCACCAGCGTGATGGCCGCGCCGAACGCGCCGCCCGACGCGATCGCCCAGCCAAGCAGGCCGGGTGCCAGGTACTGGATGGGCTTCAGCGACTTGTCCTCGACCTGCAGCGTTGTGAGCTGAAACGCCGCCTTACTGCCCGCCGCAGTGACGTCGGCCTGCTGCACGAGCGAGGCGAAGACCGCCTGCACGATGCCGGCCGTGGTCTGGTCCGCGATCGAGTAGTGCACGATCAGGGTCTGGCCCTGCTGCTGCACTACGGCCTGGATGCTGCCCTTGCGGACGTCCTGCAGCGCGGCCGCCAGGTTGGCAGAGTGAGTCACCGAGAGGATCTTGGCGAGCTGGCTTGGTGCCCCGGCCTCGGCCTGGTCGAGCAGGCTGACCCGGCCGACCTCGATGAGGCTCAGCCTGGGCGTGCCCGACGTCTTGTAGATCGAGCCGAACAGGAGCAGGAACAGGATCGGGATCAGGATGGAGAACACCAGGGCCGTCCGGTCCCGGACGAAGCCAAGGAAGATCGCGCGCGACAGGCTCCGGAATGCCGTGAGTCTCATGGGCGGTACTCCCGGCCCGTGAGGGTGAGGAAGACATCCTCCAGGGTCGCGCCCTGCACCCGCAGGCCCGTCAGCGCGTGCCGGTCAGCCAGCCCGGCGAGCACGGCAGCCGGGTCACGCGTCGCGATGGTCAGCGAGACCCCGTCGTCGGCCACGTCGTTGCCGACTAGCCCTTGGTCCGGCGACAGCGTGCGGGCATCGGCGGCGGTCAGCAGGCCGGACTCGATGCTGATGCGCACCGGCGTATCGAGGCCGCGGACCAGCGCAGCCGGGGGCCCAAGCTGCAGGATCTCGCCGTGGTCCATGATCGCGACCCGGTCGCACAGGGTCTCGGCCTCGTCCATGTGGTGCGTGGTCAGCACCACGGTCCGGCCGTCGGCATTGATCTGCCGCAGCAGGTCCCACAGGTTCCGCCGGGCCTGCGGGTCGAGCGCGCCGGTTGGCTCGTCCATGAAGACCAGCTCGGGGTCGTGGACCAGAGCGCAGGCGATCGACAGCCGCTGCGCCTGGCCCCCGGACAGCTGCTCGGCTCTGGTCTCTGCCTGCTCGTCCAGGCCGACCACGCTCAGCATCTCGTCGGCGCGGGGCGCGGAGACGCCGTAGAGCGAGGCGAACGTGCGGATCTGCTCGCGCGCCGTGAGCCGCTCGAAGAACGAGGTCGACTGCAGCTGGACCCCGATCCGCGGCAGCAGCGCGGGGTTGCGCGGCCACGGTGGCATGCCCAGCACGGTCAGCTGGCCGTCATCGGGCTCGCGCAGGCCCTCCAGCATCTCCAGCGTGGTGGTCTTGCCCGCCCCGTTGGGGCCGAGGATGCCGAAAAACTCACCCTGCTCGACCTCGAAGCTGACGCCGCCGACCGCCACCGTGGATCCATACGACTTGCGCAAGTTCTGCACCGAGATCGTCGGGGACACGCGCGCCACCATAACACGACATAACTTGACGCTCTAGTCATATAACAGCGTGTCTAGCCGAGCAGTGGCAGCATCCCGGCGGCCGGGCCGAGTGCGGCGGTCTCCTCTTCCGTGACGGGCAGCCTGCCGGTCCCCTTGAGCGCAGTGGTCTCGTCGTCCCATTCGGCGGGCATCGGGGTGCCCGCCAGGCCGGCCAGCACCTCCCGGACCAGGGCAAGTGCTGACGGGTCGGCAGCCGGTGCGGCCGGAATGGACATGGTGAGGTCCAGGTAGTGCACCGCTAGATCGCCGAGAGCCTCTCAACCCGTCTTGCGGGCCCGGCGGCTGGCGAGCTCATCGCCTGCTGGATCGTCCTCGGCGCGCTCGGCGGGCAGTTCGGCCAGCGAGCCCTCGACTTCCTGCCAGACCCGGCCGAGCGCGATGCCGAACACTCCCTGGCCGCCCTGGAGCAGGTCGATTACCTCGTCTGGCGAGGTGCACTCGTAGACGCTGGCCCCGTCGCTCATCAGCGTCACCTGGGCCAGGTCAGCCGAGCCGCGCTGGCGCAGGTGGGCGACGGCCGTCCTGATCTGCTGGAGGGAGATACCGGTGTCGAGCAGGCTCTTCACTACTCTCAGTACCAGAATGTCCCGGAAGCCGTAGAGGCGCTGCGAGCCCGAGCCGCTGGCTGGCCTGACGCTGGGCTCGACCAGCCCGGTCCGGGCCCAGTAGTCGAGCTGACGGTAAGTGATGCCGGCCGCGGCGCACGCGGTCGGCCCGCGGTAGCCGAGGTCCTCAGCCCGAGCCGACGCACTTTCGCCGAACAGCATCTGCTGCTCGCCGGCTGGGTGGCCTGCACCTGTGTGGCCTGCACCTGTGTGGCCTGCACCTGTGTGGCCTGCACCGGGGCGGTCCTTGCCGGGCGGCTGCGAGGCTCCTGTCACTGCCACACCCTCACCGCCCTACCCACCTCCGGGCCAGGGCACCGGATGCCCTGGGTACACCTTTCGCACGTTAGGCCGCAGAGAGCGGCCACGTCAACGACCCTGGCGGCGCGCCGGCCCGCCAGGTAGGCAGGCACAGGTAGGCGGGCTCAGGTAGAGCGGCCAAAGTCCTCAGGCGTGATGGAGTCCAGAAACTCGCGGAACTTCTCGACTTCGTCTTCCTGCTCATCCGGTATCGCCACGCCAGCCTCGTCGAGGATCTCGTCCCGTACGTAGATGGCGGCACCCGTCCGCAGCGCCAGCGCGATGGAATCCGACGGCCGGGCGCTGACCTCCCGGCCATTGGAGAAGATCAGGTCCGCGAAAAAGATCCCGTCCCGCAGGGCGGTGATGTTGACCGTGGTCAGCTGGATCCCCAGCGCTTCCAGCATGTCTCGCATCAGGTCGTGCGTGAGCGGCCGCTGCGGCACCATGCCCTGCTGGGCGAAGGCGATGGCCGTTGCCTCGTTCGGCCCGATCCAGATCGGCAGGTAACGCTCCCCCTCCGTCTCCTTCAGCAAGACGATGGGGTTATTCGTGGCCATCTCCACCCGGACGCCGACGACCTCCATCTGCCTCACGGCGGCTCCGTCCCTATCCGCGCCTGCGCGCTGCGTTTCCTAGCAGACCTGCCCACTGGCATTCCCCTTCCGCCTGCGGGCACTCCCTTTGTCAAAGTACACCCCCAATAGCGTCCTGCCAGCCTGCGGTCTCCGGCGGACCGGGCCGCGCCAGCGCGCCAGACCCTGCCCCGCCAGCGCCAGTTCCGCCAGCCACAGCAAGGCCGGCTTCGGCCAGGGTCCCGGCCACCAGGGCGGCGTGCAGCTGCAGCACCAGGTCGGCGAGCTCGCCGGCGGTCCGGGCGGCCAGGTCCCTGGCGCCGCTCGCTCGCTGGCGGGCGATGGGCGCAACCAGGCTCTCGATCATGGTCGTTTCCCGCTCGGCGGCCGCCCGCACCGCTCGGAGATGCCGCGCTTCCACCCCGTACGCCGTGAGCGCAACCGCGGTCCTGGCGACCTGGAGCGCGTCCGTGCCATAATTCCGGCCGATGCGCCGGAGTAGGCCGAAGGTCTCTAGCTCGGTGAGCAGCGCCTCAGACAGGCCCGCCTCGGCCAGGAGCTCGCGACGGCTGAGCAGCCGGTCGCCCTCGGCCGGCTCGGCGTCAGCCAGCCTCTCCTTGATTACCCGCAGCGGCAGGTACTGATCGCGCTGGGCCGCCAGGATGTACCGGAGCCTGTCCACGTCGGCCGCACAGAACCGGCGGTAGCCACTCGGCGAGCGGGCCGGCGTGATGAGCCCCTCGGTCTCCAGGAACCGGATCTTGGACACACTGATATCCGGAAAGTCACCGCGGAGCTGGGCCAGGACCTCACTAATGGCAAGAAACCCGCGGGCTGGCTGCGCGTTCATCCCCCGACCTGCATGCCTCCGCCGTACTCGGCCGCCGACCCAGGCCCGAGAAGGAACACCAGCCGGAACTTGCCGACCTGCACCTCGTCGCCCTGATGAAGGCTGGCTTCCTCGATCCGCTCCCGGTTGACGTAGGTGCCGTTCAGGCTCCCCACGTCCCGCACGGTGAACCGGCCGCCCTGCCGGTAGAACTCGGCGTGGCGCCGGGAGACGGTCACGTCGTCCAGGAAGATGTCGCTGCCGGGATGACGTCCGACGAGCGTCAGGTCGCTGTCGAGCAAGAACCTGCTGCCCGCATTAGGGCCCCGGCGGACAGAGAGCAGCGCCGTGCCCGGCGGCAGCGCGGCCATGGCGGCGGCATCGGCATCCGCCTCGTCGAACTGGTCGATGTCGAGGTCGCCGCCGCCGATCGAGATGGTCGACGTGGTGTCGGCTACCCGATCGCCCACCCGCCGGACGAGCGCAGAGCCACAGCGCGCGCAGTACCGCGCACCGTCCGGATTCGGTTCACCGCAGCTGGTGCAGAAGACGGTGGGCATCAGATCGCCGAGCCTCCCATTCGTCTGATGAGCGCCCGAGGCCGGACCGGCACCCGCCGACGCGGGGACCCGGGCATACTCCGGCGGTACCCTCTCCGGCGGCACTCTCTCCGGTGGCATTGTCCACGCTACCTGCGCTTGGGCTTGCCGGTCCAAGCGCCGCGCCCGCCGCGAACGCCTACCGCGCTGGGCGTCGTCGCGACGCCTTCCCCACATGCTGGCCGCACCTCCGCCTGACGGCAACCTGAGCGGTGATTGTCTCACGGCTGGCGGCTGCTCGCGGCCAGTCCGGAGCCTCCGGGCCGTCAGCGGCCAGCCCGCTCCACCACGGCAGCCCAGTCATCGAGCAGCGCGTGGGCCGTATCGGCGTCCGTGCCCTCGGCCCACAGGTGCGTCACGGCCTCGGACGGATCGGGCAGCACCAGGATCCAGCCTCGGTCCGGCTCGATCACCCGGACGCCGTCGGTGGTGTCGATCTCCCTGTCGCCGGCAGCCTCGACCACCGTCCGCATGACGATGCCCTTGGCGGCCCAGGGCGTCGGCATGGACCGCTTGAGCAGGTTGGCCTCCGGGATCCGCGCCTGGATCTGGCTCAGGGTCAGCCTGGTCCGCGCGACCAGGCCGAGTAGCTGGGCAAACGCGGCGAGCCCGTCGATAGACCGGGAGAAGCCCGGCACCACGAAGCCGCCCTTTCCGTCAGCGGCGAAGATCACATCCGGGGCGGAAGCCGCCTCATACAGGCCATTCAGCGACGTGGGCGTCCAGACGACCTCGACGCCATGAAAACGGCACACCTCCTCCGCCACCCTGGTCGTGGTGACGGGCAGTGCGACTCGGCCCCGCCGCCTCTCGGCCGCGATGAGGTCGAGCACGACGAGCAGCGCGCGGTCGTCGCTCACCAGCGCGCCCTTGTCGTCCACGAGCGCGATCCGCTCGCCCACCGGGTCGAACCGCACGCCGAAGGCCGCACCAAACGACGACACTAGTTCGGCCAGCCTGTGCATGTCCGCGCGCTCCGCGGCCACCGACTGCGTCGGCGAGGCCTCGTCCAGCCGGTTGTTGACCGTGAGCACGTCCACGCCGATCTTGCCGAGCAGACCGGGCAGCACCAGCGACGTGGTCCCGCCGGCGCAGTCGGCGACCACCCGCAGTCCGGCACCGAAGACGCCCGTCATGTCGACAGACCGGAGCAGCTCGTAGGTGTAGGCCTCGATGACCCTGGGCGGGTACGACAGCTCGGCGATTTCACCAGGGAAAGCGCGCCGGAACTCCTGCCGGGAGAACACCCGCTCCAGCTTGCGCCGTGCCGACTGCGACAGGTCGGCCCCGTCGGAGTCCATGAAGATGATGTCGAGCGACTGCGGGTCACCCGGCGTGGTGCGCAGCGCGATCCCGCCGCTGCAATCGCTGCGCGCGGTCTCGAACCTGGCCAGCGGCATCGGCTGCGCCTCCAGGTCGACCACGTTGATCGCGCTCGCGGTCAGCGCCCCGTGCACGCACCGCTTGAGCGCGCGCGCCGCCCGTGACGCGTCGCGCGAGGTGGTGACGACGGAGCCCTTCTTCAGCGTCGTCGCGTACGCGCTCGCCAGCCGGACGCACAGCTCCGGCGTGATCTCGACGTTGACCAGGCCAGACACCCCGCGCGGGCCGAACAGGGTGCGCTGACCCCGCGACTCCCAGATCACGCTGGTGTTGACCACCGCGCCGGCCTCGATCGTCTTGAACGGGTAGACCTTCACCCCGGCGGACACATAGCTGTCCGCCTCGATCACGCACTCGTCCCCGACGACCGCGCCTTCCTCGATCCTGGCCTGACTCATGACGTCGGTGTTTTTGCCGACGACGCAGCCGCGCAACGTCACGCCGCGGCCGACGTACACGTTGTTGTGCACGATGGCCCGGTGCAGGAAGGCGCCCTCCTTCACGATCACGTTGCTGCCGACAACCGAGAACTCGCGCAGCTGCGCGCCTGCCTCGATCTTGGCGTAGTCGCCGACGCACAGCGGCCCGGACAGGACGGCCTCAGGGTCGACCTCTGCGCCGTCGGCGATCCAGACGCCGGGCGATACCTCGAACCCGTCGATGTGCACGTTGACCTTGCCGGTCAGCACGTCGGCCTGGGCCTTGACGTAGCTCTCCAGCGAGCCGACATCCTCCCAGTACCCGTCCGCGATCCACCCGTAGAGCGGCGCGCCGTTCTCAAGCAGCTTGGGGAACACATCAGCCGACCAGTCGACCACCTGGCCGGCCGAGACGTGCGCTAGCACCTCGGGCTCCATCACGTAGATGCCGGTGTTGACGGTGTCGGAGAAGACCTGGCCCCACGTCGGCTTCTCCAGGAACCGCTGGATCTTGCCATCGTCGTCCAGGATCACGATGCCGAATTCAAGCGGATCGGGCACTCGCGCCAGGGCGACCGTGACCAGCGCATTGTTATCTTTATGGAACTTAATTAGATCAGACAGGTCGATATCGGTCAGCGCGTCGCCGGATATCACCAGGAACGGCTCGTCCCGCAGCGCGTCCTCGGCATTCTTGACGCTGCCGGCGGTGCCGAGCGGCGTCTCCTCGGTCGCGTACTGCAGGCTCATGCCGAAGTCCTCACCGTCGCCGAAGTAGTTCCGGACGATCGACGCGAGGAACTGCACGGTCACGACGGTCTCGGTGAGTCCGTGGCGGCGCAGCAGCCGCAGCACGTGCTCCATGATCGGGCGGTTGACCACGGGCAGCATCGGCTTGGGCTGGTTGGCTGTCATCGGGCGCAGCCGGGTGCCCTCGCCACCCGCCATCACCACGGCTTTCACCGCTGTTAAGCCTCCTTCAGTGCTGCTGCAGACTCCGCAGACTCAGACTCAGCAGGCGCTGGGGGCGCCGGAGCGGGCCCGGCCAGCAGCCGTCTGGCCTGGACGATGTACAACAGGGCTGCGCACCAGTACAGGGCACTTCCCCAGATAACGAAGGTCCAACCGGCCACTTTGGCAGTCTCGGCGTAGCTGGCAGCATGCGCCCCCAGCAAGAGCAGCGGAAACGCGTACAGCAGGCAAAGTGTGGCTGTCTTGCCGACGAAGCTCACCTGGAGCGCGCCCCAGCCCCGACGACGCAGCACGGCGAGCACGACGGCCATGATCAGTTCCCTGGCCGCCAGGAGCGCGACTAGCCACCACGGGATGATGGCCCGCACAGCCAGCGCCACGATCGTCGCCACGATGTAGAGCCGGTCTGCTGCCGGGTCCAGCAGCTGGCCGAGCCGGCTCTCCTGGTTCAGCGCCCGCGCGATCTTCCCGTCCAGCCAGTCCGAGGCGCTGGACGCGAGCAGCAGGCCCACGGCCCACCAGTCTCCGACCTTGCTGTCCACGCCGAGCACCAGCCACAGGAAGACCGGGATGCCGAGCAGCCTGGCCAGGCTGATCGCGTTCGGGATCGTCCAGATCCGTTCGCCGGCATCGCTCATGGGCCTCACACTAGGTGGGGTGCGTATGCGACCGCTACCGGCCCTGATGCTGGCCCTGCTGCTCACGGCATGCGCCGGCACCAGCGCGCCCGCCGTGACCGCGCCGAGCCGGGTTGCACCGAGCCGGACCACACCGCCGTCGGCGGCCGCGTCGAGCCCCGCCGCCGGCACCGTTCAGTCGGCCGCCGACTGGTTTCAATACCACGGGAACGGGGCCAGGACCGGAACTGCCATTGGCCCGCTGGGGGCCGGCCCGCTCGCCATCGCCTGGTCGGCGCGACTTAGCGGCGCGGTCTACGGGCAGCCGCTGGTGATCGGCGGCACTGTGGTCGCGGCGACCGAGACGGACGAGGTCTACGGCCTGGACCGGGCCTCCGGCGCGATCCGCTGGCATATCAGGGTCGGGACGCCCGTGCCGCTGAGCCAGCAACCCTGTGGCGATCTCGACCCACTCGGCATCACCAGCACCGGCGTGTATGACCCGCAGACGCGGCTGGCGTACTTCGTCGCGCAGTCTGGCCCCGATCTGCATCTGCTGATCGGGGTGGACCCGGCCGACGGCACCGTCCGCGTCCGGCTGAACGTGCCATCGCCGGACCACAACCCCGCCGACGACCAGCAGCGCGGCGCGCTCGCCCTGACCAGTGGTCATGTTGACGTCGTGTTCGGTGGCCACTTCGGCGACTGCGGCGCCTACATCGGGTCGGTCGTCGCAGTGCCCGCGACCGGACACGGCGCCATCCGGTCCTACCTGGTCCCGACGGCAAGGGAAGGCGGCATCTGGAGCACCGGCGGCCCGGTCGTCGGCCCCGACGGGACCATCTACGTGAGCGCCGGGAACGGCGCGGGCGACAGCACATCATTCGACGGCAGCAACTCGGTGACGGCGCTAACGCCGGAGCTCGTCCGCACTGGCATCTTCGCGCCGGCGAACTGGCGGAAGCTCAGCGCCAATGACCAGGACGTCGGCTCGAGCTCTCCTGCGCTGCTGAGTGACGGGCGCATCCTCCAGGTCGGCAAGGACGGCATTGGCTACCTGCTCGATGCCGCGCATCTGGGCGGGGTCGGCGGACAGCTCGCGGCTAGTCGCGTGTGCTCGCCTTCGGCCGAAGGGGCCTTCGGCGGCCCGGCGGTTTTCGGAACCGTCGTGTACGAGCCCTGTATGAGCGGGCTGGCAGCCGTGGACACCGCGGGCGGCCGGGTCACGGTGCGCTGGCGCGGGCCGGCCGGCGCCACTGGATCGCCGGTGCTCGGCAGCGGCGCGGTGTGGGTAGTCAGCCCGGGCCGCGGCCGGCTCTACGAGCTCGCCCCCGGCACCGGCGCGGTCCGTCAGCAGATCAGCCTCGGCGGCCCGCTGCCGCATTTCGCCTCGCCCAGCCTGTCCGGCGGTCTCGTCCTGATCGGGACGCTGACCGGAGTGACCGCGGTGTCGGGGTCCTAGGTGCCTGAGGGCCTAGGTGTCGGGGGCCTAACGGTCCCGCTCAGCGGGCAGGACGTGCAGCTCCACATCGCGGGCGAGCTTGGCTAGCTCGCGCAGCACCGGGAACCGGCCACTCGGATTCGGGTACGTCCTGGACAGCACTAGCTCGGTCGCCTGCTGCTGGCGCGCGTACTCGGTCAGCGCCAGGGCCGGGGCAGGTCCCGTCAGCGCGACGAACCCGCCGCCGAGCTGCTCGGTGAGGACCGCGTACCCGGCCAGCAAGGCGTCTTCGGGCGTGCCGGCCCATGCCGGACCGGGCTGTGCCGGATCGGGCTGGGTCGCAGCAGGCTGCAACCGCCGCACGGTCGCGACCTGGAACCGGCCATCCACTTGCGCAGCCAGAGCCGCTGACCGCCGGATCAGCGGCTCCATGCCGGGCCACGGCGCGGCACAGGCGATGATGCAGGGCTGCCGGTCCGGCTCGTAGGCAACAGACTCACCGGTGTAGGCGGGCAGCCGCCGCTCGCCGTGCTCGGCCACGAGCCGGAACGCCAGCTCCCGCTCGGCCCGCAGCGTCTCCGGCGCGAACGTCGTGGCCAGCGCGGACGAGATCTGCTCGGGCGGCACGATCTGGCCGCGACGCACCCGGTCCGCCAGGATGGACGGCGGCACGTCCACGAGCTCGATCTCGTCGGCGAGCGTCAGCAGCGCGGACTGGTCCAGGAAGGCCTCCGGCCCACCATTGGGCGTGCCGCCCAGCTTGCCAAGCTGGACAGTGCCGACCACCGTGATGCCGGCGTCCGCCAGCCGCCGTGCCGCGACAAACTTGCGCTCGGCGGCCGTGGTGCCGGCTGTGAGGTCGTCGACGCAGACGACCTCCGGACGCCGCGCCAGCACGGCGGCGGTGTCAAGGGTGGTGCCATCGCCGATCACCTCTAGGTGCTCCAGCTCGGCGGTGACATCCTCGCGATCGCGTGCGTCGACGGCACCAACGACGACATCGCTGCCGCGCGCTGCGCGCCGGTTCGCTTCCTCGAGCATTGCCGTGGTGGTCCCGCAGCCCGGTGCGTAGCCGAGGTAGACCCGGATCGCGCCGCGGCGGCGCTGCTGCGGGCGGGCGGCGTCCTGATCGGCCCCGTTCCCGGCCTGGGTATCGGAACGCGACCCGTCTGCGGTCTGGATGTGCAGGTGCACTCCCGGCAGCTGAGCGGCCAGCCGTTCCAGCAGGGTGCCACGCCAGCGCTCGAACATCCCGGCCGACGGCACGGCGAGCACGAGGTGCCGGGCGTTCAGTTCCTGGGCCGCGGAGACGATCGCGGCGCCGACGTCCCGGCTCTCCCGGATGACGACCGATGCCCCGCCGGCCGCGGCGGCGCCCTCGACGAGCTCGGTGAGCGTCTCGGTGACCGGGCGCTGACCAGGCTTCGGCTGGCTGAGGGCCACAACACGGCAGTGCGCGCCGCGGCGGCGGGCGAGCCGCACACCGTGCTGCACGAGCGGCTCCACCTGGTCTGGCCGCCAGACCGCGACGAGCACATCCTGCGGGCCGTGCTGGCGGGCAGCGGCCGGCGACTCGGCGTCCGGCCCGACCGACTGGCTGGCGACTAGCCGCAGCCCGATCTCCCGCAGCGCCGCGAGCCGGGCCGGCTGGAACTCGGTCCGCAGCGCAGCCTCGATCTCGTGCGGCGGGTAGACGTTGCCGTGACTGACGCGCTTGCGCAGTGCCTCGGGCGAGGAGTCGACGAACTGGAGCGCGTCCACGGTCGACAGCATCGCGTCGGTGATCGTGCCAGGCCCGGCCTCACCGGTCACGGCCTCGACCTCGTTGGCGACCTGCCGGACGTCGGCCACGTTCGCGGTGCTGATCACGTGAATCCCGGCGCTGCGCAGTGCCTCGATCGGCGCGGCGTGCCTGCCGAGGTAGTCGACGAGCACGACCGCTGGCTTGCGGGCCAGCACTGCGGTCAGGTCCATGTGGTTCGGGTGACCATCTTCCGGCGGCACCGTTTCCAGGCCGCCGATCGCCTCGTCCGTGTGGGGGCGGCCGTGGGTGTCCGCGAAGCCGATGACGATGTCCTCGCCCCGCGCCCGAAGCCCGCGGCCCTCGCGGAGCATGGTGTAGGTCGTGCCCGCGCCGGGAGCCGCGCCGAGGTAGACCGTCAGCGACCCACGACCGGCGGGCTGCGGCGCGTCGGCGATCGTCGCGCCGATGCCCTGCTCCTCCCTGATGATCTGGCCGCGCGCGGCGTCGTAGTCGTACAGCTCCGCGTAGCGGCCCCAGTTCACCGCGACGTCGAGCTGCCGGGCGGCCTCCTCCTCGCCGAAGCTAGTCCGCAGGATGTCGGTGAAGAAGCCGGCGGGCAGCGTGTCGTCCGTGGTGCCGCGCAGGCTGCGGTAGATGGTACGGACCAGCGGTGCGTGCTCGAGGCACGCTCTTGCGAAGATCTCCTTGGAGTCCTGGATGCTGGCGCCGGCGAAGACCTTGCCGTTGCCGGACAGCTCGAGCCGGTCGTCGCGCAGGTCCGCGAAGCCGAGCATCACCAGGGCATCGACCAGCGGCAGCAGGTCGTCCACCTCGAGGCCGAGGCTGTCGGCCAGGTCCGCCAGATCGGCTGCGCCGCCGTGCCTGGCCAGCAGGATCTCGGCCAGGCCGGACAGGCCGTCGACGGACGCCTGCGGGAGCGGCGTGTCGCTGACGGTTCCCGCCGGGGCACCCGAGGCGGCGGCCGGCTCCTCCTCCGCCGCGGACCGCCTCGTCATCATCCGGTAGATCTGGTCGACGAGCTCGTCGAACTCGGGGGTCCGGCGCCGGCGCGGGCGCGGCAGCGGGTTGACCATGTCCGAGCGGATCCGGCCGGGGTTGGTGCCGAGTACCAGGATCCGGTCGGCCAGCAGCACCGCTTCCTCGATGTTGTGAGTCACCATCACGATGGTCTTGGTCGGGAACCGGTGGCCTTCCCACAGCTCGAGCAGCTCACCGCGCAGGTTCTCCGAGGTCAGCACGTCCAGGGCGCTGAACGGCTCGTCCATCAGCAGTGCGGCGGGCTCGACTACCAAAGCCCGGGCGAAGCCGACACGCTGCCGCATGCCGCCGGACAGCTCCTTGGGATAGGCCGACTCATAGCCGTCCAGGCCGACAATGTCGATGGCGCGCAGGGCGCGCTCGGTCCGCTGGTCGGTCGCCACGCCCTGGGCCTCGAGGCCCAGTTCCACGTTCTGCTGGACGCTCAGCCACGGCATCAGCGCGAAGCTCTGGAAGACCATAGAGGTCTCCCGGTTCGTCCCGGTCAGCCGGCGACCGCGGAACTGGACCTCGCCCGCCGTCGGGGCCATCAGGCCGGCGATGCAGCGCAGCAAGGTGGACTTGCCGCTGCCGCTGCGGCCGAGCAGCGCGACGAACTCCCCTTCGGCGACGTCCAGGTTGATGTCATCGAGCACCGGCAGCGGCCGGCCGCCCGGCCCGGCGAAGGACTTGCTGAGCGACCGCACGCTGATCAGCGGCGTTGCGGGCGCTGACGGTCCGGTCACGCGAGCGCGTATTTCGTCTCGGCCAGCTTGTACAGCCGGCGCCAGAGCAGCGCGTTCAGGCCCGTCACGAACAAGGCCATCACCAGCAGCCCGGCGAACAGCTCCGGCAGGTGCCCTGTCTGCAGGGCGATGAAGCTGCCGAGGCCCTTGGCCTCGTACACCTTGTTCTTGTAGGTCACGATCTCCGCGACGATCGTCGCGTTCCAGGCGCCCCCGGCGGCCGTGATCGCTCCGGTGACGTAGGCCGGGAAGATCCCGGGCAGGATCAGCCGCCGCCAGCGGTCCAGGCCGTGCACGCCCAGGTTGTCCATGGCTTCCTTCAGATCTGACGGCACGGCGCTCGCCCCGGCGATGACATTGAACAGCACGTACCACTGCGTGCCCAGCGCCATCAGCACAATCGCGCCGAAGTTCAGTGACAGGCCGATGTCCAGGAAGATAACGATCGCGAACGGGAAGATGAAGTTTGCCGGGAAGCTCGCCAGCACCTGCACGATCGGCTGCATGAACTGGGCGACGCGCGGGTTGAAGCCGATCCAGACGCCGATCGGCACCCAGATCACCGATGAGACGACGACCACCACCACGACCCGCAGGAACGTCAGGAAGCCGAAGTAGAAGGTGGTACCGAAGATGGCCAGTCCCTGGCTGCCAGTCGCCACGAACGCCAGCATGCTGTAGAGCCCATAGCCGAGTGCCAGCGTGACCGCGACTATAAAGGCCAGGTCCCCGGCCCGGCGGCGGGCCGCGTGGCTCGCCAGGCTTTGGTCGTCGATGCCAGTAGTCCTGGCCATGATCTTGTTGACCGGCTCGGCCAGGAGCCGCTTGCCGCGGCCGAGCGTGGCCGGCCAGTTCGACCGGCGCAGGGCATCGAGCACGAGCGACTTCGCCTTGAGTTCTGACTCGGACTGCTCGATGCGGTACTTGTCCACGTAGGCGACCAGCGGGCGCCAGAAGAAGAAGTTCACCACCAGGATCATGATGATCATGGTGACGATGCCGTAGACGACGTACCTGAGCTTGCCCTCGGTGACCGCGACGCCGACATAGGAGCCGATGCCGGGCAGCGTGTAGTGGTGGTTGTTGACCGTGATCAGCTCGGAGGCGGTCAGGAAGAACCAGCTGCCGCCAAAGCTCATCATCCCGTTCCACACCAGCCCGATCGCGCCGCCCGGCACGTCGACGGCCCAGAACCGCTTCCACCGGGAGAGGCCCAGGATCTTGCTGGCCTCGTTGAACTCGCTCGGCTGGCTGATCAGCGAGTAGTAGAAGGAGAACGTGATATTCCACGCTTGCGAGGTAAAGACGGCGAATATCGCCGCGCATTCCAGGCCAAGCTCGGAACCGGGGAAGAGCGCCGTGAAGAACGTGACCGTGACGGCGAGGAAGCCGAGTACCGGCACCGACTGGAGGATGTCGAGCGCCGGGATCATGACTCGCCGCGCCCGGCGGCTGCGCGCGGCGGCATAGCCGTAGCTCAGGCTGAAGGCGTAGGAGAAGAACAGCGCGATGAACATCCGCAGCAGGCTGCGCGCCGCGTAGTACGGCAGGTTCGAGGGCGCGAGGTCGATGGTGCGCGACGAGTAGACAGGCGCCCTGGCCCCGGCCGCGACCCGTACGACGGCATAGATCAGCAGGACCACGAACAAGCCGACGCCGACGTCCAGCGGGCGGAACCTGAGCCTGTCCAGGGTTTCCCGGCTCGGGAACGTCGGAGTAACCGCCACAGACCAATCATGCAGGTGCATCGGGGTGACCGCACTGGCCGACCCTGGCATGGCAGCACCCTGATCGGGGCATCCTGACGCACGTGACCGCTTCTCGGGCTCGGCTAAGGGGCGGTGCACAGTGAATGCCACGGGCCTGGAGACCCTGCTCGCCGTCGTCGTGGTCGCCGCCCTGGCGCCGGTCATTGTCGCGGCGCTGCCTGGCCCGAAGATTCCGCAGATCGTGTTCCTGATCTTGGGCGGCATCCTGATCGGGCCGCACGTACTCAACCTGGCCGACACCGGCAGCATCGTGCTGCTTTCGAACATCGGGCTCGGGTTCTTGTTCCTGCTGGCCGGCTACGAGCTGGACCCGCGGCTGTTTCGCGAGACCTCTGGCCGCATGGCCATGATCGGCTGGGCCATCAGCGCCCTGCTCTCCGTTGCCGCCGTCGGCGTGCTCGCGTCGCTCCACGTCGTGCATGACTTCGTGCCGATCGGCCTTGCGCTGACGACGACGGCGCTCGGCACGTTGCTGCCGATCCTGCAGGACAACGACATGCTCGGCGGCAAGTTCGGCCGGTATGTGCTGGCCGCCGGGGCTGTCGGCGAGCTGTTCCCGATCGTCGCCATCTCGCTGTTCCTGACCAAGCGGGATCAGTTCATCGCCATCGGCTCGCTGCTGGCTGTCGGTGTGGCGGCGCTGGTGCTGACAGCCGCGCCGCGCGTCATCGGCGACCAGCGCCTGCGCGCGCTGGTCAGGCAAGGCCAGCGGGCTACGGCACAGACCACGCTGCGCTGGTCGATCGTGCTGCTGGTGCTGCTGCTCGTCTTGGCGGAGCGGTTCGGCCTCGACGTCGTGCTCGGCGCGTTGCTGGCGGGCATGGTGCTGCGCAGCTGGACGCACCGGATGGAGGTCGACGTCGAGCCGCTGGAGTCCAAGCTGGAGGCTGTCGGGTACGGCATCTTCATCCCGCTGTTCTTCGTCGCCTCCGGCATGACGCTCGATATCCAGTCCATCCTGGCCGACCCGCTCCGGCTGATCATCTTCGCGGGCCTGCTGCTTGCCGTGCGCGGGCTGCCGTCGCTGCTGGTCTATGCCCGGGTGCTGCCGCTTCGTCAGCGGGTGGAGATGACGTTCATCACCGCGACCACGCTGCCGCTGCTGATTGCGCTGGCCGAGATCGGGCAGCGGGACGGCGTGATGCTGCCGTCCAACGCGGCCGCGCTCGTGGGCGCGGGCGTGGTGTCGGTCGTGCTGTACCCGGCCATCGCCGCGTTCCTGCGTCGCCGCGGCAAGGCCGCCGGAAACATCACCGAGCCCGTTCCCGTTCAGCCAGAACCAGGCGGGGAAGGATAGCCTCGCATGCGGGCCGTGTCCAGACGCCATCAGCACGGCCAGAGGGAGGACTCGATGCGGCGCAGCGATCACGCGCCTAGTCGATCGCTCGGGCGGCCGACTGGCCTCGCCGCCGTGGCGGCACTGGCGCTGCTGGCGGCGGCGTGCTCGGGCGGCGGCGCGAGCACAACCGCGCACACGGGCAGCGGGCACGGCGGCAGCGGCCACAACGGCAGCAGCGCGGGCGGTGCGCACGTGACGATAACGCCAGCCAATGGCGCCACGAATGCCGACCCGTCGGCTGGCATCACCGTCACCGCCACCAGCGGCACGCTCAAGAACGTCACGGTGCACACCTCTGGCGCCCCGGTCTCCGGCACCCTGAGCCAAGGGGGCAAGGTCTGGCATAGCCAGTGGGCGCTGGGCATCTCGCAGTCCTACACGGTGACTGCCACGGCGGTCCGGTCCGGCAGCGGCACGACCGCCACCACGAGCACATTCCGCACCCTGACCCCGCGCCAGACATTCCAGACGAAGATCTTCGAGGGCTACAACCAGACGTACGGCGTCGGCATGCCGATCATTCTCACCTTCAGCCAGCCGATCACCGACAAGGCGGCGGTCGAGCAGGCGCTCCAGCTGACGACGTCCAACCCGGTGGCGGGGGCGTGGTCCTGGGACGGCAACCAGGCGCTGAACTTCCGGCCCAGGGACTACTGGCCGATCAACACCACAGTCAGTTTCATCGGGCACCTGAACGGCGTGCAGGCCGGGCCGGGCCTGTACGGCGATCACACGCTGACCCAGACATTCCAGATCGGCGCGTCACTGATCGCCATCGCCAACACGCAGGCGCATCGGACGCAGATCTATTACAACGGCCAGCTTCGCTACAACTGGCCGATCAGCACTGGCAGGCCGGGCGACGACACTCCCGACGGCAGCTACGTCACCATAGAGAAGGCGAACCCGGTGCAGATGACCGGCCCCGGGTACAGTCTGTCGGTGCCGTGGTCGGTGCGGTTCACGTTCAGCGGGGATTACTATCACGACGCCTACTGGTCCGTCGGCCAGCAGGGCTTCGAGAACGTGAGCCATGGCTGCGTCAACCTGTCGCCAGCCGACGCGCAGACCTATTACAACCTCGCCGTGCCGGGTGATCCGATCACGGTCATCAACAGCCCCAAGGCCGGCAAGTGGGACGACGGCTGGACCGAGTGGTTCCAGAGCTGGTCTCAGTTCGTCGGGGGCAGCGCCCTGCACGAGGCCGTGCAGGCCGGGCCGAGCGGCAGCACGTTCGTTGCTCCCGCGTCGCTGCCCGCCTCGACTGCCCGCGCGCCGCTGCAGACAGCGCCAGCCGATAACTGGGCCGCCGGCTAGAGCGGCGCTCGCGCCAGCTTGTTCACCCGACCGCCGCCGCCAGGCTCGTGTATCCGGCGGGGAGCTGCCCGGTGAGATGGGCGTAATCCGCCTCGGTCATCTCCTCGCGCAGCGCGGCGAGCAAGGCCCCTGTCCCAGCGCGCGCCTCGTGCTCCGGCTGACCGGTGCGGGCGCTCACCTGCCTGACGAAGTCGACGACCGCGACCGGGTGCGCCTCCGTCCGGTGGCGCCGCCGGGCCGCCACCTCGGCCGCCAGCGGCTCGGGCAGATCGCTGGCAAGGTGCTTGGCCTCGCCCGAGCTGATCTGGTCGGCGAGCCCTTCGAGCACCGCCCTGCTGATATCGGCCGATTCCTCACGGGACAATCCGGTTCGCTCTGCCACCGCACGGGCAAGCTCCGAAAGATCCATGGCCACGTCCCCCTTCGTCGGCTTACCGGACAGTGTCCTGCGCCGCCGGACCCAGCGAGTGACCGGGGTGACGATCACCCCGCCACGCGACGGAGCAGGGCCAGTGCGTTGCCGCCGAGGACCAGGTCGGTATCTGCATCGCCGACGCCGCGGGCGGCCAGCAGCTCCGGCAGCCTCGCGAAGTCGCCGTAGCTGGTCAGAACCGGCCGGTAGTTGGCATCCAGGTCCGTTCCGATGGCAACGTGATCGACGCCAATGAGGTCGGCCAGCCGGATGACCTCGTCGGCGAAATCCGCCAGGCTCGCGCTCGTGACGCCCGACGGCCACGCTCCGATCAGCCCGCCTGCCGAGGCCACTGAGCGGGCGTGCGCAGCGCTGAGCAGGCGCGGATGGTGCCTATCAGCATGGTCGAGGTGGCTGTGCGAGACCATGACCGGCTGACTGGACTGTGCCAGGACGTCGGCGGTCGTCGCGAACGTCGCGTGTGCGCAGTCGACGATGACCCCGAGGCGGTTGCACTCGGCCACGACCTGGCGCCCGAACTGGGTCAGCCCGCCGTGCACTGGCTCCTCTGTCTGCACATCACCGATGTCGTTGACCCGGTAGTGGACGAGCGTTAGCGATGACGCTCCGGCGGCCCGCGCCTCGGCGAGCGGTTCTAGGCGGCCCTCGAGGAAGTCACCGCCTTCACAGCTCAAGAGCACGGCTGTCTGCCTCGCGGCGTGCGCCGCCTCGATGCTCGCTGCCGTGCTTGCTACCTGCAGACCAGCCGCGGCGACGGCCCGGCAGATCCCGTCGAGCTGGCGGCGATGATCGACCCGCGCTTCACCTGGCCGGAACGCGCGGCCGACCCGCAGGCCCTTGTCCGGATGGGGTGCGAGCACACGCAGGTCGGCCACCGTCGACAGCGTGATAGCAGCCAGGCCCGCGGCGCGCGCGGCCGCCAGCGCCCCCGCCACGTCCTGTCCGCCGAGCAGCCCGCCCAGCGGATCGCTGTCGGACAAACCAGCCAGGAAGCAGCGGCCCGGATGGGCGTGCACGTCGATCCACGGACCCCTGCTCACGGAATCCGCTCGGCGATGAAGGCCGCGAGGGTGCCGAGGTTCTCCAGCGAGTCCAGGTTAAGGTCCTCGGCGGCGACGTCCACACCGTACCGGCGCTGTACCCGGCGGAGCAGGAGCGTACCCGCTAGCGAGTCCAGCCCGACGCCGCCGCCGAACAGCGGCGCCTGCGCAGGCAACTCCGCGAGCTCAGGCCGCCCGGTGACCTCAGCCAGCAGCCGGCGGAGTTCGGCTGCGACATCGCCAGGGTCGCCTGTCATAGTGTCGCCTGTCATTTCGTCGCCGGAGCCGTGACCCAGTCCGGGAGGGCGGGCAGTTCGCCGTCCAGCGACCGGGTGAAGATCGCGCGGCCGTCGGGCGCCACCGAGCCGGGCTCAGCACGCAGGCCGGCCGCCGCGAGCGCCAGCCGCATCGGCACGTTGCGATCGGTGACCAGGCACGGAACGGCCAGCTCCGTCGCTCCGGCCCGCACGGCCGCCCGGCACATCCAGGCCAGCAGCGCGTCCAGGGCACCGCGGCCAAGCGCCCGGCAGGACATCATGACCAGCGGCGCGGTCTGGCGGAACGACGCCGGCTGGCCCACCCCGTTCCCGGCCAGAATTGCCGCACCTACCAATCCGTCGTCCCCGAAGTCGTCGGCCAGCCTGAGCGTGGCCACCTGATGATCGGCCGACGCGATGAGCTCGGCGAGCTCGGCCTCGGTGATGGGCTTGCCGCCGGAGTTGAGCTGGTGCGTGCGGACGGACAGCTCGTAAAGCCTCGGCAGGTCGCCTTGCGCGGCCGGGCCGATGGTGATGCGCGTGCCGACGTGCCGGAGGAACTGATCGCGGCTGCCGCCGAACTCCTTCGCCGCCGCCTGCCGGCGACCGCGCTCCGCATACAGCTGGCCGCGGCGGCGGCCCTCGGCCGTGACGAGCGCGGGACTGAACTGCGGCCAGTCTGCGGCCTCCGCCGCGTCTTCGGGGGTCAGCACGAGCACGTCCGGCAGTGCCGCCGCGACCTCGGCGCGCTCGAGCATGTCGTCGTCGACGAAGGCGATGGCGTCGGCCGGGATGTCAAGCTCGGCGGCGATCCGGCCGATGGCCGCGGCCTTGCTCCCCCAGCCGCACTCGGCGGCAGCGAAGTCGATGCCGGTCACCGAGCGCACGTAATCGGCGACCTCCGGCGGGTTGCGGCTCGCCAGCGCCTGCAGGATGCCTCGCCCGGCTAGCTCGCGCAGCACGCCGGGCAGCACCGGATCGGCAGGCGGCAACTGGCCGACCGACTCCAGGTACACGCCGTCCAGCAGGGTGTTGTCGATGTCCCAGACGACGCACTTGATGACCGCGCCGATCGGCGCAGTCTCGTCACGGGTCACGGCGCCGCTCCATGGTCAGGTGCGTGGCCGTGAAGCCGAACTTGCGGTATAGCGCCCGCATGCCGAGGTTGGCTGCATGCACCTTGCCGGTCAGCTGCGTCATCCCGGCCTCGTCGGACGCGGCCAGGACAGCCGCTAGGAGCAATTCGCCGATGAGGCTGCGGTCCGGCACCTCCGAGACGGCCAGCGACCGGAAGTTGCCGTACCGGTCCCCGGTCAGGGAATTGGTCCTGGCCGACAGCCACGCCCAGCCCAGCGGCGCGTGCGGAGCATCCTGCGCCACGGCGACGAGGGTGATCTCCCCCGGCTTGCCCAGCGCGCCGGTGACGCGCTTGCGGTGCAACGCGGGATCGGTGATCGCCTCGGCGCCGAAGGAGATGACGGCGATCTCGATCTCGTAGGCGACGATCGCGTCGAGGTCGGCCTCGCGGGCTGGCCGGATCACATAACCGGGCCCGGTCGTCGCGGCGCCGCTCATCGCGCCACCAGCGGCATCGGCCGGAAGACAACGCCGCCGCAGGCGGGGCAGCCGGCCGCTTGCAGCGCCGCGATCTGCGGCCACTGGCTGCCGGGCCCGACGTCCTGCACGGCCTTGCAGCGGACGCACCGGTACGGCCTGGTCACGGCGGCCCGGTTGGCCGCGCTGTACAGGGGGCCGTCATAGCGGCCAGCTACCAGCGGGCTCGCGCCGGCCGCGGTGCGCAGGTGGTACAGGCTGCTCGTTCCGGCCAGCACACCAGCGCCCACGTACTCGTTGAAGCCGGGCTGGAGCGACCTGATGACCAGCCCCATCTCAGCCATGGCCTGCTGCACCGCGAGCGTCTCGTCGGGCCGCCGTGCGCCGAAGGAGAAGAACACGTGCCGTCCCGGCTCCGGTGCCAGGCCCGACACCGCTCGGCTCAGGAACAGCTGCGCTCCGGCCACGGTATACGGCGGGTCGGTCAGCACCACGTCGAACGCACCGGCCAGCGCAGGCGGCAGCGGCTCCCGCAGGTCGTGGCGCACCCGCTCGACGGCGACACCAGTGCCCGCCACCTGACCGCCGATCCAGTCCAGGACGTCGGCGTCGGTGTCGACGACGGTGAGCCGGCGGATCGCAGCCGGGCGGCCGGCGCTGGCCAGGACGTGCGCCAGCGACACGGAAATGAGGTCGTCGTCGCCGAGCACCAGGATTCGCTGGCCCGCCAGGGCGCGGGCTTCGTGCAGCCGGAGCACGCGTGCGAGCTTGGTCGGCACCGTGCAGTGGGTCTGGTCAAGCTCGGTCTTGGCGCCGGGCGCGCCGTCGGCGGCCGCCTGCAGCGGTCCGCCAGGCCCCGCCAGGTCGGCCAGGGCTGCGGCGTCCAGGGTCAGGGCCGCGGTGGCCGCGACGGCCGCCCTGCCGTCCGGCGTCAGTTGCACTGGCCGCTGCGTGGCGAGCACGCCGCGCGCCCGCAGCTCGTTGCTGGCCGCTGCCACGATGGGAACCGGCAGCTCGGCCAGCCTGGCCACCTCGCGCACGGCGGCCGGCTCGGCCGTCAGCACGGCAGCGAGGATGTCGCGGATGCCGGATTCGCCTTCGGCGAGGCCCACTGCGGCCGCGACCTGAGTCACCACGTCGTCCAGGTTCATTTGCTGTTACGGTATCGTCCCACATCATGCCGGGGATCGAAGCGGCCAGCAGCTACACCGACCTGCGACGGCAGGAGGCGGTCTCGGCCAAGCGCCTCTACGCGGTCGACGCCACCACGACGCCTGCCTCGCCGGTCACGGATGTGGACATCCTGACCGATATCGCCGTGGGCGCGGTCCGGGCGGGCGGCGGTCATGTGCTCGACATCAGCCATGTCATCTTTCCGAACGGGGCCATCACCCTGGTCCTGATCCTGGCCGAGTCGCACCTGAGCATTCATACCTGGCCGGAGGAGAGCCTCATCGCGATCGACCTGTTCAGCTGCGGCGCGATCGACGGGGAGCGGGTCTTGGCCGAACTCACCGGTGCCTTGCACCTGGAAGCGGCGAGCATCACGGAGGTAGAGCGCGGCGCGCCCAGCGCCCCCAGATGAGTCGCTGAGCGCGCAGCGCCACTGCGCCGATGACGACGAGCACGACGACGTTGAGCAGCAGCTGAACGGTCGAGCCGCGCGCCTCCCGCCAGCCGCCGAACGCCAGTGACACGCCGATGTCGGCGGCGGCCGGGATCGTCGTCACCGAGATGAAAACCCCGATCAGCGCGCCCGCCCTGGACAGCGTCAGTGAGACCACGCCGACGACCGCAGCAAGCACGGCGACGACGACCGAAAACAGGTTCGGCGAGTTGATGAGATCGGAGACCGGCCGGACGCCGGACCGGTACAGCTCCGGTTCATGGCCCACCCACCGGATGCACAGCGCGAAGACAAGCGTGACGGCGATCGCGCTGACGAACCCGGCCACCAGGGCAAACAGTCCCCTGCGCACCGGGTGGCCGTCGCGGCGTTCCAGGCCCAGCGCTACCGAGATGATCGCGCTGTACTCAGGCCCGACCACCATCGCCCCGACGATGAGGATCTGCGAGTTGGTCAGGATGCCGCAGGCACCGATCACCCCCGCCATGACAAGCAGGAGGTAAAAGCTCGGCGGGTACGTCGCCTCGTCGGCGATCCTGGCCTCGATGAGCTCCCAGACCGGGGATCGCTCGCCATGATGGGATCGCCGCCAGAGCTGCTGCCGGGCCCGGTCGACGAGAGTGGCGTCAACTGCCTCGATCATGATGGAGCTGTCATGATCCAGGCCGAATGCACGCAATTCGGCCAGCACCGAGTTCGCTGCCCGGTTCTGCAAGTCGAACTGAACGCCGTCGCCATCGGGATGCCGGGCGGCCGCAGGCGCGACCAGCAGGTTCAGGACCTCAGGGCGCGCCGCCAGGCTGTCGGTCAGCAGCGCAGTCTGGGTGGGCGGGCACACCACTCGGATATGGAGCACTCGGTGGCGCGGTTACTGCTGCGCCTGCCCTCCCCGCCTCGCCTCGTCGACAGCCTGCCGGAGCCGGTCCTGGTCGGGCACGGACATGTCGGTCCGCACCAGTTCCATGGGCTGGCCCTCGAACGCGTGCACGACCGCGTCGATGTTGGCGTCCGAGCTCAGCAGCACCATCGCCGATGTGCCAGGGCGCAGGTCACCCTTGACTGTGGACAGCATGGAGCCCTCGATCGTCGCGTGCTGGAGCTTGCGCATCATCGTGGAGACCTTGCCGCCTCCCTGCGTGACGTGCTCCAGCGTCGTAGGTTCTGGCGCGTACTCCGGCCACCGGAGCACCGCGACATCCACCACGTTGATGAGGTCCTGCGAATCCAGCTGTTGCAGCCGGATGACCGCATTATCGGCCCCTTCGGTCCCCGCGAACCGCCACGCCGTCGTTGGCATCGGTATTGCCCCTTTCCCTGCGCTCAGGTGCTGACTCCCAGGGAAATGGTCCCGCTCTCGCGCCGCCGGAACCTCACCCGCCGGGGGTGGATTGCAGAATCACCCGGCCCGGATGACGTCAGGCAGCCCGCGTGCGGTCAGCGTGGGTGGCAAGAGGACCGCACTGGAGGGCACATACCGCTCGATACGTGGCATGACGGCGATGGTCAGTCGTCGAGTTTGCCGAGCACGAATCACCCGCGGGGGATGAACCACGCCGACGCGCCAGGGGAACAGTGAGGATCGCCCACAACGTCAGGAAGGACGAGATGAAAAACGGTCAGAGTCAGAGCTATCCCGGATTCCAGCTCAACAGCACGCCCATGATCGTCGGCGCTGCGCTGATCGGCGCCGGCAGCCTGATCGGGCTAAGCGGCCTGATCGTGGGCGGAGCCTCGATGGTGAGGGCCACCCGCAAGTGGTTCAGTGAGCTCGAAGTGCCGCCGAGCGAGGTGGTTAAGCACAACTGGCGCGCGACCAAGGCCGCGACCCAGGCGGGTGCCAGCGCCTGGCAGCAGCACCACCACAACGGCGTGCACACCCACGCCTGAGCTCGTCACGCAGCAGTTAACTAGTCCAGGGTGCCGGGTGGCCCCGGATGACGGGCCACCCGGACCAGTCCGCTGCGTGCTCTTCAGGAGGAGCGGAGCCATGACGAGCGAGCACGCGGACGCGCTGGTGATCTTCGGCGCCACCGGCGACCTGGCCAAGCTGGAGACATTCCCGGCCCTGGTCGGCCTCGTGGACCGCGAGATTCTCGATGTCCCGGTCGTCGGCATCGCCAGGCGCGACTGGAGCCAGGATCAGTTCCGCGCCTATGCCACGGCGTCGCTCACACGCAACGGCATCGATCCGGCCAGCCCAGCCGCGGTCAAGATGCTTGGCCTGCTTCGGTACGTCCGCGGCGACCTGGATGACGACGCGACCTACAAGGCCATGTCCGACGCGATAGGCCCGGTCGGCAGAGTGCTGTACTACCTGGAGGTCCCGCCACCGCTGTTCGGCCGCATCGCCAAGGGGATATTTGGGGCGGGCCGCGCCGCGAACGCGAGAGTCATGGTGGAGAAGCCGTTCGGGACCGACCTGGCTAACGCTCAGGAACTCAGCCAGATTATGCATCGGTACTTCCCCGAGGATGCGATCTACCGGGTGGACCACTGGCTGGGACTCGATCCGCTAGAGAACGTGCTGTTCGTTCGGTTCGCGAACCTGATGCTGGAGCCCCTGCTCAACCGAAGCCACGTGGAGAGCATCCAGATCACGATGGCCGAGGCGTTCGACGTAGCCGACCGCGGCGCCTTCTATGACAGGACCGGCGCCATCAAGGACGTCGTGCAGAACCACATGCTCCAGGTCGCTGCCACCGTTCTCGCCGACCCGCCAGACGGCAGCGGCCTGGAGGCGTGGCGCGACTCGAAGTCGCGGCTCATATCCGCCATGCAGCCGCTGACGCCGGACGAAACCGTCCGCGGCCAGTACGACGGCTACCTGGACGTCGACGGCGTAGCGCCGGGCTCAACGACCGATACCTTCGTGGCGGTCCGCCTCGGCGTCAAGTCCTGGCGGTGGGCGGACGTGCCGATCCTGATCCGCGCCGGCAAGTGCATGCCGGTCACCGCGACCGAGATCAGCATCCGGTTCCGCCGACCGCCGCACGACGTGTTCGGCCTGATGCCGTCGGTCGTGTCGAACGTGCTGCGGTTCCGGATCTGGCCGAACGGCGAGGTCGGGCTGAACCTGATCGGCAAGAAGCCCGGCGCCGGCTGGATCCCGGAGCCCCAGAACCTCACTTTCGCCGAGCACCCCGGATCAGAAATGCGGCCGTACGACCGGCTGATCGGCGCGGCGCTGGCCGGCCAGCGCTGGCTGTTCGCACGGCAGGACACCGTCGAGGCGTCCTGGCGGGTCGTCGATCCGGTGCTCGGCAACGTAGTGCCGGTGCATAGCTACGCGCGGGGCAGCTGGGGGCCGAAGGAAGCCGACAGCGTGCTGCCGGACGGCGTCACCTGGCACGATCCGGCGGCCTGACGATCAGGCGACGCGCCGGCCGGGCAACACCGGCACTGCCGTCGTCGGCACGCTCGGTGCCGCCTCCCAGCGACTGAACCGAAGCGGGGTCTGGCAGCAGGCTGACGCGCGGGCGTACAGTTCGGCTCGTGGTGGGTCAGCTGCTCAGAGTCCTGGGCATCGCGTCGGCTGAGCTTGCCGCGTGCTGGCAGCTGGCGCCGCACGCACCAAGCGGGTCAACCGGCCTGATGGCCCTCGCGGCCGTCGCGCTCGCGTGCGTGGCCATCGCGCTGCTCACCCTGCCCGGCCGGCTGAGCGGACTTACCAAGGGCCCGCTGCTGCGCCGAGCCAGTGCGCTGCGCCGCAAGTCCTGGGGCGCGGCATTCCAGCGCCAGCTCGATCCCGATGCCGCGGGGCACGCCCGCCCCCGAGCGCCAACGGCGGCCCCGGCGGCCGCCTGACCCCGCTACTTGCAGCTAACACTGCTTACTGCGGCTGCGCGCACACGGCCGCCTCCAGCTGAACCCGGAAGTCTTCAAAACCTGCTGGAGGGTACTGCCCATGCTCGGATTCCCTGGCGCCCCGATCGGCGCCGCCTATCACATCGTGTTTGCGCTAGCCCAGTTCCTGACGCCGGTCTCCGGCGGCCTGGCGACCGCTGCGGCGATCGTCGTGTTCACCGCGGCAGTGCGGCTGGTGCTGTCCCCCCTCAGTGCGCTCGCTTACCGCGGCCAGGCCCGCATGTCCGGGCTGCAGCCGAAGGTCGCCGAGCTTCGGCGCAAGCACGCTCATCAGCCAGACCGGCTGCAGCAGGAACTCACCGCGCTGTACCGGGCCGAAGGTGGCGGCATGCTCACCGGATGCCTGCCGATGCTGCTGCAGCTGCCGTTCTTCAGCGTCATGTACCGGCTGTTCCTGTCGAAGACGGTGGCCGGCCACCCCAACGTGCTGCTGGCCAGGGACTTCCTCACGACGCCGCTCGGCAGCCACTGGCTGACCGGGGCCGGCGCCGCCAGCATCCACGGCCTGGTGTTCCTCGGGTTGTTCGCGGTGCTAGCCGGCGTCGCGTTCCTGACCGCGCGCGCGGCCAGGTCCGCCACCGTCGCCGCCGCGGTCGCGGCTGGCACGGTCGCAGCTGGCACGGTCGCGGCTGGTCAGCCCGGACTGGCCGCGCTCGGCCGGGTCCTGCCGTACACGACACTGATCGTCGCGGCCTTCGTGCCGCTGGCCGCCGTCATCTACCTCGTCACCACAACGAGCTGGACGACGGCCGAACGAGCGGTCCTGCGCCGATGGCACCGGACAGCGGGTCAGGTGGCTAGCCCCGGATAGCCGGCGGCAGCGGAGCGGACGGCGGCGGCGCACGCGGCAATGGCCGGGTGCGCCTGCGCGCCGCTGCGGCACGCGATGAGCGTGCGCCTGGTGGCGGGCAGCGCGGCCAGCGCCACGCCGTCGGGGCAGTCGGCCAGGGCGAGCTCGGGTACCACCGCCACGCCCTGACCGGCGGCCACCAGGGTTAGCACCGCGGCGAAGTCGTCGGCGTAATGGCGGATCCGCGGCGTGAAGCCAGCCGCCTGGCAGAGCCGCACCGCCATCAGGTGGCACAGCGTGCCCGGGCTGCCGACGATCCACGGCAGCGCCCGGCTGGCCTGGACCGGGTCGAAGCCGGCGCCGGCAAGTACGGCCAGGGGGGCCGCCGAGGCCAGGTACACGGCTTCGGACAGCAGCGGTCGGGTCACGAGGCCCGGATCGGGCGCGGCTGGCACGTAGTCGTACTCGTGCACCAGCGCGACATCCAGCAGCCCGGCATGCAGCGCGGCCGGCACCTGCGCCGGGTCCAGCTCGGTCACATGCAGCTCCAGCCGCGGGTGCGCTGCGCCCAGCGCGACGAGCGCGGCCGGCAGGAGGGTGCGGACCGCCGTCGGGAACGCGCCGATCCGCAGCTCGCCGGACAACTCAGTCCTGGCCGACGCCAATGCTGCCGACGCCTCTTCCAGCAGCGCGAGCACTGCGCCTGCCCGCTCGGCCAGGTCGGCGCCGGCGGGCGTCAGTACGACGCCGCGTCCGCGCCGCCGCAGCAACGCGATCCCGGCCTCTCGCTCGAGGGCAGCGAGCTGCTGCGACACCGCGGATGGCGTGCAGAACTGCGCCTGGGCCACGGCGGCGATCGTGCCCAGCCTGGCCAGCTCGTGCAGCAGAGTCATCTTGCGGACGTCAAGCATTAGGTCAGCTTATGTGTCCGGACAGGAATCAGAACTGGACCTGAGTGATAGCCGTGACACAGGATCGGCTCATGACACCACCTGACCAGGCCATGACACCGCTCGCCGGGCTGTACGTCCCGCTGATCACCCCGTTCACGGCCGACGGGGACCTGGCCGGCGACGCGCTGGAGTCGCTGGCGCACCGGGTACTCGACGACGGCGCGACCGGTCTCGTGGCGCTCGGCACGACCGCCGAGACCGCGACGCTCACCGACGCCGAGCGAGCGCGGGTGCTGGACATCTGCGACCGCGTCTGCCAGGACCGCGCGGTGCCGCTCATCGCCGGGGCCGGGACTAATGACACGGCGCGGTCGGCAGCGGCGCTGGCCAGGCTGGCCCGCTACCGTCAGGTCCGCGCCGCGCTCACGGTGGTGCCGTACTACAGCCGTCCTGGCGAGGCCGGGGTGCTCGAGCATTTCCGGGCACTGGCGCAGAGCAGCCCCGTTCCCTTGATCGTCTATAACGTTCCGTACCGCACTGCGCAGGTGGTGAGCTGGCGGACTCTGCGAGAGCTCGCCCACCTGCCCGGCATCGCCGGAGTCAAGCACGCGGCCGGGTCGATCGACCAGGACACGGTCGCCATGATGGCCGGCAGGCCACCCGGCTTCAGCGTCCTCGGCGGCGATGACCTCTACGTCTCGCCGCTGCTCGCGCTCGGCGCTGACGGGGCCATCCTGGCGTCAGCGCACGTGCGGACCGGCGAATTCGCCGAACTGATCGGGCTTTGGCGGGACGGCCTTGCCAGTGCGGCCAGGCCGCTCGGGCACCGGCTCACCGAGGTGGCGCGCGCGCTGTTCGCTGAGCCGAACCCGGCGGTGATCAAGGCGGTACTGCACCGGCTCGGCCAGATCCCGAGCCCGGTCGTGCGGCTGCCGCTGGTGCCCGCCAGCAGGGCGGCTACCGACGCCGCCGCGTGCGTCGCCGCCAGCTGACCGAGTAGGTTATACGCGACCAGGCGGCGGAGCGCAAGCGAAGGAGAGGCAGGCCGTGAGCGGCGGACTTGAGCACCTGATCCTGTCTGGCCCGGTCCTGCTGGCCATGCCGGTCGCCGCCGCGGCCGGAGCCATCACGTTCCTGTCGCCGTGCTGCCTCCCGCTCGTCCCCGGCTACCTGGCCTACCTCACCGGCATGTCAGGCGCGACCGCTGACGGCCCATCCGCTGAGCAGGCTGCCGAGCCTGCCCGTGCGCTCAGTCCTGCCGCGGCGGCGGCCGGCGCCAGCGCGGGCGCGGCGGTGCTGGCGGCGAGCCAGCCGGCCGCCGCGGCGAGCCCGGCGGCAATCCCCGCCAGCCCCGCGATCCCGGTGCGCAGCCGGGTCATGGCGGGCACGCTGCTGTTCATCCTCGGCTTCTCGGCCCTGTACGCCGTCGAAGGCGCGGCAGTCGGCAGCCTGGGCTACTTCCTGAGCCAGCATACGGCGGGCCTGACGCAGATCCTGGGCGCCGTCGTCATCGTGCTCGGTGTGCTGTTCCTCGGCCTGTTCGACCGGTTCAGCTTCGCCGGCCGGATCATCAAGCCGGGCGCGCGACCACGGGCTGGCCTCGCCGGCGCGCCGCTGCTCGGCATGCTGTTCGGGATCGGCTGGACCCCCTGCAGTGGGCCGACTCTGAGTGCCGTCCTCACGCTCGCAGGCACCACAGGGACCGCCTTCAGGGGCGGGCTGCTCGCGTTCGTCTACGCGCTCGGGATCGGCGTACCGTTCCTGATCGTGGCGTTCGCGTTCAACCGCGGCGTCAACGTCTTCGGCTTCGCCCGTCGGCACGCCCGGCTGATCACGAGGATCGGCGGCCTCATGCTGATCGCCGTCGGCCTGCTCGAGGTGACCGGGGCCTGGGCGGCCGCGATCAGCTGGCTCCAGGTGCACTGGCTGAATACCTACACCGCGCCCATCTGAGCCGCAGGGCCGCCAAGGAACGGCCGTCAGCCGAGGAGGCGGAGCGCTGCGCGCGGATCGGCCAGCGTGACGTCCGCTGGCTCGGCTGGGTCGTACTGGTGGCCCCAGGCGGCTGCGGCCGACAGGCCGCCCACTGCCCGCGCTGCCCGCAGATCGTTCGGCGCGTCGCCGATGTAGGCCAGGCCGCTGGCCGGCACGCCCAGCCAGGTAGCCGCGAGCACCAGGCCGTCGCCCGCCGGCTTGGGCCGCTGCACGTCATCTCCGCCGATGACCAGGTCGGCGTGCAGGCCTGCTGACGTCAGCAGTATCGCCGCGGCCCGGCTGCTGGCACCGGTGAAGATCGCCACCGGGTGCGCGCGCGCCCGCAGGGCGGCGAGCACGTCGGCCACGTCCGGGTACGGCGCGATCTTGGCCCCGGCCAGCTGGCCGTAGTAGATCTCCGCGTCCGCCGCTTCGACGTCCCGGCCCAGCAGGTCGGCCAGGATCGCTTCCGGCGTGCCGATCCAGTACCTGGAGACCACCTGCGCAGGGGTGACCGCTGGTCCGCCAAGCTGGCGAACCGCGGCCACGTACGCCGCCGGCACCGCTACCGCAGAGTCGAGCAGCGTGCCATCCATATCCCAGACCAGCTGCATGGGTGTCTGGTTACCGGGAACGGGGTGGCAGGGACGGCCGCCGCCGGGACGGGCGGCTGGCCGGATCGGGCGGGCGGACGGCCGGCTTGTCGCGCAGCGCCGTCAGCGCGAGCTGGACCGCGGTCTCCAGCTGCACGTCCCGCCCCGCGGCCCAGTCATCCGGGGAGGGGATGACCTCGACATCGGGGTCGACGCCGTGGTTTTCCACGCCCCAGCCGTACGCATCGAACCAGAATGCGAGCCGCGGCACGGTCATGACGGTCCCGTCGACCAGCTCGTGCGGCTCGTCGTAGCCGACCACGCCGCCCCACGTCCGCGCGCCCACCACCGGGCCTAGCTCGAGTATCTTGATCGCCGCCGTCACGATGTCGCCGTCGGATCCCGAGCACTCGTCGGCGAGCGCCACCACCGGACCTCGGGGCGCGTCCTGCGGGTACGTGGACGGCGCCAGGTCCCGCGGGACATCCCAGCCGATGACGCGGCGGGCCAGCTTCTCCACAACCAGCTGCGAGGTGTGCCCGCCAGTGTTGCCGCGGACGTCAACGATGAGCGCGTCTTTCAGCATCTCGGTGCGCAGGTCACGGTGGAAGTCCGCCCAGCCCTCGCTCACCATGTCGGGCACGTGCAGGTAACCGACCTGGCCGCCGCCTAGCTCGCGCACTGCTGCCCGCTTGCGGCTGACCCAGTCCTGGTAGCGCAGCCGACGGTCGCTGCCGAGCGGCACCACGACGACGCCGCGGCGACGGCTGCCGTCAGCGGCGGCGACCGCGAGCTCGACCGGCTTGCCCGCGGTGCCGGCCAGCAGCGGCCCTGGTCCGCCCGGCCCGACAGGACGGCCGTCGATGGCGAGCAGCAGGTCGCCGGGCGAAATACCGGCACCGGGCTCGGCCAGCGGCGAGCGCGCTCGGGGGTCGGAGCTTTCCCCCTGCGCTATCCGGCTGATCCGCCAGCCGTCGCCGGCCCGTTCCAGGTCGGCGCCGAGCAGGCCAGGGGCCTGGTCGCCAGGCTCGCCGCCGCCTGGCACGGTCACGTAGGCGTGCGAGGTGCCGAGCTCGCCGAATACCTGCCAGAGCACATCGATGAACTCGGACCTGGTGGTGATGCGGTCGAGTAGCGGCCGGTACTCGGCCGCTACCGCGTCCCAGTCGACATCGGCCATGTCGGGGACCCAGAAATCGTGCCGCATGATCCGGACGGCCTCGCCGTACGCCTGCTGCCACATCGCCACCGGGTCGCACTGGAAGCGAGCCCGGCTGGCGTCGATGTCGACCCGGTCATCCGGGTCCTCGTGATCTGCGTTGCGCTCCCCCGGCACGACAGTGAGCTTGCCGTGATCGCTGATGACCAGCCTGGTCCCGTCGCCGCTGGCCTCGAACCAGTCCACGTCATCGGCCAGCTCGCTGGCCTCGCGCCGGCCGAAGTCGAAGCGCTCCAGGACCGGGCGCGGCGCGTCGTCGGTCGGCCGCGCGCCGCCCACGCCGAGATTGCCCGTGACCGGCTCGCGCAGCCAGGCCAGGCCGCCTTTCACCGCGCGCAGTCGTGAGTACCGCGACTCGGGTACGGGTGCCGCGACCACCCGGTCGGCCATGCCGCCCGGATCCACGGCGATAGGCGCAGCCGCCCCGCCCCTGTCGTCGGTACTGTCGCCGGCGCCGCCACTGTCAGCGTCATTGTCACCGTCCGTGTGCTGCGGCTTCGCCTCGCCGATCGGCCGGCCGCCAGCCTGCGGCGCGAACGGAGACGGCGTCGACGCTGCCAGCGGCACCAGGTAGGGCCTGGCGCCGTAGGGGAACGACAAATCAAAGAAGTGCGCGTCGTAGACGGGGTCGAAGCTGCGCCTGGACAAGAAGGCGAGGTACTTGCCGTCGTGGGTGAACACCGGGTCGGTGTCCACGAACCGGCCGTCGGTGACGTCGTTCACCTGGCCGTCGGCGACGCTGGCCAGGCGGAGCCTGCGCAGCGGCAGCTCGCCCATCCCGCCGGGGTGCTCGGTCGGCTCCGACCACGCCAGCCAGGCAGAGTCCGGTGAGAACGCCAGGCCGGTCACGCGCCCATTGGCCGAGGCGGTGATGTCCCGGACCTGGCCCGACGCGGCGTCGAGGAGCCGCAGGTGCCCGTCCTGCGCGGCGACGGCCACCGCGCTGCCGTCGGGAGCGGCCGCGAGCCCGCTGATGCGGCCCAGCTGGCCGGCCGCGAGCCTGCGCGGCGGCGCGGCGGCGCCCGCCGCACTGGCAGGATCGCCGCCGCCGATCTCCAGCGCATCGATGCCGTCCGCGTCGGTGGCCCAGACGACCTCGCCGGCTGTCCCGAGGACCTGCGGGTACCGGGTCCGGACGCCGGGCGTGACCGCAAGGGCCTTGGCCGGCCCGTCCCGGTGCGTGAGCCAGTGCACAGTCCCCCGGACCTCGACGGCACTGGCAGTGCCGGAGCCGTCGACCGACAGCGAGCCCACATGCTCGCTGGCCGAGACCAGCCGGGGAGCGCGGCCGCTGGCAGGCGAGCCGAGCACGATGTCCAGGCGCCGCGGCGCGTCCGCGTCCAGGTCGTCGAGCAGCCATAGCTCGCCGCCGCAGGCGTAGATGATCCGCTGCCCGTCCGTGCTCGCCTGCCGCGCGTACCAGCCATCGTGATCGGTGTGGCGGCGCAGCCCGGTGCCATCGAGCGCGCAGGAGTACACGTTGCCGCTGCCCTCATGATCGGACAGGAAGGCAAGCCGGCCGCCTGCGATCATCGGGCTGGCGAACTGGCCGTGCAGGTCAGCCAGCACGCGGCGGAATGGGCCGGCGTCACCGGCTGCCGGGCCAAGCCACAGCCGCCCGGCAGTGCCGCCGCGGTAGCGCTTCCAGTACGCGGGGTCGCGACCGCCCCAGGTCCCGTTCAGCAGCGCGAGGGCGCTGTCACTGGTCGAGGTCGGCCCAGCCGCAAGGTCAGCGACCGGGCCGAAGGGCAGCAGCCGCTCGGTGTCCGCGCCCGGCGAGAGGTGCGTCCCGAGTGCCCGCGCCCAGGTGTAATGACCGAACGGCTGCGCGGCCGTGCTCACCGCCAGCACCTCGCCCGCGTCGGTCCAGCCGCACACCGCCGCCCACGACGCGCCCCAGTACGACAGCCTGGTGCTCGCACCGTCGGTCACGCTGGCCAGGTAGATGTCTGTGCCGCCGTCCCTGCCGCTCGCCCACGCCAGGTGCGCGCCGTCCGCTGCGAACCGGGGCGTGGCGACGTGCGCCTGGTCGGCGGTGAACCGCCACGCCCGGCCGCCGGCCGCCGGCGCGAGCCAGACGTCGTCAGCCGCGACGAAAACAACCTGATCGCCATTAATATGCGGATATTGCAGGTATCCTGGTGAAGTCACCAGGTCATCTTACGGCGCGGTCCCGGCCTCGGGGCCTTGGTCGCCGATCACCTTGCGTGACCGCCGATTGGGCACTGCGCGGCCGATTGGACACTGCGCAATAGCGCACCTGACGAGTACCACTCCGCTAACATGCCGAAATGGGACCGCATCGTATCCATTAACGGCACTGACGAGTGGACATCGCTGGGGCGCACCGAACGGCATTCCGTAACCCTGCGTACAGGATGACAGCGCCTGGCCGAAAAGGGTTGTATACATCCGGTGACGGTGCGAGACTCTCCGTTGTGGCAATCGCGCTTGATGGGAGCCTGCCTGATCCGAGTCGGCCTGATCCGAGTCGGTACGGACGCGCTGGTCAGACAGGCCTGAGCCGTTTCGCGAGCCACCCCATGCGCAATTTTACCGCGGACTCCGCGCTAACGCAGGGTTATATCGGCCTGAACACTATTCCCGATGACAATCCGCAGTCCGCGCCGATAGCACAGACCGAAAGCCAGGTGCAGCGGCAGACCGAAGAGCCGGAGCCCGTTACCGCCGCCGGTCTCGAGCCGAGGCTCGTCAAGGAATCTTTTGCCCGCCTGATGCACGAAGGTCCGGCCGCGATGGAGTATTTCTATGCGCGGCTTTTCACGGCGATTCCTGATTGGCGCACGCTCTTCCCGACCAGCATGACAGCGCAGCGAGAGCGCATATTTGCGACGCTTGCCCGGCTGGTCTGGAGCCTGGACAATCAGCCGGGATGTGCCGAGATCCTCGGCCAGCTTGGCCGCGATCACCGGCGCTTCGGCGTAAGCGAATCGCACTACAATCCATTCTTCGTCGCGCTGCGCGACACCGCCGAGCATTTCATCGGCGCGGCCTGGACAGCCGAGACTGCCTCGGCCTGGCAGGTCGCGCTTGACTTCATGTCCGCCACCATGCGGGCGGCGGCCGCGCAGGAAGCGAAGACCTCGCCGCCGTGGTGGATCGCCGAGATCGTTACGCATGAATTGCGCTCGCCGGGCGTCGCGGTGATCCGGCTGCGCCCTAGCGAGCCGTTGCCTTATCAGGCCGGGCAGTACGTGCCGGTCCAGGTGACCCGGTGGCCGCGCGACTGGCGGCCCTACTCGATCGCCGGCGCCCCGCGGCCCGGCGGCCTGATCGAACTGCACGTGCGCGCCATCCCCGGCGGGCAGATCAGCAACGCGCTCGTCCACCACTCGGTCGCCGGCGACTGCGTCCTGCTTGGCGCGGCCGGCGGCACGATGACGCTGGCTGACACCGATCGGGACCTGCTGTGCGTGGCTGGTGGCACCGGGCTGGCGCCGATTAAGGCGATCATCGAGCAGGCGCTGGCCGCGCCGTCAGCCGGCCGCCCGCGCAAGATCACGCTCTTCGTCGGCGCACGCCAGCACTTCGACCTCTATGACCTCGATGACCTCCAGCTGCTCGAGTCGGCGTGCCCGGCACTGCGTGTGCTGCCCGTGCTGTCCGACGAGCCCGGCTACAACGGCCTGGCGGGCATGCTGCCCGACGTCGTGGGAGGTCACGGCCTGTTCGAAAACACGGAGGCGTACATCTGCGGACCGCCTGCCATGGTCCGGATGACGGCCGCGCTGCTCGCCGCGAGCGTCCCGCCGGGGCAGATCCACCACGATCCGCTCCCCTAGCCCAGGCCCCTTGTCAGCGAGCCCGCGCCCGGCATAGCCGCAGCACGTTGGCGATGATCTGGTGTCCGGCGCCGTCTTCTGTGGTCAGGATCGACTCCGGGTGGAACTGCACGCCCCACCGCGCGCGTCCGGGATCCTCGATCGCCATGACCACGCCGTCGGGGGTCACCGCGGTGACCTCAAACCCGCCAGTCACCTGCTCAGGCCGCGCGTGCAGCGAGTGGTAACGGGCCGCCGTGAACTCGGCGGGCAGCCCGGCGAGCAAGGTCCCGCCGAGCACGCGCACCAGCCCTGGCTTGCCGTGCACGGGCGTCTCCAGCAGGCCCAGTGACCCGCCCGCGTGCTCGACCATGGCCTGCAGGCCGAGGCACACGCCGAACGCGGGCAGCCCGCGCTCATCCAGCGCGCTGAGCAGCTTGTCGCAGCCGAAGTCGGCCGGACGGCCAGGCCCTGGCGACAGCACCACCAGATCGGGCCCGAACTCGTCCAGCAGGCCCGGGTCGAAACCGGCCCGCAGCGTACTGACCTCCGCGCCCTGCTCCCGGAAGTAGCCGGCCAGCGTATGCACGAACGAGTCCTGATGGTCCACCAGCAGTACCCGCATCCCGGCGCCGGGCCGCGCAGGCAGGTCGGCGGCGCTCTGGATGCCACCCCGTTCCCGGCCTGCTGAGTCGTCGCTGCCGGCCTCGGCGAGCGTCTCAAGCAGGGCGCGCGCCTTGAGCACGGTCTCGCGCTCCTCCTCGGCGGGGTCGGAGTCGTACAGGAGCGTCGCGCCGACCCGGACGGCGGCAACGCCGCTGGTGATGTGCGCCGTGCGGAGGGTAAGGCCGGTGTTCATGCCGCCGTCGAAGCCGATCACGCCGACAGCGCCGCCGTACCAGCGCCGCGGCGCGTCCTCGTGGTCCTCGATGAACTGCATGGCCCAGTTCTTGGGCGCACCGGTCACCGTGACCGCCCACATGTGCGTGAGGAACGCGTCCAGCGCATCGAAGCCGGGGCGCAGCATGCCCTCGACGTGATCGACGGTGTGGATGAGCCGGCTGTAGATCTCGATCTGCCGCCGTCCGATGACCTTGATGCTGCCCGGCACGCAGATCCGCGACTTGTCATTGCGGTCGACGTCGGTGCACATCGTGAGCTCCGACTCTTCCTTCGGCGAGGTCAGCAGCGTCCGGATCGCCTCGGCGTCCGCCATCGCGCCCTCGCCCCGCGCGATCGTCCCCGCGATCGGGCAGGTCTCCACCCGGTCGCCGGTTACCCGCACGTACATCTCGGGGGAAGCGCCCACTAGGTACTCGCCCTGACCGAGATTCAGGAAGAACTCATACGGCGCCGGGTTGCGCTCCCGCAGCCGCTCGAAGAACGCGGCCGGGGACGTGCACGGCGCATAGAACCGGTGGCTCGGCACCACCTCGAACAGGTCGCCGCGCGCGAACTTTTCCCTGGCCAGTTCCACCACGCGGGCGTAGCTGCCAGGCTGCGGGTCGGCCGGAAGGCTGTCCATCAGGGCGGGAACGGGGCCGCCTTCCACCCCGGTCGCCTCCCGTGCGAGGCCGACGGTGCTGCCCCCCTCGGTCTCGAAGTCGTAGCTGAACCGGGTGGCGGTCTCCCGCTTGCGGTCGACGACGTAGATCAGGTCAGGCAGGTGCAGCACCAGGTCGCGCTCGGCGGGGTCGCGGCGGTGCTGCTGGCGGACGGGCTCGAACTGGAACGCCAGGTCATACCCGAACGCCCCGTACAGCCCGAGGTGCGGATCCGGCCCGGCGAAAGCGGCGATGACCTCGCGCAGGGCGGAGAACACAGTCGGCCGGCGGCTGCGCTGTTCCTCGGTGAAGACCTCGTCGCTCTCGGGGATCAGCACCTCGACGTAACGGGGGTCCGAGCTCGAGCCGGGCTCGGAGTTCGCGGCCCGGTGCAGGGCGGCGCCGATCGAGGGCAGCAGGATCTCGCCGCGCTGGTTCAGGGCGGTCGCGCTGATCACGCGGCCGCGGGCGACGACCTGAACGGGCGGGTCGAGGTAGGCCAGGTGCCACCGGCTGTAGCGGCCCGGGTACTCCATACCGGAGCTGAGCACCCCGCCAGGCCGCAGCTGGACTTGCCTGGTGATCTCGGCGAGCTCGCCCGCGTCGAACGCCTCGGCTGCCCGGCGGACGTGTACGCCCCCGGCAGTCAGGTAACTGGTCTCATCCATGTCAGCCTCGCGGGTGTCATGCCCGGCTGCCTGGCGACCGAACAACACAGGCGGCCGCCCTGCCGGGCGGTCGCCTGTGTGATGGTCTGCTAAACGCGCGAACCTGGCACCGCCTAGAGGCGGCGCCACCAGCCTGCAGCTGAAAGCTTTGCGCGCATTCCGCGACTATAGCAGGCCGGCGGCTGGCCGCCGGATCAGGCAGCGAAGACCACGGTGATCGAGACGCTGACCTGCTGGGTGCCCGGCGAGATCGGCACGGAGGAGGCCTTGGCGGCGCTGTTTTGCGCGCCGAACATGATCGGCGTCGACTGATCGGCCGACGAGATGCTGATCACCGGTCCGAGCGTCTCGCCCAGCGCCTGAGCGAACTGGGCCGCTTTGGTCCTCGCGTCCTTGACTGCGTTCGCACGGGCGGCGGCGAGCAGCGAGCTGTTGTCGGCAAGGTTGAGGGAGACGTTCTGGACAGTCACGGCGTTCCCGCCAGCGTGGACCGCGGCCTCGATCTGGCCGCCGGCCACAGTGAGGTTCCTGAGCGTGGCGGTCAGCGACTCGCTGACGCCGTAACCCACCGGCACCTGCGAGTTCCCCTGATAATTGGGCCAGATGCCGAGGCCAGACGTCTGGATGTCGGCGGCGGCGACGCCGCGCTGCGTCAGGGCGGCGGTCACCTGACGGACCGCCTGATTGGCCTGGTCGAGCGCCGAGCTGACGTTGCCGCCACTGACCTGGACGCCCATGGACAGCATCAACTGGTTCGGTGTTCCCGTCACGGTGCCGGTGCCGGTCACCGTAATGCGAGCCACGGCCGACGGCGCGGCGGTCAGAGTGGCGGCTTGCGCGGCCGGGGCGCTGCCGTGGCTTGCGCCGATGCTGAAGGCGCCCACGAGGAGCGCTGCGGATGCGACGCCGACGGCGGCGGCGCGGTATCCGGGTTTGATGCTGATGGCCATGTCGAGGACTCCTGCTCCGCGGGGACGGCGTGCTTGTCCCTGCGACGCAGCGGACGCGCCGGCGGTTCCATCAGAAACTGACCCAGCTGCCGATCTGCCCGGCGGTCCCTCGCGTCCGGGTAGCCGCGGCGCACGCGCGGGCCGCCGCGGCGAGGTCCTCGATGGCGAGGCCCAGCGACTCGAAGACGGTGATCTCGTCCGCGCTGGCCCGGCCACGCGCGGCCCCGGCGAGCAGCTCACCCAGCTCGGCTCTGATCTGATCCGGTCCGACGGCGCCCTCGGCCGCGGCGAGCAGGTAATCGCCGGACTCGGTCAGCATCGAATCCCGGCGATCGGCGAACAGCGCCGCCGCGGCCACCGTGGCCGTGTCGAGCTCGCGCATGGCCGGCAGGCAAGCGCCGACCGCGTTGATGTGCGTGCCGGTCGCGAGCCAGTCTCGCTCGAGCACCGGCTCGGCGGAACTGGTCGCCGTCACCACGATTCCCGCACCGTCGATGGCGTCCCGCGCGGTGCCGCACACCGTTAGCAATGCCCGGGTACGACCCGCCAGGCCCGCGGCGAACTGCGCGGTCCGGACCGGATCGCGGCCGGCCACCCGGATCGCTGTGAGCGGCCGGGCGTCGTCAATAGCGAGAATGTGCGCCCGGGCCTGCACGCCGGTGCCGATGACGGCGAGCTCGCTGGCGTCCGCCCTGGCGAGCAGGCCGGTGGCGACTACCGAGACGGCCGCGGTCCGTATCTCGGTCACCGCGGAGGCGTTCAGCAGCGCGACTGGCTCGCCCGTCTCGCCACTGGACAGCAGGACAACGCCCTGGTGCGTGTCGAGGCCGGCGGCCGGGTTCGACGGCGTTATGCAGATCGCCTTGAGTCCGTAGATGGCGCCTTGCGGGTCGCTGGACAGGTACGACGGCATCAGCGCCACCAGGCCCGCGGCGCCCGCTGGCCTCGTCACCGTGCGCAGGGGCATCTGTGCCCGGCCGGTACTCAGCGCGATGAGCGCCTCGCGCATGGCGCTGGCGCAGTCGGCATAGCTGAGCGCGGCGTGCACGTCGCTGGCGGACAGCACCAGCAGTTCGGTTGGCATGAATCCAGCATGTCAGGACGCGACTGATCAGGCACAAACTAGCGCGCTAAGGTCGGTCACGTGGCAGACGTCGTGATCGTCAATGGCGAGCAGCAGCAGGTGACCGAGCGGCCGGGCCAGACGTTGCTGGCGTGGCTGCGAGACGACGTCGGCGTGACCGGGCCGAAGCTGGGCTGCGGGGAAGGTGCCTGCGGCGCGTGCACTGTGCTGATCGGCAGCAGGGCAGTGCAGGCGTGCCAGGTGGAGGCCGCCAGCGTCACCGGTCAGCGGATCACGACGGTCGAAGGGCTCGCGGAGGACGGCGTCCTGCACCCGGTCCAGCAGGCGTGGCTCGAGGCCGGCGCGCTGCAGTGCGGGTATTGCACGCCGGGCTGGCTGACCGGCACTGCCGCGCTGCTGGCGCAGGCGCCGCATCCCGGCGACGCCAGGATCGATGCTGAGCTGGACGGCCATGTCTGCCGTTGCTGTACGTATCCGAGGATCCGGCGAGCCATCCACCGCGCCGCGGAGCTGATGGAGCATCCCGAGCTGCTCGAGCCGGTCCCGGCCAGCGTGCCTGCGGCCGCCAGCCCCGCACCAGGTGAGCCGTGGGATCTGGCGCGCACGCGGCCGCAGTCGTTCGCGCGTGCCATGCCCGAAGGCCTGCTCACCGTGGTCGCAGACGACAGCGGCGAGGACGAGACCGGCTTTGGCGGACCTGACGACGCGTGGGTTCACGTCGGCGCCGACGGGTCGGTCACCGCCTTCACTGGCAAGGTCGAGGCTGGCCAGGGCACCCGGACCGCGCTCGCGTTGCTGGTCGCCGAGGAACTGGCGGTCCCGGCTGGCATGGTTCGGCTGGCGATGGCCGACACCGACGTGTCGCCGTTCGACCTCGGCACCTTCGGCAGCAGGTCGATGCCGCACGCGGCGCCGCCGCTGCGGACCGCAGCCGCGGCCGCCTTCCGGCTGCTGACTGAGGCGGCAGCGCAGCGCTTCGGGCTGCCGGCTGCCGACCTGACGGCCGGCGATGGGATGATCGCGGGTCCGGACGGCGCGCCGAGCGCGAGCTATGGCGAGCTGGTGGCGGGGCAGCGCCGGGTCGAGCGCGTGCCCGGCGACGCGCCGGTCACGCCTGCTACGGAGTGGCGGCACAGTGCGGGCAGGCAGGCCCGTGCGGCCGGCGCCGCCGCCGCTGTCACCGGCACCAAGTCGTTCCCGTCCGACCTGCGGCTGGACGGCATGCTGCACGGCCGCGTGCTGCACCCGCCTGCGGCCGGGGTGGCGCTGCGGCACGCCAACACGGCAGGCGCCGCCGCGCTGGCCGGCGTCACGGTGATCAGCGACGGACCGATCACCGGCGTCGTCGCGCCGGACGAGCTGACGGCGAGCGCGGCACTGGCGGCGATCGACGCGGACTGGACCGAGCCGGAGCAGCCGGCGCCAGGCCCGGCCGATCTCGCCGCTTATCTCCGCGACCACCCGGTGCCCGGCGAGGGACGGGGCGCGGCGTTCCTCTCGCAGACCGGTCATCCCGACACGGCCCTGGACACCGGTGCCGTCCGGATCACCGCGACCTACCATGCCGCGTACGTCGCGCATGTCCCTCTGGAGCCGCGCGCGGCGCTGGCCAGCTGGGACGACGGCCAGCTGACGGTCTGGACTGCCACGTCCACCCCGTTCCGTGCTCGGCAGGAACTGGCCGCCGAGCTCGGCCTCAGCCAGGAGAGCGTGCACGTCATCGTGCCGGATTTCGGCGGCGGCTTCGGCGGCAAGCACGGGTCGGCCGTCGCGCTGGAGGCGGCACGGCTGGCCAGGGCCGCCGGGCGGCCGGTGAAGGTGCAGTGGACCCGCGCGGACGAGTTCAGATCCGGCTACCTGCGCCCGGCCGCCGTCATCGACGTCGCCAGCAGCGTCGACACCGGGGGTGAGCTGCGAGCCTGGTCGTTCACCAACATCAACTCCGGTGCGGTCGGCCTGGCAACGCCGTACCGGGTGCCGCATCAGGTGCTGCGCTACCAGCCCGCGGCGGCGCCGCTGGCGCAGGGCTCCTACCGGGCCTTGGCGGCGACGGCCAACAACTTCGCCCGCGAGTCGCATATGGACGAGCTCGCCGACGCGCTCGGCGTGGACGCGGTCGACTTCCGGCGCCGGCACCTCGATGACGAGCGCCTGGCCGCCGTGCTGGACGCGGCGGCCGCCGAGATCGGTTGGCCGGACGGCGCCGGCGGGGCAGGTGCTCCGGGGCAGACCGGGACCGGCATTGCGATCGGGATGGAGAAAGGCGGCCGGGTCGCCACGGCCGCGCGCGTGCATGTCGCCGAGGACGGCGTGCTGACGATTCGCAGCCTGGTTACGGTGGTCGACTGCGGCGCCGTCGTGCATCCGGACGGCCTGGCCAATCAGGTCGAGGGCGCGGTCGTCATGGGCCTCGGGCCCGCGCTGTTCGAGCAGATCGACTTCGCTGGCGGCCTGATCCTGAACGCGTCGCTGACGGACTACCGCGTGCCGAGGCTCGCTGACGTGCCCGCCGACCTGCGTGTCGTGCTGCTGGACCGGCCGGACCAGCCATCGGCGGGCGGCGGCGAGGCCCCCATCATGGCGGTCGCGCCGGCGATCGCCAACGCGATCTTCCGGGCCTGCGGCGTCCGGCTGCGCTCGATGCCGCTGGTGCCGACCGGACGGGTCCCGGTCACAGAACCTTGCCAGGGTTCATGATGCCGGCGGGGTCGAGCGCGTCCTTGATCGCGTGATGCACCGCCATCGACTCCGCGCTCAGCTCCTCGGCGAGCCAGCGGCGCTTGATCATGCCGACGCCGTGCTCACCAGTGAGGGTGCCGCCGAGATCAAGGGCGGCCCGGAACACCTCGTCGGCCGCGGCCCAGATGGCCGGCGGCACTTCGGGCAGGCCGCGCTCGAAGACGAACACCGGGTGCAGGTTGCCGTCACCGGCGTGCGCGACCGTCGCGATAAGCACCCCATGCCGCTGCGCTGCCTGCTCGATCCTCGCCACCATGTCGGGCAGCCGAGTCCGCGGCACGCACACGTCCTCGACGAGGGCGACGCCGAGTCGCTCGATCGCGGGATAGGACAGCCGGCGCAGATCCAGCAGCTGGCGCGACTCGGCCTCGGACTGCGACACATCTGCCGTGACCGCGCCTTCGCGCAGGCAGATCTCCCGCATCAGCTGCCCGCCCCGGTCAGCGGTCTCGCTGTCATCCTGCGCGATCAGCAGCGCCTGCACGTCGTCGCCGAAGCCGACGCCCTTCCAGTCGTCGATCGCGCGGAGGGTCGCCGAGTCCATGAGCTCCAGCAAGCTCGGCCGGACCCTGGACGCGAGGATGGCGGTCACGGCGCCGGCACCGGCGGCGAAGCTCGAGAAGCCCGCCGCGACCGTCACCGGGTACTTCTCTGGGCGGGGCCGCAGCCGGAGGGTGGCGGAGGTGATCACGCCCAGCGTGCCCTCCGAGCCGACGAACAGGCCGGTCAGGTCGTAGCCGGTCACGCCCTTCATGGTGCGGCGGCCGGTGCGCAGGACGCGGCCGCCCGCGAGCACGACCTCGAGCCCCAGCACCGAGTCGCGGGTGACGCCGTACTTGACGCAGCGCAGGCCGCCCGCGTTCGTCGCGAGATTGCCGCCGATGGTGGCGATATCCGAGCTCGAGGGATCCGGGGCGTACATCAGGCCGTGCTCGGCCGCCGCGCGGTCCAGGTCCGCGTTGATGACGCCGGCCTCGGCGACGGCCAGCTCGTTGGCCGGGTCGAGCTCGCGGATCGCGGTCATCCGTGCGGTCGACAGCACCACGCAGCCGCTGGTGGCGGTCGCGCCGCCCGCCAGGCTTGTCCCGCCGCCGCGCGGCACCACCGGGACCTGGTGGCGCTGCGCCCATGCCAGCGTGGCCGCGACGTCCTCGGTGCAGCTGGCCAGCACGACGCAGCGGGGCTCACCGGCCGACACGACTGGCGTCTGATCGCGCCGGTAGGACTCCATCAGATCGGGGTCGGTGATGACCCGGGCGGCCACCGCGACCTCGCGCAATTCGTCAAGCTCGTCGCTCATGCTGACCATCTCTCGAGCGTAGCCTGGCGTCGATGAGCGACGATCCGACGCTGCCAGCCATGCCGGTCACGCGGCTGGGCGCAGCCGGACCGCCGGTGTCACGGATCGGGCTCGGGCTCGCGGCGCTTGGCCGGCCGGCCTACATCACCAGCGGCCGCGACCGCGACCTGCCTGACCGCAGTGTGGCCGGCCTGCGGGCCCGCACCTTCGCGGTCCTCGACGCCGCGTACGCGGCCGGGGTCCGCTACTTCGACGTCGCTCGATCCTACGGGCGCGCTGAGGAGTTCCTGGCCGGGTGGCTGGCTGACCGCGGTCACCCGGCCACGGTCGCCGGGTCGAAATGGGGCTACCGCTACACGGCCGACTGGCGCCTGGACGCCGCGGTCAATGAGGTCAAGGAGCATTCGCTGGCCATGTTCACCAGCCAGCTCGCGCAGACGCGCGCGCTGCTCGGCGACCGGCTCGCGCTCTACCAGGTGCACTCCCTCACCGAGGACTCTCCCCTGTTCGGCGACAGTGCGCTGCTGATCGCCTTGGCCGCCCTGCGTGACGAGGGAGTGCTGGTCGGACTGTCGACGAGCGGGCCGCGGCAGGCGGAAACGCTGCGCAAGGCGCTGGAGGTCACGGTTGGCGGCGCGCCGCTGTTCGCCGCGACTGAGGTGACCTGGAACCTGCTCGAGCCGGCCGTCGCCCCGGCTGCGGCCGAAGCGGCGCAGGCCGGCTGGGGCGTGCTCGTCAAGGAGACCGTCGCTAACGGGAGGCTCGCGCCGGGCGGCGATGCGGCCGGCGAGCGCTCGCCGCTAGGCCGGGCCGCGGCCGACGCTGCCACGACACCCGATGCCGTCGCCATCGCCGCCGCGCTCGCGCAGCCGTGGGCGTCCGTCGTGCTGTCCGGCGCGGTCTCAGCGGCGCAGCTGCAAGCCAATCTCGGGGCCCTGCGGCTCGGCCTATCGCCCGACATTGCGGCTGACCTCGGGCTGGCCGAGCCTGCTGCCGCGTACTGGTCGGCGCGAGCCGCGCGTCCCTGGGCCTGAGCGCCCGCTTACCTGGTCAGGCGGGCCGAGGCGAGCAGGCGCTCGCCGTCCAGGAGCCACAACGTGGTCTGGCCCTCCTGCCGGTCAGTCACCAGGCGCGGCAAGCAGCCTGGCATGATCGCTCGCTGGTACTCGACCTCGGCCACGGGCGGCAGCCAGCCGACCGCAGCCAGTTCGTCCTCCACCACCGCCCAGTGCACCGCGTTGTTGACGTGCCCGGCGGTATCGAAGTCGGCCGCCCGCAGCGGCCAGTCACGCGGCGGGGCACCGCCGACGACCCCGTTCCCGGCCATGGTGCCCGGACGCGCATGGGAGAGCCGGACGGACACTACCCGCCCGGCTGCCGACGGCCCGTAAATCGCCGTGAAATCCGCGGACAGCGGCACCGGGCGCCCGTCGGCCCGGCTGACGGCGGCCCACACGGCGGTCGCCTGCACGAGCGGCTGGCCGTCGGGGCTCGCCAGGGTCGTCGTGCGCTCGGCCCAGCGCGGGCCGGTGCCCGAGCAGAAAGTACGCACCGATACCCGCTCACCCATGGCGGGCAGCGCAGCGATCCGCAGCTCGCACCGCCGGACGAGCCAGACCACGGGCTCGACCAGGCCAGAGTCGGCCACATCGTCCTCGGCGGCGGTCTGGAGATACCGGGCCACGGCGTCCAGCCTGAGTCGTCCGGACGGCACAACATCGGTGCTGCGGACGATCCGCCGAGTAGCGTAGACGCGGCCGGCGACCGGCTCGGGCCGGAAGGCGGGCAGGGTCGAATCCATCCCGGCATTCTTCCGGACACCGGGCCCGGACGGATCCGCGGGCGGCGAGGCAAATCGGCCCACTGCTGCATCACTTCCCCCAGTGAGGTAAAAAAGAGCCCATGAAACCCGCCGAACTCCAGCTCCTCACCTCGATTGAGGACCGCCACTGGTGGTACAAGGAGCGCCGCGCCATTCTGGCTCAGGAGCTCCGCAAGCTGCCAGCCGCGGGCCAGGCCCTGGATATCGGCGCAGCCGGCGGCGGCAACACCCGGGTCCTCCAGGACCATGGCTGGCGTGCCCTGGCGCTTGAGTACTCCGACTCGGTCGCCGACGTGGCCAAGGCGAGGGGCATCAGCGCCATCCGGGCCGACGCCAGGGACCTCCCGCTGAAGTCCGCGACGTGCGAGCTCGTGACCGCGTTCGACATCCTGGAGCACATCAACGAGGACTACCTCGCGGCGGCGGAGATCGCCCGGGTGCTGAAGCCGGGCGGGACCGCACTGATCGCTGTGCCGTGTGACATGGCCCTGTGGTCGGCCCACGACGACGAGGTCGGCCACGTCCGTCGCTACACCAGGACGGAGCTGGTCAACCTCGTCCAGAAGGCCGAGCTCACCGTCGATGAGGTCTGGAGCTGGAACGTCCTGTTGCGGCCAGTTGTCGCAATGCGGCGGAAGAAGTCGACGGGCAGTGATCTTGACGAGGTGGCCCCGCTCGTCAATAGCGCCCTTACCTCGATCATCAGGGCCGAGCGCTACCTGCCGATGAAGTCGTTGCGAGGCGTGTCGCTGTTCCTGCGCGCTCGGCGTCCATAGCGGCCCTTAGAGCTTGCGGGCTTTCCAGACTTCTTCACAGGGCCACTGGCGAGCCCAGTCGAGCGTGGCGAGCGGATGTGACGCGGTCGCGCCCAGCGGTGGCTGGAGCTCGAGCAGGTCCTCGACCTGAAGGCCGCAGGAGCTCAGCAGCCTGATCATGTCACCGTGACCGAGGTGAAACTCGACCGAGTCATCGTCGGGCCACTCGAATCGGTGCATGCCGAAGTACGGCCGCAGCATCCGGTCGGTCGCGGGCAGGCCGTCCAGGTCAGGGATGGTGAGCATCAGGAGGACGGAGTTCACCAGGAAGATCAGCTCGCCGCCAGGCCGCAGCAGGCGGGCGGCCTCGGGGATCCAGGCGTAGGGGTCGCACCAGATGCTGGCCCCGTACTCGGAGATCGCCAGGTCGAAGCTGGCATCGGCGAACGGCGTCCGCTCGGCGCTGGCCTGCAGGAGCGGGAACCGCAGTCCGAACTGGTCCTGCAGACTCAAGGCTGTCGCTAGCTGGGCGGCGGAGTTGTCCAGCCCGATGGCCCGCGCGCCGCGGCGGGCCAGCCAGGCCGATACGTAGCCGGTGCCGCAGCCAAGCTCGACGCTGTCCCGGCCGGACAGATCGGCCGGGAGAACGTGCGCCTGAGCCTCGGGGATGGACCAAATTCCCCAAGCGGGATCGGCTGCCGACCAGCCGCGCAGGCCGGCCCCGGCATATCCAGCGGCCCACTCGTCCCACACGGCACGGTTGCGCAGCACGTGCTCTGGCGTCGCGGTCACAGCCGCTAGCGTGATGCAGCAGGTGAGACGCCGTCAAGGTAGGCTGCGGGCGGACCGTGACAAGCGCGCTGGGGCACCTGCT
>DASXKI010000151.1:0-11698 GCA_036496945.1 Streptosporangiaceae bacterium | reverse complement strand
TGGAGATCTGAGATCAGCCGAAGGAGGCCGTCGCGGTCCTCCCAGATCTCGCCCGCGATAGTGAGGGAGACGTCGGGCTTGTTGTCGGCGAGCGCCCGGAGCAGGACGTCAAGGCCCTTGTAACGGCGCACTATGCCGAAGAAGAGAAGCCGGTTACGCCGGGGCCGCGGGTTGCCGGGCGCGGATTCCCCGCGCTCGGCATGCGGCAGGTGCAGCGGCAGCGCGGCAACCTCCACCGGTGCGCTCGTGAGGGTGGCCGCCAGGGCTGCTTCCTCGCCCGAGTGCACGACCACCGCGTCGGCACGCCGCAGCAGGGCTTTCATCAGCGGCCTGTCGAACCTCCGGTGCTCATGCGGCAGGACGTTGTGGCAGATCACGACCACCTTGGCGCCACCCGCCCGGGCCGCTCGCGCAAGAGCGAGATACGCCGGCACCTGGATCGGCGTGAAGACGGCCAGCACGACGGCGTCGAACCGGCGGCCCAGGCGGCGGCCGGTCAGCCACCAGCCGTCCGGCCGGTTCCAGGCGAGCGGCCACTCGGTGTCCGGGAACAGCTCTATCTCGGGCCGGTCCACTGTCAGCTGGCCAGGATAAAGGCGCTTCGGGTACTGTGCGCTCCACGATTCCAGCGCGACCTGGTGCCCGGCCGCCGAGAGCCGGTGGGCTAGCTCGGTCGTGTGCTGGGCCGACCCGCCCTTATAAGGGTGAGCCGGGCCGACGACGGCTATCCTCACGATGCCGGAGTCCGGTTTCGCTCCCTCATGGCCAACCCTCTGACGTGATCTTCGTCGTGTTGTGCTCGTCTCAAGGCCATTACGGTAGCAGCAGTCGCTGGCGGGAACTCTGGGCTCCGAGGGCGAGCGGCGTCCAGAACGGGAAGACCAGGAGCCTTGACCGTGTCCGAGATGTCCTTCGAGGTGCTCGACGGGAGGCAGGCTGCCCTGCATGCCGAGGAGCTCCAGGCCCTAGAGGCGGAGGTTTATGCCGACCCGCCGTACGGGCGCACTGACGGCGGCGCGCAATTCGCCGACCGCTTCAGGGTGCAGGTCCGCCAGCCCGGTTTCGTCCTGGCGGTGGCCCGCCGCGGCGGTTATCTGGTCGGCTGGGCTTGCGGGATGCCGCTGCGGCCGTCGACTTCCTGGTGGCGGGACCTGACCACCGCGGTGCCGGCCGACGTCACCGCGGAGCATCCCGGCCGTACGTTCGCGCTGGCCGAGTTGCTGGTCCGTGCGTCATGGCGGCGGCAGGGCATCGGCAGGACGCTGCACGACCTTATCCTCGGCGGCCGGCCTGAGGAGCGGGCGACGCTCGTCGTCCTGCCCGCTGCCGTCCCGGCGCAGAATGCCTTCCGCGCCTGGGGCTGGCGCAAGATCGCCCGGACGCGCGATCCCCGCCCCGGATCACCCGTCTGCGACGTGCTCATCACCGCGCTGCCGGTCAGCCGCCTGCCCTGACTGCGCATGGCTCATGACAGACAGGGAGCGCTCTAGTCGGATCCGCCTAGGTCTCCCCGCTGGCAGGCCGGGCAGCCGGTCAGCTTCCGCGCCGGCCATTCCTGCGCTAGCAGGCCGAACGCGATCTCGTCGGTCCACTCGCCCTTGAACCACTCGTTCTCCCGCAGATACGCTTCCTGGCGCATCCCGAGGCGGGTGGCCAGCCGTGCCGACGCCGAATTCCTGGCATCGATCCGGGCAATGACGCGGTGCAACCCGAGATCATCGAAGGCTAGGTGCAGGCCCGCGTGCGCCGCCTCCGCCGCGTAACCGCGGCCCGAATAGGCAGGGCTGAAGACATAGCCGATCTCGCCACAGCTGTGCTCGGCGCTGAGCCAGCGCACCATCACATCGCCGATGAGCTTCCCGGAATCCATGAGTTCGGCGCCGAGGGTGATCGAATCGCCCTCCTGGTCGAGCGTCTGCTGGCGCCAGGCGCTGGTCATGCGGGCGATCACGTCCTCGGCGCTCTGCGGCTCGAACGGAACATACCGGCACACCTCGGGGATCGATCGATAGTCGATCAGATCGTCGACGTCAGCCTCCGTCAGCGGCCGGAGCAGTAGGCGGGCCGAGCGAACGGGGTAAACCGGGGCAAGCTTCACTGAGCCAGTCTCGCATGACCGCTCGCCGCGCACACCGAGGCCGGCGCCATCCGCCGGGTCCCGGCATATCCGGCCCTTCACGCGACACCCCGCCGGGGCGTAGTGTCGGCGTCGGCGCGCGGGGCGCCGCCGGGTCCGCGGACAGGGCCGAGCCCACCCGAGCAGGTTTGTCACGAACGGTACTGGCTAATCAGCCTCCTTTCGGCCTGACGATGCGGACCGCAGGCGGTGAAAGGGGGTTGGCAACATGCCATCCGTATCTCTGCCCGACGACGCTAGCCTGGAGCAGCTCCGCAAGCAGGCCAAGGACGTGCGGGACCTGGCCCGCGCGGGCGTGCCCGGAGCCCTGGATCTGGTCGCCGAGTATCACCCGAAGGGCGCGCACGCGGTCACGCTGACCGGCGCGCAGCTCGTGGTCGCCCGGCACAACGGGTTCGCGTCCTGGGCGCGGCTGAAGCAGCATCTGGAGATGATCGAGCGGTACCGCCGGTCCCCAGACGAGGTCGACCAGACCTCCGGAACGGCGGATGAGTTCCTTGCGTTCGCCTGTCTGCGCTTCGGCGGCGACGACGAGCCCTCTCGCTGGGAACGAGCGGCCCGGCTGCTGGCCGCCCACCCGGAGCTGACCCGCTCCAGCATCTATGTCGCGGCCGCCGCCGGGGACGAGGCGTCGGTCCGGGCGCGGGTCGCGGCCGACCCGGCGCTGGCCAGCCGCGAGGGCGGCCCGTACGGGTGGGAGCCGCTGCTGTACCTCGCGAGCTCCCGGCACGACCCGGGGATCAGCGAGGAAGCCACGCTCGGCACGGCCCGCGCACTGCTGGAGCACGGCGGCGACCCGAATGCCGGCTACCTGTGGCACGGCCTGTACCCGCCGTACACGGCAGCGACCTGCGCGCTGGGCAGCCACGACGAGGACGAGCACCCGCACGCGTTCGCGCTCGCCGAGCTGCTGCTGACCGCCGGCGCCGACGCGAACGACGGGCAGTTGCTGTATGACCGCCAGTTCGGCCGCGACGACCGGCACCTGGTACTGCTGTTCGAACATGGTCTCGGCCGGGGGGACGGCGGGCCGTGGGCGATGCGGTTCGGCGACAAGGCCGACTCGCCGCGCGAGATGCTGCGCGGGCAGCTGTGGTGGGCGATCGTGCACGACATGCGCGACCGGGTCCGGCTGCTGGTCGAGCACGGCGTCGACTTCCGCACGCCGTACGCGGCACCGGGCGGACGGCCGACAGGGCTGCGGAACTCCGACGGGCTCACGCCGGCCGAGCTGGCGAAGCTGAGCGGGTACCCGGAGCTGGCCGGGTGGCTGGTCAGCCGCGGCGCCGCCCCGCCGGCGCTCGACGAGGTCAACTCGCTGATCGCTGCCGTCCTGGCCGGAGATCTGGACACCGCGACGCGGCTGCGGACCTTCGCCCCCGAGGCGCGCGAGCGGCGGCCCGGCCTGATGGCCTGGGCGGCATCGGGCCGCAAGCTCGACGCGATCGCGCTGCTGGCCGAGCTCGGCTTCGACGTGAACGCCCGCGGCCGCCTCGACATCCCGCTTGAGCAGCAATGGTTCACCCCGTTGCACGAGGCGGCGCAGACGGGCGACGTCGAGATGGCGCGGCTGCTGCTGGAGCTGGGCGCCGACCCCAACGTCAGGAGCGAATGGGGCGCGACGCCGCTGGACAGCGCCCGGCAGCACGGCCGGGAGGCCGTCGCCGAGCTGCTCGAGCCCCTGACCGCAACGGCTACGGGCCGGTGACCGTGATCCGGGTCGCGGCGCTCAGCTTTAGGGGCTCTTCTAATTTTGAGGGGGCACGACACGGGCTCAGCCTGACGGTCGAGGGCCTGTGACTCCTCAACACTGGCTGTTGATCAAGGACAGCTGGTGAAGGAGCCACAGGCTTATGGAGCACGGTACGACGATTCTGTTCGGGCTGCCTGGTGTGGCAGTTGACCACGTGGAGCGCGTCACCGGTAAGGGCGGCCAAGTCGTCCGGTTAGTGCATGTGGTGACGGCTGTATCGAGTGCGGCGGGCTGCCCGCAGTGCGGGGTGATCTCGAGGTCGCTCGCGGGTCAGGGTGCCCTTTCTGGCTTGGCCGCCGAGGCCTTCGTGTGGCCTCTTCGCGGCTCCGCGTGCCCGCGGCGTGCCCGATCGGTCGGACTTCAGGGCGCCGCCGGACCGGACGGAGCGGCTGCCGAGATCAAGACGGCGTCGCTGCGTGCCGCCTCTCGCGCGACCATCGGCCGCAGCCCACGTGACGAAACCGGTCTGGGTCCCGGAAGATTTTCTGCTCACAGGTATGCAGATCGGCTGATGGAGGAGTTAAAGGGCTGTGAGCAACCAACAGACCGAGTTCGCGGACTTCTTCCAGGCGAGCTGGGAGTCTTGCCTGCGGGCGCTGGTGGCAGTCGTCGGAAGCCCGGCGCTGGCCGAAGATCAGGTGGCGGAGGCGTTCGCTAAAGCCTGGGCGTCGTGGCCGAAGCTCCGCCGTCATCCGGCTCCGCAGGCGTGGGTGGTGCGCACCGCGCTAAACACCGGGGCGTCGTGGTGGCGGCGCCGCCGCCGCGAGCTGCCCCTGGCTGATCACGACCTGACCGCTGCCAGTGACCCTGACGGTGGCCTCGATGCCATCTTGCTGACGGCGATATGGCGCCTGCCCCGCCGGCAGCGAGAGGTGATCGCGCTGCGAATCTTCCTAGATCTCGACACCGCCACCATCGCCAGCCAGCTGGGGATCGAGGCCGGAACGGTCCGGATGCATCTGTCCCGCGGCGTAACGGCGCTGCGCCACGAACTCACCCCGACAAAGAACATGGAGGCACAGCAATGAACATCCACGATGACATGAGCGACAGCGAGGTGCTGCGCGCCGCGTCCGAGTTTCTAACCCGCATACCTATGGCAGACCCCCCGGACGTCGAGGCGATCACGGCCAGGGGCCACGCGCGGCGGAACCGCCGGCTCGCCAGTACCGCAGGACTGTCGGTGGCCGCGGCGGCTACCGCATTCGCACTGAGCCTGACTGGCGTCCTCGGCCCATCCCAGGCAAAGGCCCCCGGCACGATCCGGACCATGTCATTCACGCTGGTCAGCCACCACAACGGCACGGTCACGCTGACGATCAACCCGCTTGAGCTGCTCGACGCCACCGCCCTGCAGAACGACCTTCGCCAACACGGCATCCCGGCTCATGTCACCGCCGGCAGCTTCTGCCACTCCGATCCCGGGCCTAGTCTGGCCGACTTTAACCAAGTCCTGTCGGGGTTTCTCAATCCCCCTCCCGGGCCGCGCGAGCAAGCCACCATCACGTTCAACCCGGCGGCCATGCCAGCGGGCACCGAGCTCAACTTGGGTGTCTTCCAGCCCAGCTCGGCCACCTCGGGGAGTCAGGAAGCCGAGTTGAATCTTATCTACGCGAACTCCTACACCTGCACCAGCGATCCAAACGCCCAAGGGGGTCCTGTCCTGGGTATTCAATTGCAAGGGCCGGGCCACTCGTAGTCAGTCTTGGGCTCCGGCTGTTCGCGTTCTACGACTAGTGCGCCCGTGCCGGCGTGCCCGAGCTCACCACGCTCGCCAGGACGATCGAGGCGTGGTGGCCGCATCTTTAGGTGGTCAGGCTTTGCGGAGCCAGAACTGCAGCCCCAGGGCCTCGTCCTCGAACGGTGCCTGATCGTGCCTGCTGGGCTGGCCGATGCCGAAGTCAGTCGCAAGAACCTCATCCGCGACCAGGCTGCCGTGCTCGGTCAGGGCGGCCAGGGTGTCCGGCTCCGAAGCCCAGAGCCTCAGCAGGATGCGGTCACTTACGTCGAGTCCCGTCGATTTGCGCGCCTCCTGAACCTGCCTGATCACCTCGCGAGCGATGCCGGCCCGGCGTAGCTCCGGCGTGACATGCAGGTCCAGGGCAACCGTGGTACCAGTGTCGCTGGCGATTGCCCAGCCCTCACGCGGAGTCTCGGTAGCGAAAACCTCGTCTGGCCCGAGTGTGACGGACTCTCCGTCCACCGTCAGCACCGCGGCGCCCGAGGTACGCAACGCGAGTGCAAGGGCAGGTGCATCAGCCGACGAGATAGCCGCAGCGACCTCCTGCACTCCCTTGCCGAATCGCTTTCCGAGCGTGCGGAAGTTTGGCTTGACCGTCGTGTCCACCAGCGAACTACCGCTCCCGCCGAGCGATTCAACTGCCACGACGTTGAGTTCCTCGGCGATCTGCTGCAGCAACTCAGCAGGCAACTCGTCGTACCCCTGAGCTGAGATCAGCGCCCGGGACAAGGGCTGCCTAATCTTGACCGTGGCGTCCGCTCGCGCTGTCCGGCCCAGCTCAACTAGTCGGCGCACAAGCGCCATCTGGGCCGAGAGCGGCAGGTCGATGGCGGTCTCGTCGGCCACTGGATAAGGAGCCAGGTGCACGGAGCTGGCGGCATCGGACGTGACGGGAACGATCAGGTCCTGCCAGACCCGCTCGGTGATGAACGGCGTCAGCGGCGCCATCAGGCGGGTAACTGTCTCTACGACCTCATGCAAGGTGGCCAGCGCCGCAGTGTCGCCTGCCCAGAAACGCCGGCGCGCGCGGCGTACGTACCAGTTCGACAGGTCATTGACGAACCCGGAAAGCAGCCGGCCAGCACGTTGCGTGTCAAAGCTTTCCATCGCCATGTCGACGTCGCCCACGAGCACGTTGAGCTCAGACAGCAGCCACCGGTCCAGCAGCGGCCGCTGTGGCGGGGCTGGATCGGCGGGCGAAGGCGACCAGTTCGCCGCCCTGGCGTAGAGCGACTGGAAAGAGACGGTATTCCAGTACGTTAGGAGCACTCGGCGCACGACATCTTGAATTGCCCCGTCTCCGACCCGGCGGGCCGACCAGGGCGAGCCGACTGCTGCCATGAACCAGCGCACGGCGTCGGCGCCATGACGGTCCATGAGTTCCGTCGGGTCGAGGACGTTGCCGAGGTGCTTGGACATCTTCCGGCCGTCCTCGGCGAGGATGTGGCCGAGGCAGACCACGTTCTCGTAGGCAGATTTGTCGAACATCAGCGTCCCGATAACCATCAGCGTGTAGAACCAGCCTCGGGTCTGGTCGATCGCCTCCGAAATGAACTGCGCGGGGTAGCGCCTATTGAATACTTCCGCATTTCGGTGCGGGTATCCGTACTGCGCGAACGGCATCGAGCCAGCGTCATACCACGCGTCTATGACCTCTGGCACGCGAGTCGACTCGGCGCCGCAGTCGCAGGTCAACGTCACCTCATCGATGAAGGGGCGGTGCGGGTCCAGCTCAGATAGGTCCCTGGCGGCAAGCTTCTCAAGTTCCGCGATCGACCCGACGCAGGTCAGATGGCCTGCTGAGCAGCGCCAGATCGGAAGCGGCGTGCCCCAGTACCGGCTACGCGAGAGCGCCCAGTCGACGTTGTTGTTCAGCCAGTCGCCGTACCGGCCATTTTTCACCGTCTCCGGCTGCCAGTTTGTCCGGGCATTCTCGCGCAACAGCTCGTCCTTGATCGCTGTCGTGCGGATGTACCACGATGGCTGCGCGTAATACATGAGGGCCGTGTGGCAGCGCCAGCAGTGCGGATATGCGTGTTCGTACCCAACGCGACGAAAGAGCAGGCCACGAGCGCTCAGGTCAGCGACCAGGGCCTCATCAGCGTCCTTGAAGAACACACCGCCGACAATTGGCAAGTCCGGCGTGAAGGTGCCATCTGGACGGATTGGGTTGACCATCGGCAGGCCGTACTCGCGGCATGTCGTCAAGTCATCCGCGCCGAACGCGGGCGCCTGGTGCACCAGGCCGGTGCCATCGTCAGTGGTCACATAACGGCCGTTCACGACGTAATGAGCGTCAGGCACGTTGAGCAGGGTGAATGGCGGCTGGTACGCCCAGCGTTCCATCTCCTTGCCGCTGAATGACTCGCCCGTTGCTGTCCAGCCCGCCGCCAGCACCTTGTCCATGAGTCGCTCGGCGACCACCAGGCGCTCAGAGCCGTCAGTGGCAACCACGTAGCGCACGTCAGGGTGAACAGCGACCGCGACGTTGGAGACTAGCGTCCATGGTGTGGTCGTCCATACCAGCAGTGATGTCGTCCCGGCGAGCGGTCCCGACGTCAGCGGCATGCGCACATAGACAGAGGGATCGACCACAGTCTCGTAGCCCTGCGCGACCTCATGATCGGACAGCCCCGTACCGCACCGCGGACACCAGGGCGCGACGCGGAAGTCCTCCACGAGTAGGCCTCTATCGAAGATGTGCTTGAGCGACCACCAGACCGACTCGATATACGAGGCGTCCATCGTGCGGTAGGCGCCGTCCGTATCGACCCAGTAACCCATGCGATCCGTCACGCGTGCGAACGCGTCCACATGCCTGGTCACCGACTCTCGGCACTTGGCATTGAAAGCTGCGATGCCGTATGCCTCGATGTCCTGCTTACCCGTAAACCCAAGCTCCTTCTCCACGGCCAGTTCAACCGGCAGACCATGACAATCCCACCCTGCCTTGCGGGCAACGTGGAATCCTTTCATCGTCTTGTAGCGGGGAAAGACATCCTTGAATACGCGCGCTTCTATGTGATGCGCGCCGGGCATCCCATTGGCGGTAGGCGGACCTTCGTAGAAGACCCACTCAGGCTGCCCAGCGGACTGCTCCAGGCTGCGCTCGAAGGTCCCTTGAGCCCGCCAGAAGTCGAGGATGCCGTGCTCGAGTGCCGGAAGGTCAATCTGAGCAGGTATCGGATGGTACATACGGCCTCCGTCGCAGATGTACTGTCGCGGCGGAGGGACGAGGCGGACTCCCGCCCCGCGGTACCACCCTCCTTGGCTGAAATTCAGCCCTCTCAAAAGGTTGCGGTCGGCTCTACTCGGCCAGGTGGCCTTTCTTCCGACGGCTCAGGGGTGATCTTCCCGGCGCGCACGCCCCCGGGATCCCACCATCCCCAGGTCTCTCATGGCTGCGTGCGCCGGTACTCGTCCCCATCTACGCCTCGCGCCACAAACTTTACCGTGGTCGTCGGCAACGGCCAAACCGATTCGGCGCGAGGCGGTGGAGCCGAGCACGAGGTGCGGCTACGGCGCGCCCCGGATCGCGTCGAGTACATGCGGGTAGCCGCTGGCGTCCACCAGCACGTCCAGCAGGACCGGCCCGGCCACCTCGAGGCTTCGGCGGGCGGCGTCGCGCAGTCCTTGCCGGCTCGTCACCCGCGCCGACCGGATACCGCAGGCGCTTGCGATCCCGGCGAAATCGGTCGGGCCGTAGCTGACGGCGCCGCTGCCGCCATGACCCGAGGCACGTTGCTTGATCTTGATCAAGCTGAGCGAGCTGTCATTGAAGACCGCGATGGTCAGTGGCAGCCGTAGCCTGGCTGCCGTCTCGAGTTCGCCGAGCACCATGCCGAGCCCGCCATCACCCACGAGGCAGAAGACGCGGACTCCCGGCTTCACCAGCGACGCGGCTATCGCCGCGGGTAGCGCAAAACCCATTGTCGCCAGCCCCGAGGACACCAGAACCTCGCCAGGGTTCTCCGTGAACCACAAGGGCATGGCGACGAGCATGTGCGCCCCCGCATCCACGGTGGCCACCGAGCCTGGCGGCGCGATGGACCGCAGTTCCTGCACCACCTCCCAAGGGGCGAGGCCGGTGTCGGCTGCGGGACCGCTCAGGATGACCTGGAGTCCCCGCTGGCGCTCTCGCTGCGCGAAGCCAGGGTCCCAGCCATCCGGTAGCCTGCCCAGCCCCGTGATCAACTCGGCCAGCGGGCCCACCACCGTGGCCGCCGGGCGGCCAGCCGAGGTCTCTTCCGGCCACGAACTAAGCGCGAGCACCGGCGCCTGGTAGGGCCAGGAGCCCGGAATGAGCTCGACCGCATCGAGGCCGATCGTGATGATCACGTCCGCGGCGCGCAGTACCGGCGCCTCGATAGTGGCCCCGGTCAGGAGCCCGGCAGCATGGACAGACGAATCGGGAATCGTTCCCTTGGCCTTGTAGGTCTGCAGGACCGGAATACTTGTTCCGGCCAGCAGCGCCCGGATTGCTGCAGCCTCGTGCCGGGCGCCGACGCCGATGACGACGACCGGCTTCCGGGCAGCGGCCACAGCTGTCGTGATCGCCGCCATGCTGCCGCCCGCGAACGGTGCGGTCCGGCGGGGACTCTGGCTGGTGGCCGTCGGATCGATGTCCAGGTGCACCGGGCCCTGCGGCTGCGATGTCGCGATGCTCAGAGCGTCGCCCATGACCTGCGCTGGGTCACCTGCCCCAAGGACGCCCGTGCCCTTCGTGACGGGCGCGAAGAGGGCACGGTGGTCGAGCCGCTGATGCGATACCCGCGAGATGTCGGCGGCTGGGACCGCGTCGGTCAGCAGCAGAACCGGCTGGCGGTCGAGCAGCGCCTGCGCGACGCCGTTGACGCTGCTCGCGGCGCCGGGACCTCTGGTCACCACGCAGGCGGCCGGACGCCCGGTCAGCTCGCCATAGACGCCCGCCATCATGGCGGCAGCGGACTCGCCATGGGTGAGCACGAACTTCAGGCCGGCCGTCTCAGCGGCGCCGATGATTTCCAGGTTGCTACCGCCGCCAGGCAGCCCGAACAACACGTCCGCGCCAGCCTCAGCCAGGGCCCGGGCGGCAACCTGCGCCAGCTGTCCTACGTCCGTCATGTCGGGTCGGCCGAGCCGCCGGAGCCGGCCAAGCCTGCCGCGAACGCCACCCGGACCTGCGCAGGATCGACGAACGGTGATGGTCCTGGCCATGCTCGCTCAGTCAGTTCCGCCTCGATGAGGCTCGGCCGTTCGAGCTCGCACAGCGCTCGCCGCAACTCCAGGTCGGACCCCACGCGCAGCCCCGTTATCCCGCCCATCGCCTGCGCGGCCGCAGCAAACCGAGGGGGAGCGCTGAGCTGCTGGCCGCCAGTGATGCCGTAAACACCGTCGGAAAGAACGACCGTGATGAGGTTGCCAGGCCGGTACGCCGACACTGACCACAGCGTGCTGGCTCCCATCAGCAGTTCACCGTCTCCTAGCACGGCGACGACCAGCCGGTCAGGCAGCGCTTCGGCCACGCCCATGGCGGCTGCCAGTGCCGAGCCCATCGCAGCACCGAGATAGAAGTGCGGGCCGTCACCAGATGCTGACCGCAGCGCCGAGGTAGCCGTCCCGAGCGACGATACGCAGCGGGCGTCGGGCAGGGTCTCGACGATCGCCAGCGCGACTTCAGCCGCCTTCACGGCCGCCTCCGAGCTCTGCCTCCAGCAGGAGCGCCGCGCACTCGCCTGCCTCAAATGCCAGCGTGAGCATGCCAGCCGTCGCCTGTGCGGCGGCTTCAGGCGCCCGGAGCGAGAACGCCTGAACGGCCAGAGCGCCGAGGAACTGCACCGTGGCGCGTCCGAGCGGAATCTGGCTCGGATTGGCTTCGCCGAGCGTGCCTCGCATCGATATCACCAGCGGCAGCCCGAGCCGATAGGGGACAGCCAGGCTGCCGAGCGCGTTCAGCGCGTTCCCGAGGCCCGAACTCTGCATCAGCACGACCGGCCGCTGCCCCGCGATCCGCTGCCCTGAGGCGTAGCCGATGCACTCTTCCTCGCGAGTCAGCGAGCGCATGCGCACGCCGTTGTCGGCCAGCCGG
>DASXKI010000150.1:0-3532 GCA_036496945.1 Streptosporangiaceae bacterium | reverse complement strand
GCTACGACGGACACAGCTTCTGGGACACCGAGACCTTCGTGCTGCCCGCGCTGACCTACACGGCCTCCCGCGCCGCGGCCGACGCGCTTCGCTGGCGACATCGCACTTTGGACCTCGCCCGTGATCGCGCCGCGCAGCTGCGGCTGGACGGCGCCGCATTCCCGTGGCGGACCATCCGTGGGCAGGAGTGCTCGGGGTACTGGCCCGCGGGAACCGCGGCGTTCCACATCAATGCCGACATCGCCGACGCCGTGATCCGCTACCACTTCATCACAGACGACCAGCAGTTCGAGCGCGACATCGGCCTCGAACTGTTGGTGGAGACCGCCCGGCTGTGGCGGTCGCTCGGCCACCACGACGCCGCGGGACGCTTTCGCATCGACGGCGTCACCGGCCCCGACGAGTACAGCGCCATCGCGGACAATAACGTATATACGAACCTGTTGGCGCAGCGGAACCTGGCCGCTGCCGCCGACGCGGCGGAGCGCCACCCGGACCGCGCCCGGCAGCTCGGCGTGTCGGCGCAGGAGATCGCGAGGTGGCGGGCGGCCGCGCGGTCGATGCTGCTGCCATTCGACGAGATGCTGGGGGTGCATCCGCAGGCAGCCGGATTCACCGATCACCCGGTGTGGGACTTTGCGGCCACCAGCCCGGATCAGTATCCGTTGCTGCTGCATTTCCCGTATTTCGACCTGTACCGCAAGCAGGTAGTCAAGCAGGCTGACCTGGTGCTGGCTATGCAGCTGCGGCCTGATGCGTTCACGGCCGAGCAGAAGGCCAGGAACTTCGCCTACTACGAGCGCCTTACCGTGCGTGACTCCTCCCTTTCGGCGTGCAGCCAGGCCGTCATGGCGGCGGAGACGGGCCACCTGCGCCTCGCCTACGACTACCTGGGCGAGGCCGCCATGATGGACCTGGCCGACCTGCAGCACAACACCAGGGACGGCTTGCATATCGCCTCCTTGGCCGGCGCCTGGAACGCCCTGGTCTTCGGGCTCGGCGGGATGCGGCGGCGGCACGGCGTGCTGGACTTCGCGCCCCGGCTGCCGCCGGCGCTGCGCCGGCTGGCATTCACGATCGTGATCGGCGGGCGACGGTTGCGGGTCGAGGCGACGGGGGACTCAGCCACATACACGCTGTCGGGCGACGGGCCGCCGATGGAGATCAGCCACCACGGCGAGCGCGTCATGGTGGCGACCTGCTCGCCGCAGACCCGTGCTACGCCCCCGCTAAAGGACAGGCCAGAGCCGGTCCAGCCGCCAGGACGAGCGCCGGCGCGGCGAACCCCACCCGGCCCGCCAGCCATCCGACCAAGTCACACGACCGCTGTCAGCTGAGGGCGGACATGCAGAGGTGCGCGGGGGAGACAATCTTCAGGGGAGCGGATGGCCGAGGCACAGACGTTCGACCAGCGCAGGCGGGCCGGGAGCGCGCTGCGCCAGCAGGTGCCGCGCTCCTCGCACGCCTTCTGGGACCCGCCGGCCCGCCGGCCCGATCCGGTCGGCCTGCTGGCAGACGATGACCGTCGCCGGCTGCCAGACCTGATTCCCGTCCGGTACGGGCGGATGCTCGTGTCGCCGTTCACCTTCCTGCGCGGCTCCGCCGTGGTCATGGCTAATGACCTGGCCCGAACCCCCCGCACCGGACTCGTCGTGCAGGCCTGCGGCGACGCGCACCTGGGCAACTTCGGGGTATCCGGCACGCCGGAACGAAACCTGGCCTTCGACGTCAATGACTTCGACGAGACGCTGCCAGCCCCGTGGAGTGGGATGTCAAACGGCTTGCCGCCAGCGTTGTCCTGGCGGCGCAGAACCTCGGCATCGCGCTGCCGGATGCTGCCCGGATGGCCTGCGGTGCCATGAGGGCCTACCGGCAGCGCATAGCCGAGCTCGCGGCGGCCGGTCCGCTCGATGCCTGGTACGACCGCATCGATGTCACGACGGTCACCGCCATCGCACGGCAGGAGCGGGCAAAGGACCTGCAGCACCAGCTGCAGATAGCCAAGATCCGCCAGCGCACCAGTCTGCACGCGCTGCCGAAGCTCACCACGGCGGCCAACGGCACCCGGAAGATCATCGACGATCCGCCGCTGATCGGGCACCTGGACCCGGAGACGTCGACGGTGCAGCCCTGATCGAGGTGTACCTGCAGTCGCTGCCGCCCGACCGTCGGCCTCTGCCGAGCCTTGTACACGCTCCTGCGGCCATCCTCGCGCCGACGCTGGCAGGACACGCCGCGCCGGGGTGTAGACATGGGCGGCCTGCTCGCCCTGCTGACCGGCGGCCTGATGCTGGCCTGGCTCGCCAGGCTCGGGTTCCTGGCCCCGTACTGTGCTGGCTGGATTCTTGGCCGGCATCGGCATCCTGGTGGCGGCCTGCAACTGCCCGACATGCTCGGAGTCGCCTCCGTGGGCGGCGGTGCGGTGCCACGCTTTGCACGATGATCTCGCCGCGCTCGCGCACGGCATCTGGACGACGTGGCGGCCGCGGTCATCGTCGTCGTGCTGACGGTCGGCCGGGTAACCTGGCTGATTCCCGGGACGCTGATCGCGGTTATCGGCGCCATCATCCCTGAGCCGCTCGGCGGATCTCGCCGGACACGGAGTCGCCGTCGTTGGGAGTCCCCCGCGTGTTTGCGCGGCTTGCTGCTCGGCCGCTGCATCGGCTGAAATTAGCGTTCCGGTGTTTCGGAAACTGGCGCGAGGTGCTCGGAAGACCAGTCCTGGGCCAGTTGGGCCACTTCCTCGAGCGCGCCTGATTCTTCGAACAGGTGCGAGCACGCGCTGACCGGCCTGCCGCCTGACGCGGTGTCATAAACAGAGCGACGCAGGGAGTAGTCACACACTGTCAGCCTGCGAGCCAGATTAACCGATGCAGCCCGCGGCGGGCCGAAGCGGCATCACGGCGCTGCCAGGCCAGATCACGGACATTCCGCCGCCAGGAGGGCAATACGGCGGCCTGCGCCAGGTACCCGCCGATACCGACAGCCACCCATGCCGTAAACGCGCACGGCAGGGCGGCAGCGAGCGGCAGTTTCGCCGTGCTGGCGGCCGCGACCGCCGCGAACCCGACGAGCGCGACGGCGCCGAGCACTGAGCCCTCCGCTTCGGTCACGGCCGCCCCGCGGCCCTCCTGTTTCTCGATGATCGTAAGCGTGGCCGGGAGGACGGCCGGTGCGGCCAGCATGATGCCACCGGCACGCTGCCCGCCGACCACCCCTACCAGCCCGGCCAAGACGGAGATGGCCGCGCCAAAGGCGAAGCGCAGGGCGATCGCGGCGGGACTGATCTCCCGCTATGATCCGAAATCCACGGTGAATAGCCGACTGTTGTCATCAGCGGTCCTTCTATTCTTCTGCCGGTCACGGACTCGGCGACCAGCGGGGAGGCCCGGCTCGGATTTAGCGCTGGCGCTGCCCCACACGGGAACTCCGGCCGCCGCGCCGACGACAATCCACACGGTCCAGAGCACGACTGACCCCAATACGGCGCCCCAGCGGCGTATGGCTGGGATCGCGGCGCCGCACGCCACCG
>DASXKI010000149.1:0-20942 GCA_036496945.1 Streptosporangiaceae bacterium | reverse complement strand
TCCTGCCGTCGATCGCCGGCACTGGCGTTAACGCGACCGATCCCGCGGCGCTCTTCCCGACAGTAGGGAGCTCAGGCGGAACGGTGCCGGTCGACCAATCCGCTGTCGGGAGCTCAGTCTTGCAAGCCTCTACGGACGCATCCGCCGTTCCGTTCGGTGGTCAGCTCAGGCACGTTGAGCTAATCGCACTCATTGTGATTTTGGGCGCTGTGATCGTCGCCGTCGTGCACGTGTCGTTGCGGACGCCTAGGCCAGCCCAGCCCGCCGCTCCCGGCGCCGCCGACCAACTGTCCGAGCAGAAGCCAGATGCGCTTCGGCGACGGCAGCGCCTGCGGGTGCGTGCGCCGTGGCTTCGCGCGCGTCGGCGGTAATAGCTACCCGGATTATCCGCGAGCGTGCTCCACGAGTGGTCGCAAGGACCTCAGCTCGTTGCCGAGGGCACTAGCGCTCAGCGTCGGCGAGGCGAACAAGCCGGACGTGTCGTTGTCAGCCCACGGGCACGTAATCTGCCACCCGGCTTATCTGCGGGCGTGCTCCACGAGTGCCCGCATGGACCTCAGCTCGTTGCCGAGGGCATTAGCGCTCAGCGTCGGCGAGGCGAACAAGCCGAACGTGTCGTTGTCAGCCCACGCGCACTCGGCCGGATGCCCAGAATAACCCGGCACGCACGCAGCCTGGCCACCAAGCGCGCCCGGGCTAGTCACGAAGGCGCCCGGCAACAGGCCGGTGAAGCTCGAGATGAATGAGCTCGCCGAGCCCGACAGGTTGCCGCCGATGAACAGCATGATCACTGGCCCCGACTTGGCAGCAGGGCCGCTACTGATCTCGTACACCGCGTCGACAACGTGCGTGGCCTCGCCGTTGCCCTTCTTGACAATGGCGGTGCGGAGCGCCTGAGCACCCATACCCTGGGCGAGCTGAGGCTCCAGCACGTACGCCTTCAGCTTCGCCGGCGTCGAGATGGTGTGCGCCGGCCCGCTCCCGGCCATCATGCTGTGGGCAAGAACGGCGACAAGAGCGACGATGACGACGCCAACACCGCTGATGAGCAAGACCGGATGGCGGCGCAGCCGCCGAGTCGGGCCGCGCCGAGAGCGCTTGGCCGTCTTTGGAGCCGCGCTCTTGGCAGGCCGCGTCGTCGTCTCGGTCGCGGCCTTGTCGGGGAAGCGAGGGGTCACTCGAACCGGGAGCGCCTCGGTCACTGGCGCAGCGATCGACGTGGCAGCCGCTGCCTGTGCGGCGACGGCCCGGCCGGATTCTGGCCGACGCGCGTTACGTCGCGCCTTGCGGTCAGGCTTACCCGCACGGGCAGGCTTGCCCGGACGGGCGGACTTGCCCCGACTGGAGCGCTTGGCCGGCGCGAGCACTGCCTCAAGGTCGTGCTCACCCAACTCCGGAGCCGCCGCGGCAGCCGGGGCATCCGGGCTCGCCAGCCGGCGCCGCCGGACACCGACGTCCAATGGCCGGCCGAATGTTGCCGGGCTGTCGGCGGCGTCAGTCCGGTCGTCTACCGGGGCCCAGCGGTGCAGTCGACGCTGGCGCGCCGCCGGTGCAACCGCGTCCCATGGCCCCGACTGAGTCGACGGCGCCCGCTGAGCCTCGGCTGAGCCCGTCCCGGACTGCCCACGCCGCTCGGCTCCGGGCCTGGATGGCGCCTGGCCCGGCTGCCCGCTCTCGGGCCGCCCTGTCGGGCGCATCGTCTCGGGCCGCGTTATCTCGGGCCGCGCTGTCACAGGCCAAGCTGTCTCGGGCTCCGTCGTTTCAGGCCAAGCTGTCCCGGGCCGCGCTGTCTCAGGCCAAGCTGTCTCGGGCCGCGTCATCTCAGGCCGGGCTGTCTCAGGCCAAGCTGATCCGGTGTCCCACGATCCGGTCTGCCGAGGCCGGTCCCGGTCACCGGATCGCGGGAAGTCAGCCGGGGCACGGTCCGGGATCGGCCTCTCGTGCGTTCGCCGATCCTGGCCGGCCCGGTCGTAGCGCGGGCGCTCGGTGCCCACCGGCGCGATGCCACCGCGTGCGCTAGCCTGCGCGGCGCCATCAGTCGGGACCGCCCGGCTCCCGGGATGGGTGGCGGCCGCGTCAAAGGACCGTGTCGCTGAGCTGTCCGCAGACCAGGCGCCAGCCGGAGCGGAAGGTGCTGCCGACCCGCTCGAAGGGCCCGGAGCACGAGGCGACTGGCGAGCAGTCGGAGCCGGGGCTGTGGCCGAGGCTGATTCTGTGGCCGGAGCCGAGTCCGCCGGGGCCGCGTGCCTGCGAGGCAGTAGCCGCCCGGCACCCCGCCCGGCGCTTGGCTCATCGGCATTGCCGCCGGGATTGCGCGACTCCGAAGCGCCGCCAGACCGTCGGGCCCGGCGGCCTTCGGCCGGGCGCTGGGTCGGCTCCGCCGCGCGTCGCGATGATTCCTGTGCCGGGCCGGCTTCGCCGAGATACTTGATCCAGTCGTAGTCGGCATCACCACCGGCGCCGTCGGCTGGCCCGGACTCGCCACGGCTGTCACGAGACTTGCGGCCGAGGCGGCCGCGCTGCTGCGGTTCGCGCAGGCGCCCGACTGGCAGTGGCCCGCTCGGATGCTCGGGACCGAAGCCGGAGTTCTCGGCGGCTGGTGAATTGGTGTCGGTGGCGGGACGCCCGCGGACCGAACTGGCTGGTCCGGTGTCGTCGTTCTCGGCGTCGGGCCACCGCAGATCTTGCTGGTTCCGCGGCCATCCCGTTGTCATAACGACTGTTACTCCCGAGACTGAAGCGGCGTCTCTGCCCGATGTGGAGTCACTACATCATGCGGCAACGCCGACCGTGATCGCTACGTTATCGAGCTTTCGCGCCGCCACCCAGAGTTATCCAACGCTCACACCCCGAACTGTGCCCAGGTCAGATGTACCACTTCCGGCAGGTTCCCGGGCGCGAACGATCGCAGAATCCGGGTAAAGCGATGACCATGGCGTCGGCGTGTCTCACAGTGCCGTGGCTGTCAACGAACGGGATCGCAGTGCGAGCCGTACCTGATCACGCCGCTCGATGAGGACCCGAACCAGTCCGGGCTCGCGCTCCCCCGACCCGAGGAACGCGTCGATCTGATCGATCAGCTCCTGGCTGGCCGCGGTGACGGGGAACAGGGCCGCACCCCGTGCTACCCGCAGATGTCCGCCGCTCGCTGACCACATCCCTGGCAGCACGTCGAAGTAACGCTGCGCGTACGGGGCCAGCAACGCCGCCTGCTCCGGCTGGTGGAAGGCGGATGCCACCGACCGCAGCAGGTCGGCTGAGATGTCCACGGACTCAGCTAGCAGCTGCCACGCCACATCCTTGTGCTCGGCGTCGCCGATGGCGGCCCGGCAGGCCGCCGCGGCTCGCTGCCCGGCATCGGACTTGTCCTTGTTGAGCTCGGCGTCGATCTCGGCGTCGCCGGCCCGGCCGGTGACGGCAAGCCGCTGGAGCAGCGCCCAGCGCAGCTCCGAGCCGACCTCCATGCCTGGCGGCACGGCCCTGCCATCGAGCAGCCCGGCGATGAGATCGAGCTGGTCCAGCGAAGTCGCAGTCCAGCTCAGCAACTGAGCCCCGGCGAGCTGGTGGTCGCTGCCCGGTCCCGCGGTGGCCAGCAGCCGCGCACCGGTATCGGCCAGCTGACGGGCGCCGGTCGCAGCCCAGGCCGGGTCCGCCATCGCGCGCAGCAGCTCGTAGCACGCCCCCAGCAGGCTCTGCAGCGCCGCGACCGAGGGCTCCTCGGCGATGCCGCCCGCAACGATGGTGATGAAGGCCGGCACGGGCAGCTCGGCCTGCCGGACCATATCGACGAGCGAGCTCCAGCAAATGGCACGCGTCAGCGAGTCGCTGAGCTGGCCAATCGACGTGGTCAGCGTCGCGATCGAGCGGTCATCGAACCGCAGGATCGCGTAGGTCAGATCGTCGTCGTTCAGCACGAGCAGATCTGGCCGGGCAGCGCCCGCCAGCTCCGGGATCAGTGTCCGCGGCCCGGCGATGTCAGCCTGAACCTGGCACGTGCGAACGAGCGCGCCGTCCGCATTGCTGTACAGGCCAATGGCGATCCGATGCGGCCGCAGCGTCGGGTGCGCGGCTGGTGCCTGCTGGAGCACGGCGAACGACACGAAAGAGTCATCCGAATCGACGGCGAACTCGCTGCGCAGCGTGCTTGGGCCGGCGGTCTGCAGCCAGGCCTTCGACCAGTCCGTCAGGCTGGCGCCCGAGCTGGCCTCCAGCGTGCTGAGCCAGTCGGCCAGTGTGGCGTTGCCCCAGCCGTAGGTGGCGAAGTATGCGCGGATCCCGGCGAAGAAGCTATCCCGTCCGATCTTCGCGACCAGCTGCCGGAGCACCGAAGCGCCCTTGGCGTAGCTGATCCCGTCGAAGTTGGCGATCGCCTCGCTCAGCGTGGCCACGTCAGCAGCGATCGGATGCGTCGACGGCAGCTGATCTTGCACGTAGCCCCACGCCTTGCGGCCAGTCGCGAAGGTGGTCCACGCGCCGGTATACCGCGTTGCCTCGGCGCTAGCCAATGCCGCGCAGAATTCCGCGAACGACTCGTTCAACCACAGGTCGTCCCACCATTTCATCGTGACCAGATCGCCGAACCACATGTGCGCCATCTCGTGCAGGATCACGCTCGCGCGCAGCTCGTAGAGCGTGTCGGTGACCCTGGACCGGAAGAGCAGCTGATCGGTGAAGATCACGCAGCCGGCGTTCTCGGTCGCGCCGACGCTGTACTCGGGCACGAAGACCTGGTCGTACTTGCGGAACGGGTAGTCGGTACGAAACAGCGCCGTGTAGTAGTCCAGCCCATTGCGCGTGGTGTCGAGAATGTCCCCGGCCGCCAGAAACTCGGCCATCGACGCCCTGCACGCCAGCCCGAGCGGGATCACCTGTCCGCCCGGCGTCGTGTGCGTCGTGCGGACGACCTCGTACTCGCCTGCCGCGACCGCAAACAGATAGGTCGGCAACAGCGGCGTAGGGAGGAACCGCCAGACCACCGAGCCGTCACCGGCGGGCGCCTGCTCGTCCAGTGGCTCGTCGGCGGGCGCCTGCTCGTCCAGTGGCTCGTTGGCCCGTGGTTCGTTGGCCCGTGGTTCGTTGGCACGTGGTTCGTTGGACAGCACGTTCCAATGGGCCGGAACGAGGACCGAGATGCTGAAGCTGGCTTTGAGGTCTGGCTGCTCGAAGTTCGCATAGACGGTGCGCGCGTACGCGGGCTCGAACTTGGTATAGGTGTAGACCTTCTGGTCGACCGGGTCTACCGCGCGGTGCAGCCCGGTGCCGTCGTGGGAGTAGCGGCACTCGGCGACGACCGTCACTTCGTTGTGCTCGGCTAGGCCAGTCAGCGCGATCCGCCCGTTCGCCCACGCGGCCGCTGGATCGATCGGCGTCCCGTTCAGCGTGATCTCGCGCACGGACTCGGCGACCAGGTCGGCATAGCTAGCAGCGCCCGGCTCGGCGCAGCCGAACCTGATCACCGACGTCGACCCGAAGACCTCGCTCCCGCGGGTCAGGTCCAGCGTGACTGCGTACGAGTCGACAGACAGGAGCCGAGCCCGCTCGCTCGTCTCGGCCCTGGTGATCTCGGCAATCTGCATCTATACGTCCGTTTTCGGAGTCAGAGACCTCGGATTGATCGTTTATGAGAGTGAGTTTGGTACGGCTATAGGCGTACCAAACTCACTCTCATCAGGGTCAGTCTCAGCGACCATGACTAGCCGGCAAGCGATCGCGACCGCAGCGCCTTGTCGACGATGTCGCGGCCCTCGATCACCGTCCGGCCGAGCGACGGATCCAGGCCCGGCGAGGCGAGGAACGCGTCGATCTGGCTGAGTAGCTCCGGTGAGGCCGACGGGTACGGGAACAGGCCGTGCCCGAGGAGAACGCGCAGCATATCGGCGCGCGCGGCCCAGATAGTCGGCAGCTGCTCGAAATACTTCGCCGCGTACGGAGCCAGCAAGTCGGCGTGCTCGGGCGAGTTGAAGGCCCGCGCTACGGCGATGGATTCCTCCAGCCCGAGCTCGGTGGACTCCGCCACCTGCCGCCAGGCCGCCGCCTTGTGCGCGGCGTCGGGAATGCTGGCCATCGCCGCGGCCGCATTTCGCCGGCCCGAGTCGGTGCTGTCCTGCTTCAGCTCCGCATCGATCTCCGCGTCGCCGGCCCGCCCGGTTGCGGCCAGCCGGCGCAGCAGCGTCCAGCGCAGCTCGGTGTCGACGGCCAGGCCAGGGATCTCGGTGCTGCCAGCCAGCAGGCCGGCGACGAGGTCGAGCTGCTCCGGCGTCACGGCCGTCGCGCCGAGGAGCTGCGCCCAGGCGAGCTGGTGGTCGCTGCCGGACTCGGCCGTCCGCAGCAGCGGGATGGCCTCGGCCGCCAGCAGCTGCTTGCCGGCTGGCACCCACTCCGGATCCGCGCTTGTGGTTAGGAGGCGCAGCGTCTCGCCATGCACCAACTGCAGCACCGCCACCGAGGGCTCGCTGCCCATGCCGGCGGCGACGATCCTGACGAAGGCCGGCACTGACAGCTCGGCCTGGCCGGCCATGTCCACGACGGCGCTCCAGCACAGGGTCCGCGCCAGCCCATCTCGGAACCGCCCGATGTGCTCCGTCAGCGTCGCCAGCGACCGGTCGTCGAACCGGATGATGGCGTAGCCGAGGTCTTCGTCGTTCAGCAGGATCAGGTCCGGCTGCCCGATGCCGGCGAGGGCGGGGACCTCGGTCCGCGGCCCGGCGACGTCGACACGGACCTGGTGCGTGCGCACCAGCGCCCCGTCGACGAGGTTGTACAGGCCGATCGCGATGTGATGCGGGCGCAGCGTCGGGTGCTCGGCCGGCGCTTCCTGGAGTACCGCGAACGACGTGAAGGCGCCGTCAGGACCGACTGCAAACTCGCCGCGCAGCGTGTTCGGCCCGGCCGTCTCGAGCCAGGCCTTCGACCAGTCACCGAGCCTGCGGCCGGAGCTTGCCTCCAGGGCGCGCAGCAGGTCAGCCAGCGTGGCGTTGCCCCAGGCATGCTCGCCGAAGTATGCGCGGATGCCAGCGAAGAAAGCGTCCCGGCCGGTGTAAGCGACCAGTTGCTTGAGCACGGACGCGCCCTTGGCGTAGCTGATGCCGTCGAAGTTCGCCTCGGCCTCGCTCAGCGTGGGCACGTCCGCGGCGATCGGATGAGTGGATGGGAGCTGGTCCTGGCCGTAGCCCCAGATCTTCCGCCCGCCGCAGAACGTCGTCCACGCCTGCGTAAACCGAGTCGCCTCGGCCGTCGCCAGGTATCCGGCGAGCTCGGCGAACGACTCATTCAGCCAGAGGTCTTCCCACCACTTCATGGTGACCAGGTCGCCGAACCACTGGTGCGCCATCTCGTGCAGGATGATCATGGCCCGCAGCTCGTACATCGTGTCGGTCACCTTGGACCGGAAGAGCAGCGACTCGGTGAGGATGACGCACCCGACGTTTTCCATCGCTCCCGCATTATCGGGAACGAAGACCTGGTCGAACTTGTCGAATGGATAGTCGCTGCCGAACAAGCTGGTGAAGTAATCCAGCCCTTGCCTGGTGACGAGAAGTATGTCCGCGACATCAAGGAACGCGGCCATCGACTGGCGGCAGGCAACGCCGAGCGGGATCACCTGGCCGCCGACCGTGGTGTGCGAGTCGCGGACCACGTGGTACTCGCCCGCGGCGATCGCGGTGAGGTAGGTCGAGATCCGCGGCGTCGGCGGGAAGTGCCACACGGCGGCGTGCTCACCGGCGGCCTGCGGTTCGGGCGCCGGCTGATTCGACATGACGGTCCAGTGCGCCGGTGCCGTGACCTGGAAGGTGAAGGCAGCCTTGAGGTCCGGCTGCTCGAAGTTCGCGAACACCCGCCGGGCGTGCGCGGCCTCGAACTGCGTGAACGTGTAGACCCGGCCGTCGGCAGAGTCGACCGAGCGCTGGAGGCCGAATCCGCCGGTCCCGTAGGCGCATTCGGCGACCACCCGCAACTCGTTGCGCGCGGCCAGCCCGGTCAGCGCGATCCGGCCATCGGCGTACGCGGTGGCCGGATCGATCGGCGTGCCGTTCAGGGTGATCTCGCGCACGGACTCCGCGACCAGGTCGACGTAGGTAGCCGCGCCTGGCTCGGCGCAGTCGAACCTGATGCGGCACCGCGAGCCGAAGACATCGCCGTCCCGGGTCAGGTCCAGCTCGACGTCGTAGGACTCGACCTGGAGAAGCCTGGCACGCTCCGCGGTCTCTGCCCTGGTGATTTCTGCAATGTGCATGCGATAACCCCGTTCATCGCCATTGACGCCGAGTAATAACGTAACGGGCGGGATTGCGCCGCACAACGCATGAGGCGAGGTTCACGCGCTCCGGTCATTCTCCGAGCGCGCGCGATCGCAGTGCGCGGTCGACGATGTCGCGGCGCTCGACGAGCACGCGCACCATCGAGGGGTCACGCGGCTCGGCGGCGAGGAAGTCGTCGACCTGCCGCAGCAGCTCGGGCGACGCCGCCCAGTGGGGGAACAGCCCGTCACCGAGCAGCCTCCTGAGGTGATCGCCGCGGGTCGCCCAGATCTCCGGCAGCGCCGCGAAGTACAGATCCACGTACGGCGCGAGCAACTCGGCGTGCTCCGACTGGCCGAAGCCGGCTGCCACCGCCGCCACGCCCTCGTGGCCAAGCTCTTGCGACTGCACCACGAGCTGCCAAGCGGCAGCCTTGTGCGCGGCGTCCGGGATCGAGGCACGGCTGGCCGCTGCGTGCCGGCGGCCGGCGTCGGTCGGATCGAGTGCGAGCTCGGCATCGATGGCCGCGTCATCGGCACGGCCCATGGCGGCCAGCCGGTGTAGCAGAGCCCACCGCAACTCGGTATCGACGGCCAGCCCTGGCACCACCACGTTCCCATCCAGAAGAGAGGCAAGGAAATCGAGCTGCGCGGGCGTGACGGCCGTCCAGCCCAGCAGCTGCATCCAGGCGAGCTGATGGTCACTGCCAGGCTCGGCGGCCTGCAGCAGCTCCAGCGCGGCCGTGGCGAGCTGCTCCTTGCCGGCCGGCAGCCAGCGCGGTTCGGCAGTGACGGCCATAAGCCGGGACGCTGTCATGTGCAGGATCTGGAGTACCGAGACGGCCGGCTCCTTGCTCATGCCGCCGAGGAGGATCGTCACGAAGGCGGGCACCGACAGCTCGGCGCGTTGCACCATGTCCAGGACCGCGCTCCAGCTCACCGCGCGGGCGAGTGAATCGGCGAAGGCCCCGATCGACTCGGTCAGTGTCGCCAGCGAACGGTCGTCGAAGCGCACGATGGCATAGCCGAGGTCGTCGTCGTTGAGCAGGATCAGGTCCGGCTGCTCTTGGCCGATCAGGGCCGGGACCTCGGTCCGCGCGCCGGTGACGTCCACCTCGACCTGGTGCGTGCGGACGAGTGCGCCGTCGGCGGCCTTGTTGTACAGGCCGATCGCGATGTGATGCGGCCGCAGCGTCGGGTGCTCCGGCGCCGACTCCTGAAGCACGGCGAACTCCGCGAATCGACCGTCCGCGTCGACCGTGAACGCACTGCGCAGCGTGTTTGGCCCGGCGGTCTCGAGCCAGGCCTTCGACCAGTCACCCAGGCTCAGCCCCGAGCTCTGCTCCAGGGCCGCCAGCAGGCTGGCCAGCGTCGCATTACCGTGGCCGTACTCGGCGAAGTACGCCCTGATGCCGGCGAAGAAGCTATCCCGCCCGACGTAGGCGGCAAGCTGCTTGAGTACGGAGGCGCCCTTGGCGTAGCTAATCCCGTCGAAGTTCGCGATAGCCTCGCTCAGCGTTGGGACGTCGGCCGCGATCGGGTGCGTAGTAGGCAGCTGATCCTGCATGTAACCCCAGGTCTTACGCGAGCCGGAGAACGTCGTCCAGGCGTCGGTGAACCGAGTGCCCTCGGCGCTCGCGAGCGCGGCACTGAAGTCGGCGAACGACTCGTTCAGCCACAGGTCGTCCCACCACTTCATGGTCACCAGGTCGCCGAACCACATGTGCGCCATCTCGTGCAGGATCACCATGGCCCGCAGCTCGTACATCATGTCGGTCACCTTGGACCGGAAGAGCAGCCGCTCCGAGAAGGTCACGCAGCCGGGGTTCTCCATCGCTCCGGCGCTGAACTCTGGCACGAAGACCTGGTCGTACTTCTCGAACGGGTACTCACGGTCGAACAGGTGGGTGAAGTAGTCGAGGCCTTGCTTCGTGACCGTGAACATCTCGCTGGCCTCGAGGTAGCCGGCCAGCGACTGCCGGCTTACGACGCCGAGCGGTATCTCCTGGCCGGTCGGCGTGGTGTGGGTGTCAGTCTCCAGGTGGTACTCGCCCGCCACGACCGCGGTCAGGTACGTCGAGATCCGCGGCGTGGGCGGGAAGTGCCAGACCGCCCTGTCGCTCCTTGTCTCGTCAGGGCTTGCCTCAACTGGCTCGGGCGCCGGCGTCGGCTGGTTGGACAGCACGGTCCAGTGCGCGGGTGCGATGACGCGGAACGTGAATTCGGCCTTCAGGTCCGGCTGCTCGAAGTTCGCGTAGACACGCCGCGCGTCGGCCGGCTCGAAATTGGTGTAGCAGTAAACCCGGCCGTCAGCCGAGTCGATCGCGCGGTGCATGCCCTTGGAGTCGCTGGTGTACTCGCAGTCAGCGACCACGCGCAATTCGTTATGGGCGGCCAGTCCGTTCAGCGCGATCCGGCCGTCGGTGCAGGCCTGCTGCGGGTCGATGCGCTGACCGTTGAGCGTGATCTCGTGCACAGTCTCGGCGACCAGGTCGGCGTAGGTAGCCGCGCCTGGCTCGCCGCAGTCGAAGCGAATCACCGAGGTGGACCTGAAGACCTTGTCGCCGCGAGTCAGGTCCAGCTCGACGGAGTACGAGTGCACTCTCAGCAACTCGGCTCGCTGGCTAGTGTCGTGACGAGTGATCTCGGCGATCTGCATGCATTCGTTCCTTTGGTGCTCGTGCTGGCGCTGGCTGCCCCCACGTTAGGACACGGACTCCGCCAGGCCACTCCCACCCCCGGGCGCGACCTCGCAGGTATGCCAGTGCGGCGCGAGCCCAGTGCCGCCAGCCCAGCGCCGCCAGCCCAGCGCCGCCAGCCCAGTGCCGCCAGCCCAGTGCCGCCAGCAGAGACAACTTTTCCGATGAGCAGAAGCTGGTACTTGCCGTCCTGGGCCGGAGCATCGAAGATCGTGGTTGAGCGATCATGCGGGGAGGCGGCACATGGAGGACACCGTCACGTGCCTGGTCCGGGGGCCAGCCAGCAGGTATCCACGGGGATTCATCTGGCTCGTCCCGGCCTGGTTCGCGATTATCGGCGGGGCGGCCATGCTCCTCGGCACGGATGCGAGCAGCACCGGCCAGATGCCGCTGTGGCTCGGCGTATCTGAGATCGGTGCCCTGCTGGTTGCGGCCTGCATCCTCGTCGGCGTGCTCGCGACCGTACGGCATCGGGCCTTCCGCGCCGACAGCCACGGGATCTGGCTCGGCGTCCGCACGACACGCAGGCGGCCGAAGCTCCGGCAGGTGCATCTGACCTGGCCGGAAATCGCGCAGGTGCGGATGGTTCCGCGCCACTACGGAGTGCTCCTGGAGATCACGCTGAGCCCGGCGGCCAGGATCGTCTACCGGCCAGGCCCGGCCAGCCAGATCGTGCTGTGGCTAGGCGCGCTCGTGATGCCGTTCGCCTTCGGCCGGGGCAGGCCGGCCCTCACGATGCCACGGTCGGACCCGCCGCGCTACCGGGTCAAGATCTGTGACTGGACCGCTGCCGAACTCAAGCTGGCACTGGCCGCGGTGAAGCCGGACACCCCGCCACTGCGGGTCATGACCAGGGCGGCACTGCGAATTGCCGTCCAGACGCCGCGGAAGCCGCTGACCCGTCCGCCCACGCCGGTCGCCTGAGAGTGCTCGCACTCCCAGACTGCTTGAGCTCGAGCTGCTGGTGCTCTAGCTGCTAAGGCTCTAGCTGCTAAGGCTCTAGCTGCACAGTCTAACGACTGTCACGATAGCAACCTGACCGTGGTTATTGCCAATTCGTGACGACTACTTCTCCTGTTAGACACCGTGCATTCGATTGCCGGTCGCCTGCCTGCCGGAGACTCGCGGCCATGACTCCCATCACGACTCGTACTAAACTCCGCGTTTTCGCGGGCGCCGCCGCCCTCAGCGTGATCGCCGTTGCGGGTTGCTCCTCAGCGAGCGGCAGCTCGTCCCCCTCCTCGGGCTCGTCTAGCTCGGCCAAGGTGCCGCTGGTCGTCTACTCCGCGCAGGGCTATGACAAGGCCATGGCCGCCGCGTTCCAGAAGGCGACCGGAATCCAGGTCAAGCTCGACGACAACTCGACCGGCCCGCTGCTCACCCAGATCGAGGCCTCCAAGAACAACCCCAACTGGGGCCTGCTCTGGGTTGACGGCGCTACCGCCTTCGCCGGCCTGGACACCCAGGGCCTGCTGCTCAAGGGCTTCGAGCCCCAGGTGTCCTGGGACAGTCTCGGCACCCAGTCGCTGCCCGCCGACAAGAGCTACACGCCGACCGGCGTCACGCTGGTAGCGGCGCTGGTCTACGACAAGACGAAGGTGACGAGTCCGCCGACGACCTGGCAGCAGCTGCTGTCGTCGCAGTGGAAGGGCGCGGTCGGCATGAACGACCCCTCGCAGTCCGGCCCGACATTCCCGTTCATCGCCGGCATGATGAACTACCTCGGCGGCGTCAGCAAGGGCGAGGCGTTCTACACCCAGCTGAAGTCCAACGGGCTCATCATCCACCCGACCAACGGCCCGACCCTGCAGGCGCTGACCAGTGGGCAGATCAAGCTCGCGCTGGTGCAGAGCTCAGCCGGCATCGGTGCCTCGTTTGGCCCCGGTAGCGACCCGAAGCTGGCGGTCAAGTACCTCAACCCGGTGACGATCCTGCCGAGCGCGATCGGCATCGACGCCAAGGCCTCACCGCAGGAGCAGAAGGAGGCCAAGCAGTTCATCGAGTTCGTGCTTTCACCGGCCGGGCAGCATGTCATGCAGACTGGCGACCCTACCGGCGACTCGCTGTACTACCCGGTCCTCAGTACCGTGTCCCCCCTACCGCAGCTGCCGTCGCTGGCCTCGGTCACGACGCAGACCATCAACCCGTACACCTGGGGTCCGCAAGAGGGAACCATCAACACCTGGTTCGACGCCAACATCGTCAAGTGACAACGATGTACCAGGCGACAGGCATGCTGCGGCGCACAGGCCCGGGGCCCTGCTCGTGACCATCACTACCGAGGACGCCAGCGCGCCCGGCCCGGCAGCAGCCGGGCCGGGCCGGCGGCTACGGCCCGCGCTCTCCGCCTGGGCCACCCGCCTGGCCCCCGGCCGGATCGCCGCCATGGCGGGCAAGCCCATCTTCTGGATCCTGCTGATCCTCTTCATTCTCGTTCCCTGCGCCAGCTCCCTGGTCCTCACGATCTCGCCGCACCTGTTCGACCAGCAGGCAGTCGGCCAAGGACCGCAGTGGTTCACGCTGACCTACCTGCGGCAGGCGTTCACCGGCACGACCGCGGTCGCGATTACCAATTCGCTGTGGGTCAGCGGCGCCGCGGCGGCGCTCGGGCTGGCGGTCGGTTTCCCCATCGCCTGGCTGGCCAACCGGACCACGCTGCCCGGCCATCGCTTCGTCGCCGGCAGCATGTGGCTCGTCCTGCTGCTGCCGTCATGGCTGCCCGCGCTCGGCTGGGAGCGGATCGTGCAGCCCGACGGGGTCATGTACCGGCTGGGCATGCACTGGCCCTGGGTCACGCACTTGATCATGGGACCGTTTGGCGTCGTCATGCTGCTCGGCCTCCGCTCGGTGCCGTTTACTTACCTGGCCGTGACCGCCGGCCTGGCCGGCCTCGGTCAGGAATTCGAGGACGCCGCCCGGGTCCATGGCGCCGGCCGCGCCGCGACATTGCGGCTGATCTGGCCGATGCTCGCGCCGGCCATCTGGTCGGCTTTGGCGATCAACTTCGCCGAGTCGATCAGTGACTTCGGCGTGGCCGCCACGCTGGCGTACAACTCCAACTTCTCGCTCGCCACCTACCAGCTGTATGCCGCGATCAACAACTTCCCGCCGAGCTTTCCGGCCGCGTCGGCCATGGGCGTGCTCCTGGTGGCGGCTGTGGCTATCCCGCTGGCTTTGCAGGCAAGGGCGCTGCGCGGTCGCTCGTACCAGATGCTTTCCGGTCGCACCCGGCAGGCGGTGCGCCGGAAGCTGACCGGGCGCGGCAAAGCCGCCGCCTTGAGCGGGCTGGCACTGTTCTACCTCGTGGCGCTCGGGGTGCCCGGCTTCGGGGCGGTGAGCGCCTCGCTGCTCGGGGACTACGGCGGTTCGTTCTCCATCACGTGGGCGAATTACCAGGCGCTGTTCCACCAGGTCGACCAGCTCGGCCCGCTGGAGCGCTCGATTGGCTACGGCGTGGTCTCGGCGTCCGTGACTGTGGTCGGCGGCTTCATCGCTGCCTGGCTGCTCGCGCAGCGGCGGCAAAAATCGTCCCGAGTGCTCGACTTCATGCTGCTCGCGGCGGTGGCGCTGCCGAGCGTGGTATTCGGCGCCGGTTACATCTTCGCGTTCAACCTGCCACTGTGGTCCAGGCTCGGCGTCAACCTGTACCAGACTGCCACGTTGCTGGTCATCGCGTACACGGCGTCCAGCCTGCCCACCAATGCCAGGGTGCTGGTCGGAGCGGTGTCCCAGCTGCAGCCCTCGCTGCGAGACGCGGCCCGGACACACGGCGCGGGCGAGATGATGGCGTGGGTCCGTGGGGTCCTGCCGATCGTTTCCAGGCCGCTGACCATGGCCTGGCTGCTCACGTTCTGCGGCGTCTTCCTTGAGCTGCCGCTGTCGCAGCTGCTCTACGCGCCCAGCAATCCCCCGGCCTCAGTGTCCATCCAGGACAACCTCAGTAATTACCACTTTGGAGAGGGCATGGCCCAGTCAGTGCTGGCAGTCGGCATCGCGTTCGCCGCCGTCGGCCTCGTGCTCGGCGGCTACCGGCTGCTAGCGCCGGCTGGCTGGCGCCGGATCGGATCGGCGAGCCGTGGCTGAGAGCATCGAGGTCGCGAACGTCAGCAAGGAGTATGTCAGCGGCAGCCTCGCCTTGAGCGAGGTGAGCCTGGCTGTCGACCCGGGGACCTTCGTCGTCCTGCTCGGGCCGTCAGGCTCGGGCAAGACCACGCTTCTGCGCTGCCTGGCGGGGATCGAGCGGGTCACCGCTGGGCAGATCGGCATCGGTGGCACTCTGGTCGCCAGTGACCGGGTGCACGTGCCGCCGGACCGGCGCAATCTCTCGATGGTGTTCCAGGATTACGCCCTCTGGCCGCATCTGCGGGTCAGGGAGAACGTGGCGTTCGCGCTCCGGCGGCTGCACCTGGGCAAGGCGGAGGCGCAGACGCGGACGCTGGCCATGCTGGACCGCGTCGGCCTCGGCGCGCTCGTCGATCGCTACCCCAACGAGCTGTCCGGCGGCGAGCAGCAGCGCGTCGCGCTAGCCAGGGCCCTCGTCGGCGGCACCGGCCTGATCTTGTGCGACGAGCCGCTGTCCAACCTCGACGCGGACCTGCGCGAGCGGATGCGGGTGGAGATCTCCTCGCTGGTCCGGGAGTCGGGCGCGACGGCCGTCTACATCACCCACGATCAGGCCGAGGCGTTCGCGCTCGCCGACCAGATCGGCCTGCTCCAGCGCGGCAGCCTGGTCCAGTTCGGCCGGCCGGAGCAGATCTACAGCGAGCCGTCCACGCCATTCGTGGCGAGGTTCACGGGCCTGTCCGGGGAGCTCCCAGTCCGGGTAAGCGGGCGTCCCGCCGATGCCGACGACACGATCGAGCTCGAGCCGTCCGGTCCGCTGCTGCGGACCTGCCGGGCCCGGATGTCCGGCGGTCACGTCTGCCCCGGCGACGCGACGCTCCTGATCAGGCCGACGGCCCTGGCGCTGTGCGGCACGCACGATGGCGAGCACCACCTCGCCGGCACGGTCGCCGACGTAGCCTTCCGCGGGCGCGGCTACGAACACGCCATCGACATCCCCGGCTACGGCCGCCTGACCGGCATCTTCGCGCCGACCCGATCCGAGCGCGGGGAAACGGTGGGCCTCCGCCTGGATCCCGCAGGCTGCTACGTGTTCACCGCAGGCGAGGCGTCCGCACCTGGACAGGAAGTAAAAGACTCCGCGTACGAGCCGGACCACAACGAGTCGAGCGCCGGACTACTAGCCGATCTGCCCGCCCCGCGGCCCATCCGCTAAGGGGTCTAATACAAGCTGCTTAGTCCGCTTTGCCAGGCATGTTTGAATCCATGGGTGACCTGCCCAGCTGGAAGGCTGGGAGCGCAGGGCTGCCGGGTCGCGGCCGGCCGTTTCGTCTGGTCAGGCCGCGACCCGGCGGCTCTGCGTGCCCGTTAACGGGCCGGGGCATCTAGCGACGCCGACAGCGCTCCTGCCAGGATCGTGCTAACCCCGAGACAAGGAGCAGCAGGATGCCACACGAGGTCAAGGGCGTCATCGCTAGCAGCAAGGGCGCGCCGGTCAGCATCACCACGGTGGTCGTGCCGGACCCGGGACCTGGTGAGGCGCTGGTAGCCATCCAGGCCTGCGGCGTCTGCCACACCGATCTGCACTACCGCGAGGGCGGCATCGGCGAGGACTTCCCGTACCTGCTCGGCCACGAGGCGGCCGGCCTGGTCGAGGCGGTCGGCCCCGACGTGACCGGACTGTCGGCCGGTGACTTCGTGATCCTCAACTGGCGCGCGGTCTGCGGCCAGTGCCGGGCCTGCCTGCGCGGACGCCCGTGGTACTGCTTCGCCACCCACAACGCGACGCAGAAGATGACCCTCACCGACGGCACGCCGCTGTCGGCGGCCCTCGGCATCGGCGCGTTCGCGGAAAAGACGCTGGTAGCGGCTGGCCAGTGCACCAAGGTCAATCCCGCCATCAAGCCCGAGGTAGCGGGCCTGCTCGGCTGCGGCGTGATGGCAGGACTCGGCGCCGCGCTGAACACCGCCGGCGTGAGCCGGGGCGACTCCGTCGCGGTGATCGGCTGCGGCGGCGTTGGCGATGCCGCGATCCTCGGCGCTAACCTGGCCGGCGCGCGCAAGATCATCGCCGTCGACGTGGACGATCGCAAGCTTGAGTGGGCGCGGCAGTTCGGCGCTACCGACACCGTGAATTCCACCCACGGCGATCCAGTCGAGGAGATCCGAAAGCTCACCGAGGGCAACGGCGCCGACATCGTCATCGAGGCGGTCGGCCGGCCCGAGACCTACCGGCAGGCTTTCTATGCGCGCGACCTGGCCGGCACGGTGGTGCTGGTCGGGGTGCCGACCCCGCAAATGCAGCTGGAACTGCCGCTGCTCGATGTCTTCGGCCGCGGCGGCGGGCTGAAGTCGTCCTGGTACGGCGACTGCCTGCCGAGCCGCGACTTCCCGATGCTGGTCGACTTGCACCTGCAGGGCAGGCTGCCGCTCGACAAATTCGTCTCCGAGACGATCGCGCTGGACGCCGTCGAGGAGGCATTCGCGAAGATGCAGCGCGGGGAGGTGCTCCGCTCGGTGGTGGTGCTGTGACCAGCGACGGCGTGACCGGCGGCCGCATGACCGACGGCGGCACGGCCAGCGGCAAAACGACCAGCGACGCCGTGACGCAGCCAGGCCCGGCCCGGATCGCGATGTGGTCCGGACCGCGCACAGTATCCACCGCGCTCATGCGCTCGTTCGAGAACCGGCCCGACACCGTGGTCGTCGACGAGCCGCTATATGCCTACTACCTGGCCCATACAGGTGTCGACCACCCCGGCCGGGACCAGGTCATCGCCAGCATGCCCGCGGACTGGCAGACGGTGCTGACTCAGCTCGCGACCGCGCCGCTGCCGGGCGGCGCGTCTGTCTTCTACCAGAAGCACATGACGCATCACCTGCTGCCGGAGATCGACCGGGGCGCGCTCGCCGGGCTGACGCACGCGTTCTTGATCCGGGATCCGGCGCGGCTGCTGGCCTCCTACGCCAGGGTCAGGTCACGGCCGGTCCTGGACGATCTCGGCCTGGCGCAGCAAGTCGAGATCTTCCGCGCATTCGGCGGCCCGGTGATCGACTCAGCCGACATCCTGCGGGCACCGCGCCCGGCGCTGGAAGCGCTCTGCGATGCGCTCGGCATCGGCTTCGATCCGGCCATGCTGTCCTGGCCAGCCGGATCGCGGCCCACCGACGGCGTCTGGGGGCAGTACTGGTACGACAGCGTCTGGCGCTCGACCGGGTTCGGTGCGTACAGCCAGGCGACGGAGGTGGAGCTGCCGCCGGACCTGTCGCCGCTGGCCGCGCAGTGCCGGCCGTTCTACGAGGAACTCGCCGCCCACCGGCTGCGGCCCTGATCACGAGGAGTACGTCATGCTGCAGTCCTTCGACGAGCGCAACCGGGACCTGATCGTCAGCGTCGCCGGCCGGCTGACGCACCGGAACCAGGCCGCGGTCAGCCCGTTCGACTCGGTCGTGCAGGGGGGCGACGCAGTGTGGGAAGGCCTGCGCCTGTACCAGGGCCGGATCTTCCGGCTCGACGAGCACCTGGCCAGACTGCGCCGCTCGGCTATGGCGCTGGCGTTCGCGCAGATCCCGCCGGACGAGGAGATCATCGCCGAGATCCGGCGCACGCTGGCGGCCAACGACATGACCGACAACGTCCACATCCGCCTCACCCTGACTCGCGGCGTGAAGATCACTAGCGGGATGGATCCGCGACTCAACCAGTCCGGGCCGACGCTGATCGTGCTGCCCGAGCACAAGGCCCCGGTGTACGAGGCCGGCGGCATCACGCTCATCACGTCCAGCGTCCGGCGCACCGCCCCGGACAGCCTGGACCCGAAGATCCATCACAACAACCTGCTGACCTCGATCCTCGCCAAGATCGAGGCGAACGTGGCCGGGGCCGACGACGCGGTCATGCTCGACCAGCGCGGTTTTGTCGCCGAGACGAATGCCACGCACATCTTCCTGGTCAGCGGCGGCGTCCTGCGCACCCCGACCGCCGCGGCGTGCCCTGAAGGCATCACGCGCGAGGCGGTGCTCGACCTCGCCGCTGGCGCCGGCCTGCCTACCGCGGTCGGCGACTATAGCCTGACCCAGCTCTACTGCGCGGACGAGTTGTTCGTCACCGGCACCATGGGCGGCCTGACGCCGGTGCTGGCGCTAGACGGCCGACCGATCGGCGACGGCAAGCCCGGCCCAATCACCGCTCAGCTCATGGACTTGTTTGCGCAGCTCACCGCCACCAGCGGGACGCACGTCTGCTGACAGCAGCAAACCCATAAAGGCGGGAACGGGGCGGCGTGTCGCCATCCCAGCCCCCTGGCGCGCGGTCGCATGCGCGCATAATGACCGCATGAGCGCACCTCGTGATGTCCCGGCCGTCGACCTGCCCGGCGGCGGCCGCATGCCACAGGTTGGCTTCGGCACCTGGAAGCTGCGCCATGATCAGGCCCGTGACGCGGTGCGCGCCGCGCTGTCTGTCGGCTACCGGCATATCGACACCGCGACGATGTACGCCAACGAGGCCGAGGTAGGTCAGGCGCTCGCCGATAGCGGACTGGACCGCGCCGACGTGTTCGTGACCACCAAGATCCGTCCGTCCGACGCCGGGAAGGCGCGCGCGATCCTGCGCCAGTCGCTCCAGGCGTTGCGGACCGACTACCTCGATCTGTGGCTCGTGCACTGGCCGCCGTCGCGGCGCGGCGACAGCCGCCAGCTCTGGAATGAGCTGCTCGAGGTCCAGGCCGAGGGACTCGTCCGTGACGTCGGCGTGAGCAATTACAGCCTGCCGGAGATCGACGACCTGACCAGTTCGGCCGGCCAGGCGCCGGCGGTCAACCAGATCGACTGGGGCCCCACCTTCTACGACGCGCGCCTTCTGGCCGGGCACGCGGAGCGGGGCATCGCGGTCGAGGGCTACAGCTCGCTCAAGAACACCAACCTCGACGATCCGGTGCTGGCCAAGGTCGCGGCAGCACATGGCGTGACACCAGCTCAGGTCGTACTGCGCTGGCACCTCGAGCACGACGTCACCGTCATCCCGAAATCGGCCCACCCGGACCGGATCACCGCGAACTTCGACCTGGTCGGATTCAGCCTGACGCCGCAGGAAGTCGCGAGCATCGACGACCTCTCAGGCCGCTAGCCCAGCCGCGCCAAACCCGGCGGCGCCGAGCCCGGTCGCAAAGTCGGCATCGGCCGACCGTCCGGGCCTTCTTCCTGACGGCGTGCTCTCCCGCGATGCCTCCCGCGGCCGCTAGGCCCTAGGGCTGCAGGGTGGCGCGGAGCGCCAGGATCTGCGTGACCGTAGCCCGGAAGTCTGCCCGGTTGAGCTTGCCGTCCCCATAGCCAGCCCTGAGCGCGGTCATGGACTGCGTGCCCTGAGTCACCGAGTCCGACGCGAGTATCAGCTGCATCCCGGCCTGGGCCGCCATGAGCGCACGGGTCTGCGTCGAGCCGTACGACGCGAGCGCCCCGGCGCCGATGGCGTCGGTAATGGTGACGCCCTTGAAGCCGAGGCGGCCGAGCAGCTGACCCTTCACGATTGCCGGCGAGAGTCCGGCCGGCAAGCTGGAGCCGAGGCGCGGGTACTTCGCCCACGACACCATCACCAGGTCGACCCCCGCGCTGACCGCCGCCTGGTAGGGGTACTCGTCGTCGCCTTGAAGCGCCGCCTTCGACAGGCGGATGGTGACCGGGCGCTCGTCAGTATTCTGACTGGCCGTGGCGGCGCCGAGGCCGGGGAAATGCTTGGCCGTCGCCGCCACGCCGCCGCGCTGCTGCGCCCTGATGAAGTCAGCGCCGAGGGCGGCCACCACCTTCGGGTTCATGCTGTAGGAGCGCTGGAACTGGTCGTCGAAGTCGCCGGGCGCGCGGTAGACGTCGAGTACCGGCGCGAGATTGACGTTCAGGCCGTAGCTCAGCAGGTTAGCGGCAGCGCCGGAGCCTGCCGTGCGGGCCTG
>DASXKI010000148.1:0-4551 GCA_036496945.1 Streptosporangiaceae bacterium | reverse complement strand
GTCCTTGCCGTATGCCGTACTCATCTGGTCCCCCAGCTGTAGGTCTGCTTACAGAGTTTCAGGTAAACAAATGTCTCAGTCGCCGTGATGCTCGGGATCGCGCGGATCCGCCCGAGGATGTCCAGGAGCTGATCGTCGTTCTCGCAGACGACCTCGATCAGGATGTCGAACGACCCGGCGGTGATGACGACATAGTCGATCTCGTCCATACCCGCCAGGTGGCCCGCAACCCGCTCCAGGTCGCCCCCGCAGCGGATGCCGACCATGGTCTGGCGCGGGAAACCCAGCGTCATCGGGTCGGTGACCGCAACGATCTGCATGGCCCCCACGTCGACGAGCCGTTGCACGCGCTGGCGCACGGCCGCCTCCGAGAGGCCGACTGCCTTCCCGATGGCCGCGTACGAGCGCCTGCCGTCCTGCTGAAGCTGCTCGATTATCTGCTTCGACAGGTCGTCAAGCACGATCCGGCTCTCCGAATCCCGACCGCTCGCCGGGCCGCGGCTGCGGGCGCCCGACGCGAGCGGAGTCGCGGGTGTATGCGCCATGCGTCAGCCTCCTTCGCAAGCCCATGCTCCCATGTTATTGCCGGTTGTCAACTGATTCCGTAGATCCTAGCGTCTATTGTTACTGATTCGCTTGTGGGACCCCACTTTTTCTGTCAGGGTCGTACCTGACTCGGGATCGGCTCAACGGGAGGATCGTGGTGGAGGCGCTAGCCAACTTCGTAGGCGGACAGTTCGTAGCCGCAGCGGACGGCCAGACGAGCCAGGTCATCGACCCAAGCACGGGCGAGGCCTACCTCCAGGCTCCCGTGTCCGGTCCCGCTGACGTGGACGCGGCGCTGCGGAGCGCTGCGGCGGCGTTCGAGACCTGGCGCGACACCACGCCGGCGGAGCGCAGCCTGGCACTGCTGAAGTTCGCCGGCGCCATCGAGGCCAGGGCAGAGGAACTGGTCGAGGCCGAGTCCCGGAACACCGGCAAGCCCGTGGCCCTGACGAGGGCCGACGAAGTGCCGCCGCTAGCCGACGAGCTCAGGTTCTTCGCCGGCGCAGCCCGGATCCTCGACGGCAAGTCGGCGGGGGAGTACCTGCGCGGCCATACCTCGATGATCCGGCGCGAGCCCGTCGGAGTCTGCGCCCAGGTCGCGCCCTGGAACTACCCGATGATGATGGCCGTCTGGAAGTTCGCGCCCGCGCTCGCGGCCGGCAACACGGTCGTGCTGAAGCCGTCGGATACCACGCCGGTCTCCACGCTGCTGCTGGCCGAGATCGCGGCCGAGTTCTTCCCGCCCGGCGTGCTGAACGTCATCTGCGGCGACCGTGATACTGGCCGCGCCCTGGTCGCGCACGAGATCCCGCAGATGGTGTCGATCACCGGCTCGGTCCGGGCCGGCATCGAGGTCGCCCAGGTGGCCGCCGCTGGCCTCAAGCGGGTGCACCTCGAACTCGGCGGCAAGGCGCCGGTGATCGTATTCGACGACGCGGACGTCGAACTGGCGGTGCAGGGCATCACCGACGCGGGCTACTACAACGCCGGCCAGGACTGCACGGCAGCCACCCGGGTATTGGCAGGTCCTCGCATCAGCGCCGATCTCACCGACGCCCTGGTGGAGCGCGCCGCCGCAGTCAGGACCGGCGGACGAGAGGACACCGAGGCCTACTTCGGGCCGCTCAACAACCCGGCGCAACTGGCACGCGTGCAGGGCTTCCTGGACCGCGCCCCCGGGCACGCGACGATCGCGACAGGCGGGCACCGGGTAGGCGAGCGCGGCTTCTGCTTCGCCCCGACAGTCGTCACCGGGCTGCGCCAGGAAGACGAGATGATCCAGGACGAGGTCTTCGGCCCCGTCATCACGGTGCAGCGGTTCGATGACGAAGCCGAGGCGCTGCGCTGGGCGAACGGGGTCAAGTACGGGCTGGCCGCCAGCGTCTGGACCCGGGATCACGGACGCGCGATGCGGGCCGCCCGGCAGCTCGACTTCGGGGCGGTGTGGATCAACACCCACATCCCGTTCGTCTCGGAGATGCCGCACGGCGGGTTCAAGCACTCCGGCTACGGCAAGGACCTGTCGGGCTACGGGTTCGATGACTACACCCGCATCAAGCACGTGATGAGCAATATCGAGGCCTGAGCGCCTGGGGGCCGCGGCTTCCCGTGCCGCTCAGGTCGTTTTCGGCATCCATCGGCCGAATTTAGTCGCAAAGTCGCGGTGGACCAGCGCTGACTTCTGCAACCATCGGGTATCCGACCTGCGTCATCCTGCAGAACTGAGGTCGGCGCCGACGAGGAGGCCGCCATGGCGCAGCGAGAGCGACGTGACGCCGCCAGAGACCCGGCCGCTGACTCGGCCATCGACCCGGCCGCCGACCCGGCCATCTGGCGCGGGCTGACCAGCCGGCACCTCTCTCGCCGGGGGCTGCTGCGGGCTGGCGGCCTGGCGGCGGGCGCTGCCGCCGTGGCGGGTGGCGCCGGTCTGTCCGGCTTGCTGGCCGGATGCGGCAACGCCGCTCCGGCGGCCGCGGTGACCGACACAGTCGGCAGCACGGCCTGGTGGAGCAAGCAGCGGCTGCATCACACGGTGAACTTCGCCAACTGGCCTGACTACATCGACGTGCTGAGCGGCAAGCACCCGACGCTGGCCCACTTCACCGCCCTGACCGGCATCAGCGTCAGCTACAGCCAGCCGGTCAGCGACAACGTGGTGTTCTACAACTCGATCAGGCCGTCGCTCGAGCGCAAGCAGTACACGGGCTATGACGTGATCGTGACGACCACCAACAGCCCTGCGCTCGGGGAGCTGATCAACAGTGGCTGGCTGATCCCGCTGGACCAGAGCATGATGTCCAACTTCCGCAAGCATGCCGGCCGGCTGGCGGAGAACCCGCCGTGGGACCCGGGGAACACCTACACGATGGCCTGGCAGTCGGGCTGGACCGCGATCGGCTACAACTCCAAGGCCGTGACGAACCCCGGTACCAGCGTGGGGATCCTGTTCGACAGCAAGTACGCGGGCAAGGTCGGCATGATGAGCGACCCGCAAGAGCTCGGCAGCGTCGGACTGCTCGCCATTGGCGTCAACCCAGCGACCTCTACTGAGGCTGACTGGCGGAAAGCGGCCACGTTCCTGCAAAAGCAAAAGAATGAGGGAATCGTCCGCGGCTACTACGACCAGAGCTACATAGACAAGCTCAAGAGCGGCGAGATCGTCGTGTCGCAGGCCTACTCCGGTGACATCTTCCAGGCCAACCTGCAGCAGCAGTACCAGGACCTGCAGCTGCTGATGCCGGTCGAAGGCGGCATGTTCTGGACCGACAACATGTGCATCCCGCTGTATGCGCAGAACCCGAAGGACGCCATGGCGCTGATGGACTACTTCTATCAGCCGGAGGTCGAGGCCGTCGTGGAGTACTACAACGACTACGTCTGTCCGGTCCCCGGCGCCCAGCAGGAGCTCCTGAACCCGACCGGCTGGGCCGCGACGGCGCTCATGGCGATGAGGAACGAGATCGGCAAGCCGCCGTCCTACACCGCCGACTCGCCGCTGGTGTTCCCGACGCCGCAGTTCCAGGCCAGGTCGAGGAACTACTACCAGTTCGAGAACGCGGCAGCGCTGGCCGAGTGGAACAGGCTGTTTCAGCCGATAGCGGCCGGGTAAGCGGCCCTGCTCGAGCTCGGCAGAGCTCGACGGATGGGGCCAGCATGACGCACGGGACGTCGTGCTGCTGGAGGCGCGCCGGGTGGCGTGGGCAGGCACCGGTCGCAACGGCAGGTTCTGGGCGGCCAGCCTGACGCACGGGCTAAGCAACGGCCAGGGCAGGTTCCCGGTGAGCTGGCCACGCTCGAGCGCCTGGACCGGCGGAAACTGGACGAGATCGAAAAGCAGCCGGCACGACATCGACTGCGACTTCGCCCGCACAGGCGAGCTGTGGGTGGCGACAGAACCCTGGCGGGTCGAGCGGCTGCGCGAGAGTGCGGCGCTCGCCGCGCGGCTGTGCAGCGACGTGCGGCCGCTCGACGGCGACGCCGTCAGGGCGGAACTGCTCTTGCCGACCTACCTGGGCGGGCTGTGGGACGCCGAGGGATGCGCCACCCTCGATCCGGCGAGGCTTGCCGGGGCCCGCGGCGAGCATGCCTGGAGGCTGGCGTCCGCATCTCAGCTTGTGGGAGGACCAGGAGCAGGCGCAGAAAGTGACCCGAGCAACTCGTCAGGACCATAAGCGCGGCAGCGGCTTTGACGTAGCCAGACCCGTCCCACGATTACCACGCGCCGCGCCGGCCTCTGGTGACTCCGAGGCTGCGAGCTCGCGGCGGCAATATCGGAGAGACCCGCAACTTCACAGACTGATCTGATGCTCACATGCCGATGACAGCGTGCCTGCAAGTCTGTGTGACGGCGACGTGTGGTTGGCCTCGTGCGTTGTCACCTGCCGTTGCCTAGGATCGATGGGGCGGGCCGGTCCGGCCATGCGCGGACACGGGTGCTCGGGGCAGTTTAAGCAGGGTTGATGGTCAGCGAGGACGAGCCAGGCTTCGACTATCTGGGCCGGTCCC
>DASXKI010000147.1:0-19824 GCA_036496945.1 Streptosporangiaceae bacterium | reverse complement strand
CTCAGGTACGTACCGGGATGATTCAAGTTAAGGCCCGAGGCAGCATCCGCCAGTGTGTATGGGCTCATCTGTCTAACTCCTTGGGAGACTGAAACCTAATGTGCTGGAAGCTAGCGCGCTAGAAGAGCGCAACCAGAGCTTCGTCCCGACCCGGCCGGCCCCGGCAGTGCGGACGGTCACCAGCAGGCGGGACGTTGGTCCCGAACCGCACGCCGCTGGGAAGACAACGAAACTGCCTCCCGCTCGCGTTACGCGGGCGGGAGGCAGGTGCTGGCCGGGTTGCGTGCTTCCGGGCTGCGTCAGCTCAGGCGTTCACTTGCACCCGGGTGGCGACCTTCGGCAGGATCTCTGCTTCGGGCGCCGTGCGCCGCAGATGGACGTAGCCGAGGATGGACAGGATCAGCATCAGGACCGCGCCGATGAAGGACGCGATGGCTGCGATCAGGGCGATCTCGCCGAGCTGCCAGAATCCGTAGGCCTCCAGCAGCATGCTGCGCAGCGTGGTGCCCTTGAACACTGTCTCGACCTGGCCTGCAAGGGCGGTGTTCTTCGGCTGCGCCATTGCCTCGGCGGACAGCTGCGAGTAGGTCTTGCCGCCGCCGATCAGGAACAGGTGACGGCCGATGAAGTAGTTGGCATAGGTCTCAGCCTGCGCCCCGTTAGTCATCGGCTGGCCGGCGTATTTGGCCATCTGCGCGCGGTTGGCGGCTGGCAGGATCTTGAACTCGGGGCTGCTGGTGGTGGGGAAGACGATCTTCTGGGCTGACAGCTGGCTGGCCACCTGGTTGTTGGCATATGAGTGCCCCCAGGACAGGAGCACTCCGGCGACGACGAGCACGACCACCAGGAGCAGGCCTGCCGCTACCGCCAGCGCGTCGAAAGTCCTTCTGCGCATTTCTTGTTCCTCCTTGTTGCACCCGGGCTTGAGCGCCCGGCCAGCTGACTTGGTTAGCTGGGCTGAGCATCCCGCCGGCGCGTGGCCGCAATGCAGGGCCGTGCGGCCTCGGTACCCGGGACTTCGGTCCCCGGCTCTGTGCCGAACCTGATGATCGCAGCAGGATCGCGGGCAGAACGTCACCCGACCACGCGGACCTACGTCCCTACCGGATCACTAGCCCGGGGACGTGGAATGGGAGTAGGGGGAGAGGGGAGAACACATCGTGTCTGACGTCGTGTTCGAGGAACTGGACGAGGCCGAGTGCCTCGGGCTCATCGCACCTGGTGGCATCGGGCGGCTGGTGTTCGCCGGACGGTTCGATCTCACGGTGCTCCCCGTCAACTACAAGCTCCACGACGGCGCGATCCTGTTCAAGACCACGCAGCATGGCGCTACCGCCGAGGACCTGCGGACGGGCATCGCGCACGCCGAGTACCGGGTCGCGTTCGAGGTCGACGAGTTCGACCAGGCGGCGCGGGAGGGCTGGAGCGTGCTGGTCCAGGGCCCGGCTCATCACCTGGATTCGGAGTCCGAGCGTGCCGGCGCGGAGGCCGCGGACGTCGTGCCCTGGCCAGACGGAGACCGCGAGCATTTCATCCGCATCGCCCCGGCCCGGATCACGGGCCGCCGCATCAGGCACAGCGCTGGCGCCTGACCAGCTGTGCCTGACCTCGACGACGGCAGGAGCACAAGATGCCGACCGGCTACGAGGTCGGCGTCCTGAAGGCCGGCGTCAGCCCCGGCGATGTCGTCGCCGTGGTGGGCACGGGGCCGGTCGGGCTCGCCGCCATCATGGGAGCCCGGCTGTTCAGCCCGAGCCACATCGTCGCTATCGACCACGCAGACCTGCGGCTCGATGCGGCCAAGCAGCTCGGCGCCGATGTCATCATCAACAACTCCGTCGCCGACTCAGTGGCCGTGGTCCGGTCGCTGACCGGCGGCCTGGGAGCAGCGGACAGGCCGGCGTTCTGCTCGCCCTGCGGCCGGAAGCTGGCTGCTTCGACCCGGCTTACGAGGCGACCTCGCTGACAGTTGCGTCCACTTCCGATTCGTCCAGATGGATCAGGCCCACGTCGATGACCCGCTGCGGGTGAGTGAGGTAGAGGTAGACCAAGTAGGCCAGCCCGATGACCATCCAGACCCCGACGGCCGGCCCCATGTACGAAAGCGGTGTGGGCAGTGGGTTGATCCAGCTGATCCCGGCGATCTTGACGCCCGCCCCGGCGCACCACGCGGGCACGAACACGGCGATGCCCAGGACTGGGATGATCAGGTGGGACACGATCTTGAACTTGTGGTCGCGGCTGCGCGCGAAGAACCCGATGCAGGCGGCGTTCATGAGGATGTAGATCGCAACGAGCATGATCACCAGGGCGGTGCCCACCATGGCGAATGCTTCGGTCGGGCCGTAGTGGATGCCAAGGCCGAGCATGACCGCCAACGAGATCACGGTGCCGAGGACGATCGCGTTGAGTGGTGATCGGTGCCGGACGCTGACCGCGCTGAACAGCGGCGGGAAAGCCTTGATCCGGCCCATGGCAAACGCGGTACGGCTGGCTACGTTCACTCCGGCGTTCGAGTTAGCCAGGGTGGAGTTGACGATGGCGAGGAAGACCAGGATCCAGAAAAGTCCGTAGAACGACCTGGCCAGGCCCACCCACGAGGCGCTGCCGGTGCCAGTGGTGAAGCCGGCGAAGCCTTTGGGCCCGAAGGCGACGTCGGCTGCGTAGGTGGTGAACACGTACAGCGCGCCGATCAGCAGCGTGGCCAGCAGCACCGCTAGCTGGATTGTCCGTCTCGGGTTACGAGCTTCCTCAGCTAGCGGCGCGGCGCCCTCGAATCCGCCAAAGGCGAGGATGCTGAAGACTGAGCCAGCCACGACGCCGGACATGCCGTGGAAACCAGATGGCGTGTACTTAGTTGTGAAGACCGAAAGGGTGTTATGGCTGCCCGCGTGGAAGACGAGAAGCACGCCCATGATGAGGAACACCGCGATCTCGAAGACGCCAAGGATAGTGCCGAACCGCGCAGAACCCCTGATGCCGAAGTAGCCGGCCGCGAAGATGATCAGCAGGCCGAGAATCGCCCACGGCCACCAGAGGTTCACCGGGTAGCCGGCAATCTCCGAGTGCAGCGTGCCAGCGGTGGTGAAACCAAGCTGCAACAGCACCAGCGGCGGGATCAGCCAGCCCACCATGGCATAGCCCCACGCGGTGAGGAACCCGACCGAGGGATGCAGGCCCCGCGCCGCATAGGTCGCCAGTGAGCCAGATGATGGCAACTCGCGGGCAAGTTGGCCGATGCTCCAGGCCGAGAAAAGGCAAGCGATAAGAGCGAACACAACGGCGAGGGGAAGCGCGCCGCCCGCGAATGCCACGCCGGCCGGGATAGACGCCGCGATTGCCGCGCCCGGCGCCATGTCAGTGATGCTCTGGAACAGGACCTCGCGCAACCCAACAGCGTCACGCCTGAGTCCAGTGGTAGCCATCGTCGCTCCTGATGTGCCGGGGACGTATGCGCTGATCATCCCGTCAGCGAGATTCGTGCGCAAGTAGTAATGACCCCGCCGAAGGCGCGCACAGGCCGCCAAATGGCTCGTAACTTCGCTGGATCGACGTCCTCAACGCCAATCTGCGGCAATGCGCAAATCGCCAGCCGGCAGCCGCCGACCGGACGCTCGCGAATTTGCTAGCCGGACGCCATGCCGCCACCGAGGAGTGCGGGAAGCGCGGTAGCCCGCATTCTCCTCAGGACCCGATGGGTGACGGCGACAGCGTCGGGGTGGACGCCCCCGTTGGATGCGACGGCGGCCTTCCAAGCAGCAGAGCGCTGTTCGAACGTCTCGGAGTCGCCGAGTTGGAGGCAGTCGAGCCGGTTCTCGTTGACATCGACCACGATCGTGTCGCCCTCCTCGACGAGGGCGATGGGCCCGCCGAGGAAGGCTTCAGGAGCAACGTGTCCGATGACGAGTCCGACGGATCCTCCCGAGAATCGCGCATCAGTCATCAGGGCGATTGTGATGTTCTGCCGGCGGCACAAACTCGTGATCTTCGATGTCGGATCTAGCATTTCGGGCATTCCCGGAGCGCCTCGCGGACCCTCGTAGCGGATCACGACCATGTCGTTGTCGTGGAAGTCGCCGGGCCGTTCGTCGAGAGCACGGATCAGGGTCCGCTCGTTGTTGAATACCCGGGCGTTGCCCGTGAAGACGCCGTTCGAAATCCCGCCCTCGACACCAGCAAGCTTCAGGATCGCACCGCCGCCGGGAGCGAGATTCCCGCCGAGGAGACGCAAGCCGCCGGTGTCCTTGAACGGCCGGGCCACCGAATGGATGACCCGGTGATCAGGAAGGGGCGGAGCGAGCCGGCTGATCTGCTCGCCGAGCGTCTCGCCCGTGCACGTGAGCGCATCTTCCTCGAGATAGCCGGCGGACAGCAGCTCGCGGACCACTGCGGGCACTCCGCCAGCGGCCTCGACGTCAACCATTGAGTACAACCCGAAGGGCCTCATGTTGACGAGCACCGGCAGGCGCCGCGACAGCGCATTGAAGTCCGCTTGGCTGAGCACGTCATCCCAGAGATCGATCCCGGCGGCCCGGGCGATCTCAACGCTATGGAGCATGACATTGGTCGAGCCGCCCATGGCGATGGCGACGGTCAGGGCGTTGCGCAGCGAAGCTGGCGTCACGATGTCTCGCGGCCGGATACCCCGAGACGACATCGTGATGAGGCAGTCGACGAGCTGGCCGGGAAATTCGGCCGTCCTGCGGGAGTCATCCGAGGCCGGGGAGACCATGTGCAGCGGCTCCAGGCCGAGCACGCCAATGAAGGTCTGCATGGTGTTGTAGGTGAACATGCCCCCGCAGCTGCCCTGACCGGGACATGCATGCAACGCAACCTGGGCACGAACCTCTTCGTCAGGATCGGAGGCTGCCTGGAATGCGGCGATGATGTCGATCCGCTCACCCGTCTCAGGATCAACTCCTGGCCTGATCGAGCCGTCAGACAGAATCACCGACGGCACGTTGTGCTCGAGGAGGGCGGCAACGGTGCCGACCGGCGGCTTGTCGCACGCGACGACAGCAATCAAGCCCGCTACACCGTTCGCCGCCAGGTGCATGGCCGTTGCGTCGTTGACCAGCTCCCGGCCGGTGAGAGAGAACCGCATCTCCGGAGTGCCATTGAGCTGGCCGTCCGAAACACCGAGCGTGAAGGCCGGGGCGATCAGGCGCACGGGGAGGTCCGTGCTGCCGATGCGCCTCGACATCGCAGCCTGAACGGCCGCTACCTTCGCCTGGACACCCAGATAGCACTGGCTGTCACCAAGGTTGCCGACCACGGCCCATACCGGATCATGGATCTTCCGAACGTCCTCACCCAAGAACGAAGCCGTGCCGACCCTCTGGACGTCTCGGCCCGGGTTAGAAGAACCCAGGCCAGAGGAATCGCCCGGGTCTGCCGGACTGGCCCCGTCAACTAGTGCAGTCACGCCCCGAAGCGTACCGCTGCCGCCCGTGCCCCACAGAATGACGCCCGACCGAGGAGACCAAGGCAGGTAAAGCGCGAGTCCTCCACCCCTTCATCGGCCAGGGAGGCACCCTCCAGATGAGCGAGTTCATCCCGGCCTAGCCCCGCCGTGGCACAGCCTGCGCGGCTGGCTGGCCGTGGGCCGAATCGCGCGCAAGCCCTCGCTCGTCCACGCCTTGCGCCAGAGGCATGAGCATGAGCATGCGCATGGGCATGGGCATGGGCAGGCGAGGGCCAGGCTCACGGGAACAGGCCGAGCAGCGGGAATACGGCGTTCCGGGTGGCCATGATCGCCTGGTCCACCGGGTCGGCAGGGTCGTAGCCGGAGTCAAAGCTGGCGAACGCGCCGCTGGCGCCTTCCGTCATCAGCTCTGGTGCCTTCTCGGTCGCGACCCAGTCGACGTACTCGCGCCACAGGACGGGAGTGGGCGTGGCCGGCTGGATGGGATGGCCGGATGCCTCGGCCAGCAGGTGCGTCCACGTCCTGGGCACGACCTGCACGAGCTGATAACCCCCGCCGCCCGTCAGCAGCCAGTGGCCGTCGGCCGTCTCGTGGGCAAGCTGATGCACGAGCGCGTGCGCGGCCCGCTGCGCGTCGATGCTGACCTGGAGATTGGCCAGCGGGTCACTCCAGTGCGTATCGCAGCCGTGCTGGCTGACCAGGATCTGCGGCCGGAACTGGCGCAGCAGCGGCGGCACGATCGCGTCCAGGGCCCGCAGCCAGCCCGCGTCCCCGGTTCCTGCCGGGAGAGCGACGTTGACGGCCGAGCCGTCGGCGTCCGGTCCGCCGGTCTCTGTGGGCAGCCCCGTGCCGGGGAAGAGGGTGGCGGGGTGCTCATGCAGGCTGATCGTCAGTACTCGCGGGTCGTTCCAGAAGGCGGCCTGCACGCCGTCACCGTGATGCACGTCGATGTCGACGTAGGCGACTCGCTCAGCGCCCTGCTCTAGCAGCCAGGCGATCGCGATCGCCGGGTCGTTGTAGATGCAGAAGCCGCTGGCGCTGGCCCGCATGGCATGATGCAGGCCGCCGGCGATGCTGACGCCGTGCTGGGACGAGCCGGACCAGGCGGCACGCGCTGCGGCTAGCGTGGCGCCGGCGACGAGCGCTGACGCCTCGTGCATCGCGGCGAAGATTGGGTCGTCCGCGGTGCCGAGCCCGGCCTTCAGCAGGGTCGCCGCATCGAGCCGCCCCGTGTCACGGTCGGCCGCGAGGGCGCCGGCCTGCTTCACCACGGCGATGTAGCCCGGATCGTGGACTAGTTCCAGTTCGGCGTCGGACGCCGGCGGTGCCGTGGCGACCGTCACGCCGTCGAGAGTCAGCAGTCCGAAGGCCTGGGCGAGCTCCATCGTGAGCTTGACCCTGATGGGCGCTAGCGGATGCCCCGGCCTGAAGTCGTAGCTGGTCAGCCGCTCGTCCCAGGCCACGTGCAAGGTGCAGGTCACGCTAGCCATCCTTCCGACGTCGTGCGGCTAGCCTGCCACACGACCTGGTACAGGCCGCCGCTGACAGCTACCACGGCGGGGACCGCGCGACGCATCCGAGGCGACCACGTGCGTGGAGAGCGACTGCTCGCTTGACGTAGCGAATGCTTGCTAGTTATACTGAGCAAGACGAAGTAGCCAATCCTGAGGAGGAACAGATGGCCGAGTCAAGCGTCGCTCAGGAGCTCACCACCGAGATCCTGAACACCATCAGCAAGAGCCAGAGCGCGGTCGTGGACGCGATCGAAACCTGGGCCAGTGCGGTGCAGTCGATCAAGCCCGACCTGCCCGAGCTGAACCTGCCATTCGCCGACAAGCTGCCGACCCCGCGGGACGTCGTGGCGAGCGCGTACAACTTCGCCGAGCAGCTACTGGCCAGCCAGCGCAAGTTCGCCGAGGACCTGCTCGAGGCCACCGCGCCGCTGCTGTCCACTGACACAGGGGCCGCGAAGACCAACGGCAAGGCTGCCTGACAGCACCCAGAGTCACATCGCAGCGCGCGGCAGACAGCAGTCTGCCGCGCCTGTCGGCGTCCGGACGCAGCGCGAGAATGCCGCCTGCGCAGCCGACGAGAAGGGCCTGGGATACTAAGTCGCCAGAGGGGGAGGGTCATGACCAGCCAGTGGGATGCGCAGATGGAGGCCTTCGGCGCCTTCGTCCGGAGTCAGCGCAAGCTTGCCAACCTGACGCTCCGGCAGCTAGCCGAGCTGACGAGCCTGTCGAACCCGTACCTGAGCGAGCTCGAGCGCGGGATGCACCAGCCGTCGGTGCGCGTGCTGAAGCAGCTCTCCGACGCGCTCAATGTGTCGGCCGAGATGCTGCTCACGCAGGCCGGCCTGATCAACCGCGGCACCGACGGCGCGGCGGCCGACGACGACGCCGGAGTTGAGCACGCGATCAGGACCGATGCTGCGCTCGATGACACGCAAAAGGCAGCGCTGCTAGCGGTGTACCAGAGCATGATCAGGCCGCAGCAGGCGGCTGACTGATGCCGGCCCCCCGGCGGCGAGCACGGTTGTAGGAAGCACGGTGCGGCGACCACGGATGTGGCAGGCACTGTTGCGGCGAGCACGGCTGTAGAAGCATGGGGCGGGCCGAACGTCCCGTCCTGGCGGCACCTTAGCCTGGTGCGGGAACTCACAGCTGGCGGTCATCCTGGCGGGACGTACATCCCGTGCGGGAGGCGGCCACGACATGGACACGACCAGGAGCGCCCATGAGCTGGCGGAGCTGCTCTTGACCTCGCAGCCTAGCTATGCCCTGCTCTCTGACGGCAGCACCGTCGAGATCCGGCAAGCCAGGGCGGAGGACGCGGCAGACGTCCGGCAGATGCACGAGCAGCTGTCGCCCAGCAACTCCTACTTCCGGTTCTTCAGCTATAGCCCGCTGGCGCCCGAACGTGAAGCTCAGCGGCTGTCCCGTCCCGACGACGGTGAGCACGCCGCGCTGCTGGCCCGCCTGGACGGCAAGCTCGTCGGCGTGGCGAGCTACGAGCCTTCGGGCCGTCCCGGCATCGCCGAGATCGCCTTCGCCGTGTCCGACGAGATGCATGGCCGCGGGGTCGCCACCTTGCTGCTCGAGCACCTGGTCTCGCTCGCCAGGCAGCGCCGGCTAACGGCGTTCGCGGCCGAGACGCTGCCAGACAACATCGCCATGCAGCGGGTCTTTGCCGACGCGGGCCTGCCTGTCGAGCGCCAGTTCGCCGACGGCGTGATCGAGCTGCTCATGCCGTTGCCCGGACATGATGGCGGACAACTCGATCACTACCTGGACGCGGTAGCCGGCCGGGCGAGCCGCGCGGAGGTAGCAAGCCTGCGCCACCTGCTGCTGCCCGAGTCCGTCGCCGTCATCGGCGCCGGACGCCGTCGCGGCTCTGTTGGCCGGGAGATCCTGCACAACATCGTCGCCGCCGGCTTCGCCGGTCCCGTCTACGCGGTCAACCCGCACGGCCACTCCATGGAGGGTCTGACCTCCCTCACCTCCGCGGCCGACCTGCCGCTTGGCATCGACCTCGCGGTCGTCGCGGTGCCGCCATCCGAGGTCGCAGGCGTGGCCGCGGCCTGCGGCCGCCGCGGCGTCCACGCGATCATCGTGATCACCGCGAGCCTCGGCGGCGCCGGCGCTGACCTGCTGGCGATCTGCCGCCGGTACGGGATGCGCCTGGTTGGGCCGAACTGCTTCGGTGTGGCCTCGACGCCAGCGCGTCTGAACGCCACGTTCGCGGCCGGAACGCCGGCCGCTGGCATCGCCGGGGTAGTCATGCAGTCCGGCGGCGTCGGCATCGCGCTGCTGGAGCACCTGCGCCGGCTGGGCATCGGGGTGAGTTCGTTCGCATCCGTGGGCGACAAATACGACGTGTCGAGCAACGACCTACTGACCTGGTGGGAGCAGGACGAGCAGACCAAGCTCGCGGTGCTCTACGTTGAATCCTTCGGTAACCCGCGCGGCTTCGCGCGAACCGCACGCCGCGTCGGCCGCAAGCTGCCCGTGCTGACGGTCATCGGCGGCCGGTCAGTGGCGGGCCAGCGCGCTGCCGCTTCACATACCGCCGCCACAGCGACGCCGCTAGTCACCCAGGAGGCGCTCTTCGGTCAGGCAGGCATCATCGCCACCCATAGCCTCGGCGAGCTGATCGAGGCGGCGGCCTTCCTGTCCTGCCAGCCGCTGCCGGCAGGCCGGCGGGTCGCCATCGTCTCCAACGCTGGCGGCGCAGGCGTACTGGCCGCCGACGCCTGCGGCGACGCGGGGCTGACTGTCGCCACCCTCACCGCCGCGACGCAGCGGCGGCTTACCCGGCTGCTGCCGCCCGGAGCTACGGTCGCCGGGCCGGTTGACGCGTCCGCGACCGTCGACGTCAGAGCCTTCCGCGAGTGCCTGGAGGCGGTCGCGGCCGACGACGCCGTCGACGCGGTGCTGGCGATCGGCGTGCCGACCGCCGTCGCCGATCTCAGGGCCGCGATCCTGACCGCGCAGCTAGACAAGCCGCTCGCCGCGACGCTGCTCGACCAGGCAGCGGCCGTCAGCCTGCTGCCTGCGGTCCCGGGCGAGGTCCCGGCCGTGACTGGCGCACCCGCGACCGCTGCAGCCGTGACCGGGGCAGCCGTGACCGGTGCGGCTGGTAATCGCGTGGACGACGGTGCGGCTGGTAGCCGTGCAGCTGGTGACCGTGCGGCTGGCGACGGTGCGGCCGGCGACGGTCTGGCCAGCTTGGTGCGCATCCCTGTCTACAGCTACCCGGAGAGCGCGGCCAGGGCTCTGGCACACGCCGCCGGGTACCGGGAGTGGCGCGATGCCCAGCACGGCCAGGTGCCCGAGCTCGCCGATATTGACGCCAGCGGCGCACGCGCGCTGATCGCGGCCTTCCTGACGGCAAGCCCGGACGGCGGCTGGCTGGCCGCTGCCGACGCGGCGGCGCTGCTAGCCAGCTACCGGATCACCACGGTGACCACCAGAACCGCCTCGAGCCAGAACGGAGTGCTCGCTGCGGCTGCGGAGCTGGGCGGCCACGTCGTGCTGAAGGCAGAGGCGGCCGGCCTGGTGCACAAGACCGAGGCCGGCGCGGTCAAGCTCGACCTGCGAACCAGCGCGGAGATCGAGGACGCGTACGCGCAGCTGGCGACCGCATTCGGCGCCCGCCTGAGCCAGGTGCTCGTCCAGCCGATGCTGGCTGGCGGGGTGGAGACCATCGTCGGCGTGGTGCAGGAGCCGGTGTTCGGGCCGCTCGTCGTATTCGGGCTCGGCGGCGTCGCCACCGAGGTCCTCGGCGACCACACGGCGCGGCTGGCGCCGCTGACTGATGCTGACGCCGCGCAGATGATCAGCGGCGTGCGTGTGGCGCCGCTGCTGTTCGGCCACCGTGGCTCCCCGGCCGTCGACACGGCGGCGCTGGCAGATCTGCTGCTCCACGTGTCCCGGCTGGCCGATGACCTGCCCGAGGTTGCTGAGCTCGACCTCAACCCGGTGATCGCTAGGTCCGACGGCGCGCATGTCGTGGACGTCCGGGTGCGAATCTCACCGGCCGCGCCGCGCGACCCGTTCCTGCGCCAGCTCAGATAACTGCCAGGGGGCGGGCCCGGCGGGGACGAACGTCCCCGTTCCCTGGGCTGGATGCCCCTGCTCCGACCTGCCCGGGTGCGACAGCCTCAGGGGGTAAGGACCACCGGAGCACGGAGCCAAGTATGAGCGAGCAGGCGGTCATCGCAGTTTCGCCGCGGGACTGTGTTCGGTTGTCATCATTCGCGGACCCGCGGTGGAGTGACTTCGGGTTGCGGACAGGGCCGGGACGGGGGAGGAGACGAGCGATGAATGCCACAGTCGGCGACGTTATGACCGCGAGGGTCATCGCGGTGAAGCGGTCCGCGAATTACAAAGAGATCTGCTGCGTGCTGCGTCAGTACCGGGTGAGTGCATGCCCGGTCATCAACGACGAGGGCAGGGTCGTCGGAGTGGTCTCCGAAGCCGACCTGCTCTACAAGGTGGCCGACCCCAGCCCGCCATCGGGGCTCATTAGGCTCCTGGAGATGGCCCTGGACCTGCTCGTGCGCGTCCGGCACACCGAGGGTGTCGTGGCGATACACGACCGGCTCATGGTGGCGGAGACGAGCGGCCATCTGCTGGGCGCCTAGCTGCTGAATCGAGATGCGCGCGCTGGCGCGTGTGCCGTGCGTGCGCCGTGCGTGTGCCGCACGCGCGGCGTGCGCTGGCCAGCAGCCTTAGCTATCCGCTGACGCGGATACGGCGCCCGGTGATCCGGCTCGGGGACAGGCGCACGTAGACCTCCCGGTCGCCGCCAGCCCAAGGCTCGATGCCGAGAGCCTGCACCCGGCGCGCCTCAGCCGAACCCGTGATGACGCTGGCCGTGCCCGTGAGCAGGACGCTCCAGCCCTCGCCGAGCGCTTCATCCAGCTGGTCGACATCGAAAGAGACCGGTCGCTGGTGAATTCCCTCCGCGATCGCGGAGTCGCCGCTGGTCCGGAAGACCACATCGTCCCCGTCTATCCGGAAGTTGACCGGGATGGCCACGGGCCCCCGGCCGGCCTGGACGAACAGGAACCGGCCGATGCCGCCAGCCGCGATCAGCGCCCGGCACTCCGCCTCGGTGAGCTCGTGCAGCGTGGCGTTCGTCGCGGTCGATCGCTGGCCGGGAGGCAGGTTGAGGCCGGCGCCCGACAGCGCGCTCGGCGTGACGTCCAGAGCCACGGCCAGCCGTGTCAGCGTCGCCGCGGTCGGGTTAGCGGCGGGGCTTGACTCCAGGTAGCGCAGGTACTCCGGTGCCATGCCCGCGCGATCGGCCACCTCGGCGACCGTCAGGTGCTCCTCGTCGCGCTGCTCGGCTATGCGCCTGCCCAGGTCGGTACCGCCCGAACTGGTAACGGCCGAACTGGCATCGCCCGAACTGGTATCAGCCGAACTGGAATCCTGAGCCATGTTTCCTCCCCTGAGGCCGGCCGCCTCGGCTGTCCCCCCAAGAGCAGCCGGAACCGCGTGCAGCGGCGAGTTGATCCGCGGTCAACTCTACGGACATCGGTCCGGCTCAGTAGGGCCGTCCGGCCCTGGCTGCGCGCTGCCACACCGCCGATCCTGGAGCGGGGGTGATGACGATGACCGCGACTTCGCAAGGGGCACGCGGAGAATCGGTGCCGCAGCCGCGCCAGTCCGCGGTGACTGACCAGGGGGGCCTCGTGGCTGCCCTGACCGTCCGTCCGGCATCAAGTGCTGCCGACCGCGCCGCGGCGTCCGCGCGGCCACGACCTGGTGGCGCCTTCACGTCGGCCGACATCGCCACTGTCGTCGCGATCGCTGGGCGCGCGCCATCGGTGCATAACACCCAGCCCTGGAGATTCCGGATCACTGGTGATGTCATCGAGTTGCGCGGCGATCCGGACCGGATCCTGACGCAGATCGATCCGGCTGGCCGGGAGCTGATGATCAGCTGCGGCGCGGCGCTCTTCGGGGTGCGGCTTGGCCTGCGCCAGCTGGGCTGCGTGCCAGCGGTGCAGCTGTTTCCGGATCCGGCGCAGCCGTGGCTGGTGGCACGAGCCTGGCCGGACGCACACGCGGCCCTGAACTCGGTCGAGGCCGAGCTGATTGCCGCTGTCCCGCATCGGCATACGCACCGCGGGCCCTTCACGCCAGGCGAGGTGTCGCCGCGATTGCTCGCCGCACTCGCCGTGGATGCGGCGGCCGAGGGGAGCGAGCTCAGGTTCATCGAGGAGCCAGGGCTGGTCAGCGACCTGGCCGCGCTGGTTGACCGTGCGGCCGCGCAACAGCAGGCGAGCGCCGAGATCGTCGCGGAGACGCGCGACTGGGTCAGGCCGACGGGGACTCAGGCCAGGGACGGCGTTCCGGCGCGTGCCGCTCGCAGTGCTCTTGGGGCTGGTGGCGCTCGGGATGCAGGCGCCCAGCGGTTCCGGCAGCGCGACTTCGGCGTGGCCGGTGGCGGCTCCGGTGCCGCTGCCGGTGCCGGGGAAGACGCAGGCGAGCCGCCGGCGGTCACGGCCGTCCTCTTCACGGCCGGGGATAACGCTGACGACTGGCTGTGCGCTGGACAGGCGCTCAACCGGCTCTTGCTCCGGGCCGCCACGCGATGGGTGTTCGCGAGCCTTCAGTCCCAGCCGATGGAGTCTGCGCTATACCGCCAGCAGGTCAGGGAGCTGCTGGCTACGCAGGGCCAGCCGCAGATGCTCCTCCAGTTCGGCCGCGCGAACACCGCCCCGGCGACGCCCCGGCGACCGCAATCTGAATTCAGGACTAACGAAAACGAGGCTTAGGCCTCTAGTCTGCCGTCATACAGGTTTATCGGCCCTGCTGTGGACGCCGCCGAGAGCGCACGGTAGAGACGACCGCCTGGAGCGGAGGTACCTGCAATGAAGCAGCAGCAACGGCAGCGACTGGGCCGGATCATTGCCGGTGACGACAACCCGCTGCGGCGATATGTCGACAAGCTTGAGTCGGCGGTCGTCGCGAGCCTGGTGATTGCGTTCCTGGTCGCGGCGCCGCTTCTCGCTATTGTCACTGTCCAAGTCGTGGGCGCCGCGGGCGCGCGCGAACAGCGCGCCGAGAGCGGCTGGCGGCAGGTGCCCGCGGTCCTCACGCAGAGCGCGGCAGCCGGGCTGGTCGGGCTGGATGGCGAGTGGGATACCTCGTGGGTCACGGCGCGGTGGACGGCCCCCGATGGCGGCCACCGGAGCGGACTTATCCCGGTGGCGCTCAACGCCAGGGCTGGCCAGCCGCTGATGGTCTGGGTCACGTCCGCGGGCCAGCTCACTCATGCGCAGCTGACTGCCACGGCGGTGGCCGAGCGCCAGGTCAGCGCGGCGATCGCCGTGCCAGTGGCACTGGCAGTGCTGCTGTCGGTTACGGCCGGCGCCGTGCGGGTACTGGCTAACCGGCGCCGGATGGCCGGCTGGACGAAGGCATGGGAAGCCATCGGCCCGCGCTGGTCGTCGCTTCGATAGCAGGTCCGCTCGCCAGTCGGCCCGCCAGCGAGGTAGCGGGCCTGGTCGGCGCTCACCCGCCAGCGAGCCGGCCAGCGCTAGCCAGATGAGGCGGAGGTGACATGCGAGCCTGGGTGGTGGAGCGGTGCGCGCCCATCGACCAGGGCCCGCTGCGCCGCGTGGACCGCGCGGAGCCGCAGCCGGGTCGTGGCCAGATCCGCGTGCGGATCAGCTGCTGCGGAGTCTGTCGTACCGACCTGCACCTGGCCGAGTGTGACTTGCCGCCCAAGCGTGCGGAGGTCGTCGTCGGGCACGAGATCGTCGGCCGGGTTGACGCCCTCGGCGCTGACGCAAGCCGGTTCGCGGTCGGCGACCGGGTAGGAGTGCCGTGGCTGGGCAGGACCGACGGGACGTGCACCTGGTGCCGTCGCGGCGCGGAGAATCTGTGCGTCCAGCCGACGTTCACCGGATGGGATCGCGACGGGGGCTACGCCGACGCGTGCGTGGCAGACGAGGCTTACGTCTACCGGCTGCCTGAGTCGCTCGACGACGAGCACGCGGCGCCGCTGCTCTGCGCCGGCATCATCGGGTACCGGGCGCTGATGCGGGCCGAGGTGCCTGCGGGTGGCCGGCTCGGCATCTACGGGTTCGGCGGGAGCGCACATATCACTGCCCAGATCGCGCTGCATCAGGGGCTGCGTGTGCACGTGCTGACACGGGGCGAAGGCAACCGCAAGCTAGCTGCCGAACTGGGTGCGGACTCGGTGGGCGACGCGGCGGACACGCCGCCCGAGCCGCTCGATGGTGCCATCTTGTTCGCTCCGGCTGGCGAGCTCGTCCCGGTTGCCATGCGGGCGCTCGATCGCGGCGGCACGCTGGCCATCGCCGGCATCTGGCTGTCGGATATCCCGGAGATCAACTACGCCGACGACCTGTTCCAGGAGCGCCAGGTGCGCAGTGTCACCGCGAACACCCGGCGCGATGGCCAGGAGTTCCTCGCCCTCGCCGCCCGATTCGGCATCCGGCCGACGACTATCGGCTATCCGATGGCGAGCGCGCCTGCAGCGCTGGCGGATCTCGCCCACGGCCGGTTCAGCGGGGCAGCCGTCCTGCACAACGACGGCGCGTAACCAGCTAGCGAGCGCGGCTAGCCTCGCCCGCTAGCCTCTTGCGGCGCCGCTCGGGCGCATCAGCACCGCGCGCGCCTGCCGGGCGATCTCGATGTCCTCCCTGGCAGTGATCACGAGGCTGGGCACGACGGCCTGCGGGCCGCTGATGACGGCGTCCGCGGTGGCCTCATTGCGGACAGCGTCCACGCTGATGCCGAGGAACTCCAGGCCCGTCGCTGCCGCCGCGCGGATCCGCGGGTTGTGCTCGCCAATCCCGCCCGTGAACACGATGGCATCCAGTCCGTTCATGGCGGCCGCCATGGCGGCGATCTCCCGCCGCAGCCGGTGCAGGTACACCTCGATCGCCAGCGCGGCTGCCTGATCGCCCGCCGCGGCGGCCTGCTGGACGTCCAGGATGTCGCCCGAAGCCTGCCCCGACAGCCCCGCCAGCCCGGCTGACTGCTCCAGGCCTGCGGCGACTTCGTCCAGCGCAAGCTGGCCGTGCTGCAACAGCCAGACGATCAGGCCGGGGTCGACGCTGCCGCTCCTGGTGGCCATGACCAGGCCCTCCAGGGGAGTGAAGCCCATCGTGGTATCGACGCTGCGGCCGCCGTGGACCGCGGCGAGTGAGGCGCCCGCGCCGAGATGGCAGGTAACGACGCGCAGGCGTGTCTCCTCGCAGTCCAGCAGTTCCGCGGCCCGCCGCGCCGCGTATCCGTGCGACAGGCCATGGAAGCCGAACCGGCGCAGCCCGAACCGCTGCGTCCAGGCCGCTGGCAGCGCGTACCGGGCGGCGGCCGCCGGCATGCCGGCGTGAAATGCCGTGTCGAAGCAGGCGACGGCCGGGGTATCAGGCAGCGCTCGCCGCGCTGCCGCGATGCCCGCGAGGGCACGCGGCTGGTGCAGCGGCGCCAGGTCGGTCAGCTGGCCGATGGCCTGGACGACGCTGTCGTCGATGAGCACCGCCTGGCTGAACACCGAGCCGCCGTGCACGACGCGGTGACCGACCACGGCGGCACCGGCGCAGGCGCTCGTCAGGAAGTCGGTGAGCTCGCGATGATCCGGGCTGCCGTCCCAGGCCTCCAGATCGAGTGAGTCCGTCAGCCCGTTGTCGGCGTCGAGTACGGCGACCTTGAGGCTGCTCGACCCCGCGTTGACGGCGACGACGTGCGTCTTCACACGATCGCCGCGGCTGTCAGCCTGCGTCATCGGCATGCGATTCGCTACGACTCCGCCTGCGCCCAGGTCCAGTTCGCGACCTCGGGCAGGTCATCGCCGTGCTCGCGGATCCAGGCGTGGTGCCTGACCAACGTGTCCGCCATCCGCTGGCGCAGCTGGCCGGCCCGCTCGGCGAGGCCGGGCACCCGGTCGATGACATCCATAACCAGGTGGAACCTGTCCATGTCGTTCATGACGACCATGTCGAACGGCGTCGTCGTGGTGCCCTCTTCCTTGTAGCCGCGGACGTGGAACTGATCGTGAGCCGCGCGCCGGTAGGTGAGGCGGTGGATCAGCGAGGGGTACCCGTGATAGGCGAAGATCACCGGCCGGTTCGGCGGGAAGAGCCCGCTGAACTCGGGGTCGCTCATGCCATGCGGGTGCTCGGTCGCCGGCTGGAGCCGCATGAGGTCCACGACGTTGACGACCCGGACGTGCAGGTCGGGCAGCTCGCGCCGGAGTATGTCGGTCGCGGCCAGGATCTCCAGCGTGGGCACGTCGCCGGCGCAGCCCAGCACGACGTCCGGCTCGGTCCCGTCCCGGTCGCCGCTCGCCCACTCCCAGATGCCCGCGCCCCGAGTGCAGTGCAGGACGGCCGCGTCCATGTCCAGCCAGTCGTGGTTGGGCTGCTTGCCGGCCACGATCACGTTGACGTAGTCCCGGCTGCGCAGGCAGTGGTCGGCGACCGACAGCAGCGTGTTGGTGTCCGGCGGCAGGTAGACGCGGATGACCTCGGCCTTCTTGTTCACGACGTGGTCGATGAAGCCCGGATCCTGGTGACTGAAGCCGTTGTGGTCCTGCCGCCAGACATGCGAGGTCAGCAGGATGTTGAGCGACGCAATTGACCGGCGCCAGGGCAGGTGCCTGGCTACCTTCAGCCACTTGGCGTGCTGGTTGAACATCGAGTCGACGATGTGGATGAAGGCCTCGTAGCAGGAGAACAGGCCGTGCCTGCCGGTCAGCAGATAACCCTCTAGCCAGCCCTGGCATGTGTGCTCGGACAGGATCTCCATGACCCTGCCGTCGGGCGCGAGGTTCACGTCCACCGGCAGCGTCGCCTCTTCCCAGGTCTTGCCCGTCACCTCGAGCACGGCACCGAGCCGGTTGGACTCGGTCTCGTCCGGGCCGAAGATGCGGAAGTTGCGCTGCTCGGCGTTGTGTCGCAGGACGTCGCGCAGCATCGCGCCGAGTATCCGGGTCGGCTCGGACATGCTCGCGCCGGGGGAGGTGACTGGCACTGCGTAGTCGCGGAATCCGGGCAGGTCCAGGTCACGCAGCAGCACACCGCCGTTGGCGTGCGGGGTCGAGCCGAGCCGCAGCGAGCCTGTCGGCACGAGCGTGACCAGGTCCTCGTGCGGCCTGCCGTCGGCGCCGAAGAGCTCGGCTGGCCGGTACGACCGCATCCACTCCTCGAGCTGGCGCAGATGCGCCGGGTTGGTGCGCACCTCGCCGAGCGGCACCTGGTGCGCGCGCCAGGTGCCCTCAACCGGCAGCCCGTCGACCTCTACTGGCCCCGTCCAGCCCTTCGGCGTCCGCAGCACGATCATCGGCCAGCGCTGACCGTGCGGCTCACCAGGCTCCAGCTGGCCCGGCTGATGTTGGCCGGTCCTGGCCTGGTCCTGGATGGTGCGGATCCGCGTAATCGCGGCGTCGAGCGTCGTTGCCATCTCCAGATGAGGAACGTGGCCGCGATCGCCGGTCACGTACGCCGGCTCGTACCCGTATCCGCGCAGCAGGGCATCCAGCTCGTCCTCGGGCAGCCGGGCCAGCACCGCAGGATTGGCGATCTTCCAGCCATTGAGATGCAGGATGGGCAGCACGGCGCCGTCGCTGGCCGGGTTGATGAAGCGGTGTGAGTGCCAGCTGGTGGCGAGCGGGCCGGTCTCGGCCTCGCCGTCGCCTACGACGCACGCCACGATCAGATCGGGGTTGTCGAAGGCGGCACCGTGGGCGTGTGACAGCGAGTAGCCGAGCTCGCCGCCCTCGTGGATGGACCCTGGCGTCTCCGGCGATACGTGGCTCGGCACGCCGCCCGGGAAGGAGAACTGGCGGAACAGGTGCTGCATGCCAGCCGCGTCGCGCTGCACATTGGGGTAGACGTCGGTGTAGCTGCCTTCCAGCCATGTGTTGGCCAGCGCCGCCGGGCCGCCGTGGCCGGGCCCGATCACGATCATCATCGGCACGTCACGGACCTTGATGGCCCGGCTGAGATGCGCCCAGATGAAATTCAGGCCCGGGGTTGTGCCCCAGTGGCCCAGCAGGCGCGGCTTGATCTGGTCAGGCCGCAGCGGCTCGGTCAGGAGCGGGTTGTCCATTAGGTAGATCTGCCCGACCGACAGGTAGTTGGCGGCCCGCCAGTACCTGTCGAGGACCTGAGCATCGGCCTGTGAAAGAGACGCGGTCTGCATCACGGCGGTCATGCCGCACCGCGCACCACGACGACGGGGCAGTGGGCGTTACTCACGCGGTGAGTGCTGACCGAGCCCGTCAGCATTCCGGCGAACGCGCCCTGGCCGCGGTTACCGACAACGAGGAGATCGGCGTTCTGCGACTCGTCGACCAGCACCACGGCCGGGTGGCCGTAAGTGATCTTCGTGTGCACATTGTCTGGCGCGGTGGTGCCGAAGACCTCGGTCAGCGCTTTCTCCATCACCGCCAGCATGCTCGTGCGAACGTCGTCGTCAACGGGCTTAGCCGCGACCCGGGCCGCCACGCCAACCGCTGCCGGGTAATGCCAGGACAGGACCGCGTCGATAGTCGCTCTGGTCGCCGTGGCGTAGGCGGCCGCCCATCGCATTGCCTCGACCGACTCGGCCGAGCCGTCTACGCCGACGACCACCCGCTGTCGGCAGCTGCCCTCAGTGGCCATGCAATTGCCTCGCTCTCCCCGTCCCCAGCTGCGACACCGCAGCCATCCGGCTGCTATCCAACCGGGCACGCCGCTACCGGGCTAGGGCCGATAGTCCCCAGCCAATGGCCCCCAGCTAACGGTCCTCAGCAAGATCCGGTTCTATCGTCGCATCCGGACGGCGGGTGCCAGGTCGTCGACCTTGGTACCGGCAGAGATGCGCGACGCTGCTCGGTCCTCTGCCAGGCGGACAACAACGTCGTCGAGG
>DASXKI010000146.1:0-2416 GCA_036496945.1 Streptosporangiaceae bacterium | reverse complement strand
AAGCGCGACGGCAAGCACAGGAGGCTCAGCTGTTGCTGTACTCCGGTGACCCGATCCGGTACGTCACGACCTGACCGCCGAGGCGATCCGGCTCACCCGCCTGATTCGTGCCCTCATGCCGGACGACGGTGAGGTGGCCGGGCTGCTGGCGCTGATGCTCCTCACCGATGCCCGCCGCACCGCCCGGGTCTCGGCGGACGGCGAACTGGTCACCCTCGGCGAGCAGGACCGCGGGACCTGGGACGCGGCGCTGATCGCCGAGGGTCACCGGCTGGTGCGCGAGCGCCTGGCAGCTGCCGCCGCCGGCGTGGCTCCGGGCCGCTACCAGATCCTCGCGGCGATCAGCGCCGTGCACACCTCCGCCCGCGACGTGCGCGCCACCGACTGGTCGCAGGTCGTCGCCCTCTACGACCAGCTCGTCCACCTCGACCCCTCGCCGATCATCGCCCTCAACCGGGCCATCGCGGTCGCCGAGCTTGACGGCCCGGAGGTGGCGCTGGCGGCCGTCGGCCGTCTTGAGGGCAAGCTGGCCGGCTATCACCTCTACCATGCGACCCGCGCCGACCTGCTGCGCCGGCTGGGCCGCAGTCAGGAGTCGCGCGCGGCGTACGGCAAAGCCATCGAGCTGGCGGGCAACACCGCCGAGATCGCCTACCTGACCCGCCGCCGCGACCAGCTGGGTTAATGGCGCATCACAAGGCGGAGCAGGCAGCCGCCGCCGACGCCGCCCTGGCGAAGGAGAATAGAAGGCGTTCCTTAGACGAAAGAGGTGCAACGTGGCGATTCTCGGCCTCGGCCACACCGGGCTCTGGGTGACTGACCTGCCGGCGATGCGCGACTTCTACGAGCGCGTGATCGGCCTGACCGTCACCGACGAGGATGAGGAGCAGGGCATCGTCTTCTTCAGCGCCCAGCCGGACGTCGAGCACCACGAGTTCGTCCTGCAGCGCGGCCGCACCGCGCCGCCCGGGTCGATGCTGCCGCACCAGATCTCCTGGCGGGTGGACTCGGTGGAGACGCTGCAGGCCTACCACCAGCGGTTCAAGGAAGAGGGCGTCCCCATCCAGCAGGAAGTCACCCACGGCAACGCCTACGGCATCTACTTCTTCGACCCCGAGGGCAACCGCGGCGAGGTCTACCTGCGCATCGAGCGCGACGTGCGGCAGCCGTTCCGCAAGCCGCTCAACCTGGAGCAGCCCGTCGAGGCGGTGCACGCCGAGGCCGAGCGGCTGCTGAACGACGGCGGCCCCGCCTACCAACCCGCCACCTGGACACCGGTCCCTGATTCCACCCAGGCCGGCGCTGACGGGTCATAAATCTCACGGGTACGATTCCCGTGGGAGAGAGAACATGCCAAGCAGGCGGCGTCGGCTTGACCCTGTGGGGCCTTTCGGCAATCCGGACGGGTCGCGCGCCGACATCGAGGACCTAATCAGCGAGTTCGTCGATTTCGGCGGTAATCCGGCGTATGGCCACCTCGCGACCCGGGCTAACGACTCGATGGTGCGCGTCATCGTGGGGAAGCTCGGGGCCGGCAAGACGGTCTACCTGCGACGCCTGCAGGATTTTCAGGCACATCAGGAGTCTGTCTACGCCGATGGGCCACAGCAGAGCCTGCCGAAGACCGAAGTCATCGTGAAGGCGTGCCAGTGGTTCTCTGATCGCGTCCTGGTCGAGAAGTGGATGCAGATCTGGGAGCGCGCGATCATGCGGTCGCTGGCCTCGCACCTGCTGCGCAATCCCGAACTGCGCCCGCAGGTACGCGACGAGGAGGCCGAAGAACTCGAGAAGTCGTACACCCGGCTGCTCGATGACTTCATCCGGCCTCGGTCGATCTACAGCGCGGTGCGAGACATCATCAATCAGCGGCAGACCGCCCATCAGCTGTCCGCGTACCTCGACGATCCGCTCTGGGACGACCTCGAGGACCTGCTCGGCGAGATTGTCAGCCACTGCAAGCCGGTCTATTTCTACCTCGACGCGGTGGACGAGGAGTTCAGCCACGCCCCGATGTACTGGCTGAAATGCCACGAAGGGCTTTTCTATCAGGTCATGCGGCTGCTCCGCGATCACAAGCTGGGCGGCCGGCTGCACGTCGTCATCTGCATCCGCGACATCGTCATGTCATCGGTGTACCTGTCAGAACACGCGCCGCGGTACTACAACGAACCGCACATCCGGGTCTTGACCTGGGACCGCGAGTCGCTGCTCTACCTGCTCGAGCAGAAGCTGAAGCGGCTGCCGCCGTCACTGCTGATGCGGCGCACCAGCACCGGGCCCCCCACGATCTGCGACTGGCTCGGGATCAACGGCGACTGCCAGGGACTCGACGGGGACGAAGCGATCGAGGATTACCTGCTCAGCCACACGAGGATGATCCCGCGCGACATTATCTCGCTGGGCAATGAGCTGAGCG
>DASXKI010000145.1:0-42623 GCA_036496945.1 Streptosporangiaceae bacterium | reverse complement strand
TCGTCGACCGGCGAGCGGATGAACCCCTACACCTCGATGTGGACCGGCGTGACGCCGGGTGACGGGCCGCAGTCGGTGCACCTGGTGCTGCTGGACAATGGCCGGACCGCAGCACTGGCCGATCCGGTAGGCCGGGAGGCGCTGCACTGCATCCGCTGCTCGGCGTGCCTGAACGTGTGCCCGGTGTACGAGCGGACCGGCGGCCACGCGTACGGCTCGGTCTACCCGGGGCCGATCGGCGCAGTGCTGTCGCCACAGCTCACGGGCATCGAGGACAACGCGTCCTTGCCGTACGCGTCGTCACTGTGCGGCGCCTGCTACGACGTCTGCCCGGTAAAGATCGACATCCCGTCGCTGCTGGTGCACCTGCGCGCCCGGCATGTCGAGGAGTCCCGCCGGACGCACCGGGTGCCATCAGCCGAGGCCATCACGATGGCCGCCGCCTCTTGGGTGATGGCGGACCCCCGCCGGTTTGCCGCGGCCCAGGCCGCCGGGCGCGCCGGGCGGCTGCTGGGCAGGCGCGGCAAGATCACCGCTCTGCCGCCGCCGCTCGCAGCCTGGACCAGGGCGCGGGATGCGCCGCTGCCGCCGTCGCAGACATTCCGGCAGTGGTGGCGCAGCGAGCGCGGGAGCACCGGGCGCGGGAAGACCGGGCACCGCGACACCGGGCACCGCGACACCGGGCACGGCGACACCGGACACCAGGATGCGCCGTGAGCGCCCGCGACGAGGTGATGGCCAGGATCCGGGCTGCCAGCGGGAACGGCGGTGCCGGTCCTGCCGGTTCCGGTCCGGACGCAGCATCGGCATCGCACCCACGCCTGGTGGAGCCCCCCGTGGTTGCGTATCGCGAGCGAGGCGAACTGTATGGCGAGGCGCTTCTCAGCCTGCTCGCCGAGCGGCTGACGGACTACCGCGCTCTGGTGCGCATCGCCACGCCGGCGATACTGGCCGATGAGATCAGATCGGCGCTGCAGCGGCGCGACGCCCGTACTGTCGTGGTCCCACCGGAGCTGCGACTGCCGCTGCCGGAATTCGCCGAGGTCACCGTAGACGACCGGCTTACCGCCGCGGAACTTGACTCGTTCGACGCCGTCATCACTCGCGCGGCGGTGGCCGTAGCCGAAACCGGCACGATCATCCTCGATGGCTCGCCGGACCAGGGTCGGCGAGCCGTCTCCCTCGTTCCCGACTATCACCTGTGCATCGTGGCCGCGGATCAGGTCGTGCACCTGGTGCCAGAGGCGGTGGCCCGGCTGGCGGCCTCCGCCACCAGGCCGCTGACGTGGATCAGCGGCCCGTCGGCGACCAGTGACATCGAGCTGGAACGGGTCGAGGGCGTGCACGGGCCCCGCACCCTCGAGGTCATCCTTGTGACGCACGAGTAGCCTGCGAAGATGACGCACACGAGCGGCGAAATCAGGACTGTCCGCCCGTTTGTGCGCGCTGATCTGACGGCGACCGTGGCGATGCTCGTCCGTGCGTTTGACGACGACCCGGTGATGAGGTGGATCTTCCCGGACGAGCGGATGCGCCGGCGTCGGCTGCCGCCATTCTTCGCTGCCTCGCTGCGCGGGTCCGGCCTCCGGTATCAGGGCACTGAGGTCGCCGCGATGGGTGGTGCTGTGCTCGGCGCGGCGATCTGGCTGCCGCCTGACACCTGGCGGCCGCCGCTGTGGCGCCAGATCCTGGCGCTGCCCGGCGTGTTGCTCACGCTGGGATCCCGGCTGCCGGCGGCGAGCGCTGTGTACGGCGCGCTGCTGCGCGTCCACCCGAGCAGGCCGCACTGGTATCTGTCCGGGATTGGCACCGATCCGCCGGTGCAGGGGACCGGCGTCGGAGGCGAACTGCTGCGCTCGCGCCTCTCCCGCTGCGACGCGGCCCGGCTGCCCGCGTACCTGGAGTCGAGCAAGGAGCGGAACGTGCCGTTTTACGAGCGGCACGGCTTCGCGGTTATCGGGGAGCTCACCGTTCCTGGGGGCGGGCCTACGCTCTGGCTCATGTGGCGCGATCCGCAGGAGGAACTGGGCAGATGAAGGTGATTGCCGGAGCCGGGGAGTTCACGATGCCGCCGGCGGGGGAACGTGCAAGCTGGGTGGAGCACCTGCGTGCCGCAGACCTCAGCGCGGGCACCTACTCCCTGCCGGCCGGCAGTACCGACGAGCAGTCACCGCATACTGAAGATGAGATCTACGTCGTCACGGCCGGCCGGGCCAGGCTCGAGTCGGCCGGGGACACGGTCGAGGTCCGGCCGGGCTCGGTGATCTACGTGCCCGCTGGTGAGGTGCACCACTTCACCGACATAGCCGAGGACCTGGCCGTCGTGGTCTTCTTCGCGCCCGCCGAATACTCACGGGCCGCCGAGGGTTAGCTGGAGGGTTTTTTCGGTATTACGGCTATTAAGAAGTTCGCGAGAGGCGGTCCGGATGAGCGGTAGGACAATCCCGGATGCCGAGCGGCTGCTGACGCCTGCGGAGGTGGCAGCCATGTTCCGGGTCGATCCCAAGACGGTGACCAGGTGGGCACGGGATGGCAGGCTGACGTCCGTCCGGACGCTAGGCGGGCACCGGCGGTACCGGGAGTCAGAGGTGCTTGCGCTCCTGCGCGCTGCGCACGCTGAAGCTGGAGACTAGCCATAGAGTTGAGCTGTGGCAGATCCGGCAAGTTACCGGCCGGCACCCGGCTCAATCCCTGAGGGTCCCGGGGTCTACCGGTTCCGTGATGAGCGCGGCCGGGTCATCTACGTCGGCAAGGCCAAGAACCTGCGGTCCCGCCTGAATTCGTACTTCGCCGACTTCCTTGGCCTGCATCCGCGCACCCAGTCGATGCTGCGCGCCGCGGCGCGGGTCGACTGGACGGTGGTCGGCACCGAGGTCGAGGCGCTCCAGCTTGAGTACTCCTGGATCAAGGAGTTCGACCCGAGGTTCAACGTCCGCTACCGGGACGACAAGAGCTATCCGTACCTGGCCGTGCTGATGAACGAGGAGTTCCCGCGGGTCCAGGTCATGCGGGGCGCCAAGCGCCGCGGCGTCCGCTACTTCGGCCCGTACTCGCACGCCTGGGCGATCCGCGACACGGTGGACACGCTGCTGCGGGTCTTCCCGGTGCGCACCTGCTCGGCAGGGGTCTTCAAGCGCGCCGGGCAGATCGGCCGGCCCTGCCTGCTGGGCTACATCGGCAAGTGCTCGGCTCCCTGCGTGGGCCGTATCGACGCCGCCGAGCACCGGCAGCTGGCCGAGGAGTTCTGCGACTTCATGGCCGGCCAGACGGGCCGGTTCATCAAGAGGCTCGAGGCGGAGATGCGCGGCGCCGCCGCGGCCGAGGAGTACGAGCGGGCCGCGCGGCTGCGAGACGACATCCAGGCGCTCCAGCGGGCGCTGGAAAAGCAGGCCGTCGTGCTGCCCGACGGCACTGACTGCGACGTGATCGCGCTGGCCGAGGACCAGCTTGAGGCAGCTGTTCAGGTCTTCTACGTGCGCGGCGGCCGGGTCCGCGGCCAGCGTGGCTGGGTCGTGGACAAGGTCGAGGACATCACGACCGCCGAACTCGTCGAGCACTTCCTCGGCCAGGTCTACGACGAGGATCCGGTCCGCGACGACGGCTCACGGTCGGGTCGCTCGGCTCGCATCCCGCGGGAGGTCCTCGTGCCCGCGCTGCCGCCCGACGCCGCGACCATGGAGGAGTGGCTCGGAGCCCGGCGGGCCGGCCGGGTGAGCCTGCGGGTGCCGCAGCGCGGCGACAAGAAGTCGCTGCTGGACACCGTGGCCCGCAATGCCGGGCAGTCGCTGGCTCTGCACAAGACCCGCCGTGCCAGCGACCTGACCACCCGCAGCGTGGCGCTGAACGAGATCCAGGAATCGCTTGGCCTGGACGAGGCGCCGCTGCGGATCGAGAGCTACGACGTTTCGAACCTCCAGGGCACCCACGTCGTCGCGTCGATGGTCGTGTTCGAGGACGGCCTGGCCCGCAAGTCCGAGTACCGCAGGTTCGCGATCAGGGGCCTGGACGGCACCGACGACGTCGCGGCTATCTACGAGGTGATCACCCGGCGATTCCGCCGGTTCCTCGAGGAGCAGGCGGCCACGGCGACGGCCGACCCGGACGAGCTGCCCCCCGGCGACCCGGAGCCGCGGCGTAAATTCGCCTACCCGCCCAACCTCCTGGTGATCGACGGTGGCCCGGCGCAGGTCGGCGCGGCGGTGCGGGCGCTCGAGGACCTAGGCGTGGTGGACATCGCGGTCTGCGGCCTGGCCAAGCGGCTGGAGGAGGTCTGGCTGCCTGGCGAGGACGGGCCTGTCATCCTGCCGCGCAGCAGCGAGGGCCTGTACCTGCTCCAGCGCATCCGCGACGAGGCGCACCGGTTCGCCATCACCTATCACCGGGCCAGGCGCTCGGCCGCGCTGACGGCGAGCGAACTGGACGGCGTGCCTGGCCTCGGGCCAGCGCGGCGGGCTACGCTGCTGCGGCAGTTCGGCTCCGTGCGCAAGCTCGGCGCGGCGACGGTGCAGGACATCGCCGCGCTGCCCGGATTCGGCCTGCGGACCGCGGAAGCGGTACACCGGGCCCTCAACGGCCCAGCCCTCAATGAGCCAGCCCTTAATGAGCCAGCACAGCGTGAGCCAGTAGCAGTAGAGCAAGAGCCAGGGGGCGCCGACCATGAACGCTGACGATGCGCTGCAGCACGAGCCGGTGCAGCAGGACGGGCAGCAGGAGATCGTGATCATCACCGGGCTGTCCGGCGCCGGGCGCAGTACGGCGGCCAAGGCGCTCGAGGACCTCGACTGGTTCGTCGCAGACAACCTGCCGGCCGACTTGCTGCCCACCATGGCGGACCTGGCCAGGCGGGCCAGGGGAGCGGTGCCGAGGCTGGCCGCGGTCGTCGACATCCGCAGCCGCGCGTTCTCGACCGACCTGAAGTCCGCGATCGGTGACCTGAACGCCCGCGGCGTCCGGCCGTACGTGGTGTTCCTGGAGGCCTCCGACGAGACGCTGGTCCGCAGGTTCGACAGCGTTTCCCGGCCGCATCCGCTCCAGGAGGGCGCCCGCGTCGCGGACGGGATCGCGGCCGAGCGCGAACTGCTCCAGGGCATGCGCGCCGAGGCAGACCTGGTGCTGGACACCACCGAGCTGAACGTGCACGAGCTGCGATCCCGGATGCGGGATACGTTCGCCACCGAGGCCGACGCCACGCTGCGGGTCAGCGTCGTGTCGTTCGGGTTCAAGTACGGCCTGCCGGTGGACGCCGACATGGTGGCCGACTGCCGGTTCCTGCCCAACCCGCACTGGGTGCCGGACCTGGCCCCGCAGACGGGCCTGGACGCTCCCGTCATCGACTACGTGCTGGAGCAGCCGGGCGCGCGGGACTTCGTCGACGCGTTCGTCAGCGCCGTGCAGATCGCGCTGGCCGGGTATGACAAGACGGGCCGGCACTTCGTGCTGGTGGCGGTCGGCTGCACCGGCGGCAAGCACCGTAGCGTCGTGATGGCGGACGAAATGGCCAGCCGCCTATCGCAGACCTGGCCCGGAATCCAGGTCACGCATCGCGACCTGGGCCGCGAGTAGACGCGAGCGCGCGTGCCCGAGCACCTCCCGCCAGGCCGCCCGCAGAGTCGGCGCGTCGTGGCGCTCGGCGGCGGGCACGGCCTGCACGCCTCGCTTTCGGGCCTGCGCCGGGTCACCAGGGACCTGACCGCGATCGTCACGGTGGCCGACGACGGCGGGTCCAGTGGTCGGCTCCGTCGCGAGTTCGGCGTCCTGCCGCCTGGCGACTTGCGGATGGCCCTGGCAGCGCTGTGCGGTGACGACGCCTGGGGCACCACCTGGAGCCGGGTGATCCAGCACCGGTTCGGCGGTGCTCCGCTGGAGGGCGAGGGCGAGGGCGAGGGCGAGGGCGGGCTGGCGGGGCATGCCGTCGGCAACGTGCTCATCGTCGCGCTGTGGGAACTGCTCGGCGACACCGTCCAGGGCCTGGACTGGGTCGGCAGACTGCTGGGCGCGCACGGCCGCGTGCTGCCGATGTCAGCGGTCCCGCTGGACTTGGTGGCCGAAGTTCAGGGGGCAGATCCGGACAGGCCGGACGAGGTGAGCATCGCTGTCGGTCAGGTCGCCTGCGCGACGACCACCGGACGGGTACGGTCGGTATCACTAATACCCGCTGACCCGCCCGCGTGCCCGGAAGCCGTCCAGGCGATCGGGGCGGCGGACTGGGTGGTGCTCGGGCCTGGCTCGTGGTTCACCAGCGTGCTTCCGCACCTGCTGGTGCCGGACCTGGCCGCGGCGCTGGTTGGCACTCGAGCGCGGAGGCTGGTAGCGCTGAATCTGGCGCCACAACCCGGTGAGACCGAGGGGTTCTCGCCGCATGCCCACCTGGAGGTCCTGGCGGACCACGCACCTGATCTGGCGATCGACGTCGTGCTCGCTGACCGGGTCGCGGTCCGTGGTGCGACGGCGGAGCTGGAAAAGGCGGCCGGTCAGCTCGGCGCCCGTCTGGTGCTGGCCGACCTGGCCGTCGGTGACGGGTCGGCGCGGCACGACCCGCGGCGCCTGGCGGGCACATTCGCGCAGATATTTGAGGGGGAGTGAGACCGATGGCGCTGACCAGCCTGGTCAAGGATGAGCTCAGCAGGGTCAGCGTGCTGAAGCCGTGCTGCCGCAAGGCCGAGGTGTCGACCATCCTGCGATTCGCCGGCGGTCTGCACCTGGCGGCCGGCCGCATCGTCGTGGAGGCTGAGCTCGACACCGGGGCCGCGGCGCGCCGCCTGCGCAAGGACATCGCCGAGGTGTTCGGGCACACGTCCGACCTGGTGGTGCTGGCCCCCGGCGGACTGCGCAAGGGCAACCGCTACCTCGTCCGTGTGCGCGCCGACGGCGAGAGCCTCGCCCGGCAGTCCGGCCTGGTGGACAACCATGGCCGCCCGGTACGCGGGCTGCCGCGCCAGGTGGTCTCCGGCACCACCTGCGACTGCGAGGCCGCCTGGCGGGGAGCGTTCCTGGCGCATGGCTGCCTGACCGAGCCGGGCAGGTCAATGTCGCTCGAAATCACCTGCCCCGGTCCGGAGGCCGCGCTGGCCATGGTGGGTGCCGCCCGGCGGCTCAAGATCCATGCCAAGGCACGCGACGTGCGCGGCGTGGACCGGGTCGTGGTCCGTGACGGCGACTCGATCAGCGCGCTGCTGACCAGGCTAGGCGCGCACGACAGCGTACTGGCCTGGGAGGAGCGCAGGATCCGCCGCGAGGTCCGGGCAACGGCGAACCGGCTGGCCAACTTCGACGACGCCAATCTGCGACGCAGCGCGCGGGCCGCCGTAGCGGCCGGCGCGCGGGTCGAGCGCGCGCTGGAGATCCTCGGGCCCGAGGCGCCCGATCACCTGATCATCGCGGGCGAACTCCGGATCAAGCACCGGCAGGCCAGCCTGGAGGAGCTGGGCCAGCTGGCCGACCCGGCCCTGACCAAGGACGCGATCGCGGGCCGGATCCGGCGCTTGCTCGCGCTCGCCGACCGCCGCGCCGTGGAGCTCGGCGTGCCGAACACCGAGGCGACCCTGACCGCGGACATGCTGGTGCCCTAGCCGCCGCCGGGCGCTAGCCCTGGCGCTGGGCGCGCAACGGCACCTGGACGGCGGCGAACGCGGCGAGGAGCCAGAAAACGAGGCCGAGCACTCCGACGGCGCTCGGGTAGCCGTGAGCCACCACGCTGAGGTTGCCCAGCACCGTGCCGAGGCTGACCTGCTCGTGCAGGAGCGCGAACACGATGGCCAGGAACGTGCCGAGCGCGCACCCGGCCACCGCGATGACCGCCCCGGCGACGATGGTCGGCAGGTGGCCTGGCCGGTACCTGGCGACGGCGAGGCCGACGCCGCCGCCGATCAGCAGGCCCAGCAGGGAGAGCTGACGGTGTACCAGCAGCGCGACCAGGCCCCACAGGATGGCCCCGACGAGGGCGGTGGCCACGGCGAGGCCGAGCGCCACGAGGCTGCTCTGCCGGCCAGCCGGCCGGGATGACAACCTGCTGATACCGAACATCACGGCAGACAGCATAAGCGGTAAGGTTTCGACGGCGGACTAGGGAGAGGGAGCGCATTTCAGTGAGTGTCCGGGTAGGGATCAACGGGTTCGGCCGGATCGGGCGGAACTTCTGGCGGGCCGTTCACGCAGGCGGCAGCGACATCGAGATCGTCGCGGCGAACGACCTCGGCGACCTGGCCACCTGCGCGCACCTGCTCAAATACGACACGCTTCTCGGCACGCTGGCCGACGAAGTGACCGCGGACGGCGACGTGATCCGGGTTGGCCGGCACTCGATCAGGATGCTCGCCGAGCGCGACCCGGCGCAGCTGCCGTGGGGCGATCTGGGCGTCGACGTCGTGATCGAGTCGACCGGGCGGTTCACCAGTGCGCAAGACGCGGGCAAGCACCTGGCCGGCGGGGCGCGCAAGGTGATCATTTCGGCCCCGGCTAAGGGCGAGGACATCACGATCGTGATGGGCGTCAACGACGAGTCCTACGATCCGGCGCAGCACAACATCATCTCCAACGCCTCCTGCACGACCAACTGCGTCGCGCCCATGGCGAAGGTGCTGAACGACAGCTTCGGGATCCGCAAGGGCCTGATGACGACGATCCACGCCTACACCAATGACCAGGTCATCCTGGACTTCCCGCATGCGGACCTGCGCCGGGCCAGGGCCGCGGCGCAGAACAACATCCCGACCACCACCGGCGCGGCCAAGGCCACTGCCCTCGTGCTGCCGGAGCTGAAGGGCAAGCTGGACGGCCTGGCGATGCGGGTGCCGGTGATGGACGGCTCGGTTACCGACCTGGTCGTGCAGCTGGACCGCGAGGTCAGCGTCGCGGAGGTCAACGCCGCGTACCAGGCCGCCGCAGACGGCCCGCTGAAGGGCTACCTGCACTACACCGCGGACCCGATCGTGTCGTCGGACATCGTCGGCACGCCGTACTCCTGCACCTTCGACTCGCTGCTGACCATGGCCTTCGGGGATCAGGTCAAGGTCATCGGCTGGTACGACAACGAGTGGGGCTACTCCAACCGCCTCGCCGACCTGGCCGCTCTCGTCGGATCGAATCTCCCCGCCCGCTCATGAACGGCCTCGACTCGCTGGCGGTCGCCGGGAAGGTCGTGCTGCTGCGGGCCGACCTGAACGTGCCGATGGACGGCACCACGATTACGGACGACGGCCGGATCCGGGCCAGTCTCCCGACGATCAGCAAGCTAAGGGAACGGGGCGGGCGGGTCCTGATCACCGCCCACCTGGGGCGGCCGAAGGGCGACAGTTACGCCGAGCGGGTCGCGGGCGGCCCGTCGCTCGCACCCGTTGCCGCCAGACTGGCAGAGCTGCTCGGTGCCCCGGTGCCGCTGGCCACTGACGTCGCCGGCGACTCGGCCAGGGCGGTTGCGGCCGGCCTGGCTGACGGTGACGTGGCCATGCTGGAAAACATCAGGTTCGAGCCGGCCGAGACGAGCAAGGACGACGCCGCGCGGGCCGAGCTGGCAGGCCGGCTGGCCGAGCTGGCCGACGTCTACGTGGGTGACGGGTTCGGTGCGCTGCACCGCAAGCACGCCAGCGTCTACGACCTGCCGGCCCTGCTGCCGCACGCGGCCGGGGACCTGGTCGTGGACGAAGTCGCGGTGCTGGAGCATCTGACCCACGACCCCGCCCGGCCGTATGTGGTCGTGCTTGGCGGGGCCAAGCCATCCGACAAGCTCGCGGTCATCGCGAACCTGCTGGACGAGGCCGACCGGATCCTGATCGGCGGCGGCATGTCCTACACCTTCCTGAAGGCCCAGGGCTACGAGGTGGGCAAATCGCTGCTGGAAGCCGATCGCCTCGATGACGTGCGGAAGGTCATGGCGGACGCGGCCGCCCGCGGCGTCGAACTCGTCCTGCCCGTCGACCTGGTCGGGGCGGTCGATTTCGCGCCCGACGCCGAGCACGAGGTGTACCCGGTGACGGCGTTCCCGGCCGACCGGGAGAGCCTCGACATGGGCCCGGCTACCAGGGAGCTGTTCGCCGCCAAGCTCGCCGATGCGGCCACGGTCTTCTGGAACGGCCCGGTCGGCGTGTTTGAGTTCCCCGCCTTCGCGGGCGGCACGCAGGCCGTCGCTGAGGCGATCGGCAAGCTGCCCGGCCTCACGGTCGTCGGCGGCGGCGACTCCGCGGCCGCGGTCCGCCGCCTCGGGCTCCCAGATGACGCGTTCAGCCACATCTCGACCGGTGGCGGGGCCAGCCTGGAGTACCTCGAGGGCACGATGCTGCCAGGCCTGGCGGCGCTGGCGTGACGGCGAGGGACGCCAGGAAGCCGCTGATCATCGGCAACTGGAAGATGCACAACAACCACTTCGAGGCCATCGCGCTGACCCAGAAGCTGGGCTGGGGCCTGACCGACAAGGACTTCATCGCCGCCGACATCGTGGTCCTGCCGCCCTTCACCTCGCTGCGCAGCGTCCAGACGCTCATCGACGGGGACAAGCTGCGGCTGGTTCACGGGGCCCAGGACGTCTCGCCGAACGAGGACGGCCCCTACACCGGCGACATCTCGGCCCGGATGCTTGCCAAGCTCGGCTGCCTTTTCGTCCTGGCCGGGCACTCAGAGCGGCGGCAGCACCACCACGAGGACGACGCCCTGGTCAATGCCAAGGTGCGGGCCGTTCTCGGGCGCGAGATGACGCCGGTGCTGTGCGTCGGCGAGCCGCTGGCCGTCCGCCAGGCGGGCGAGCACCTGGCCTATACCCTGGGCCAGCTAGACGGCGGGCTGGCCGCCCTGTCGGCCGAGCAGGTCGCCAAGCTGGTCATCGCCTATGAGCCGGTCTGGGCGATCGGTACCGGTGAGGTCGCCACCCCCGCGGACGCGCAGGAGGTGTGCGCCGCCATCCGGAATCGGATTTCGGCCGTTCAGGGGGACACGGTGGCGGCTACTGCGCGTATCCTGTATGGCGGGTCAGTGAAGCCCGACAACATGCCTGCGATCATGGCCGAGCCGGACGTCGACGGCGCGCTAGTCGGCGGCGCGAGCCTCGATGCCGGTGATTTCGTCAAGATCTGCAGGTATCGTGAACAGGGCGCGGCCCTCAGATGAGAGACGAGTAACCCAGTGACCCTCGCATTCTCCGTGATCTTGATCCTCACAAGCCTGCTGATGGTGCTGCTCGTCCTGCTGCACAAGGGCAAAGGCGGCGGCCTGTCGGACCTGTTCGGCGGCGGCATCTCATCCTCGCTTGGCTCTTCCTCGGTCGTGGAGCGCAACCTCGACCGGATCACGATCTTCACTGGCGTCATCTGGTTCGTCTGCATCGTTGTGCTTGGGATCTTGGACAAGCACTAATAGTTCGGCGGCATGATGACCGCGTCTTTGAGCAAGGAGTGAGCAGTGAGTAGTGGCAACGCCATTCGCGGCAGCCGTGTCGGGGCTGGGCCGATGGGTGAGGCCGAGCGCGGCGAAGCGGCTCCGCGAGTCCGGGTTTCGTTCTGGTGCTGCAATCGGCACGAGACGGTTCCCAGCTTCGCCTGCGATGCGGCCATCCCGGAGTTCTGGGACTGCCCGCGCTGCGGCCTGCCCGCCGGCCAGGACGAGGCAAGCCCGCCCGCTCCGCCGCACGCCGAGCCCTACAAGACGCACCTGGCCTACGTGAAGGAGCGGCGCAACGACACCGACGGCGCCGCGATCCTGGCCGAGGCGCTCGCCCGCCTCCGCAAAGGCGCCTAGGGGTCAGTGCGCGAAGGCGCTCCGCTGGCCCTCGGGCAGCAGTGGCACTGGCACCTGCGGGGCGGCATCGAGAACCTTGACCTGCGTGCGCAAGTCGCTGATCAGAAGGTCGGCGAGGTCACGAGAGAAGCCGTTCCGCACGACGATCCGCAGCACGGCAGTGTCCTGCATGTTCTCCGGGAAGGTGTAGGCGGGAACCAGCCAGCCGCGCAGCCGGAGCCGCTCGGATAGGTCAAACACGCTGTAGCCGGCCGCGGCCGGGTCGGCCAGCCGGAACGTGAGTACCGGCAGGTCGCTGCCGTCTGAGAGCAGCTCGAACGGGCCGATGGCGGCGATCTCGGCGGCGAGATGCTTCGCCAGCTGCTGGCAGTCCAGCTGGACCTGGCGGTAGCCGTCGAAGCCGAGGCGCAGGAAGTTGTAATACTGTGCCGCCACCTGGGCGCCTGGCCGGGAGAAGTTCAGCGCGAAGGTCGGCATCTCGCCGCCGAGGTAGTTCACGTTGAAGATCAGGTCCTCGGGCAAGGCGGCGGCATCGCGCCAGATAATCCAGCCGACGCCCGGGTACACCAGGCCGTATTTGTGCCCTGAGGTGTTGATCGAGGCCACCCTCGGCAGCCGGAAATCCCACTCCAGGTCAGGTACCAGGAACGGGGCGACGAATCCGCCCGAGGCCGCGTCGACGTGGATCGGGACGTCCAGCCCGGTGCGCCCGTGCAGATCGTCGAGGGCGGCGGCGATCTCCGCCACCGGCTCGTAGCTGCCATCCATGGTGGAGCCGAGGATCGCGACGACGCCGATGGTGTTCTCGTCACAGTGCGCCGCCGCCTCAGTGCCCGTCAGGTGCAGTCGGCCGGGCTCCATTGGCACAAGCCGGGGGTCGACCTGCCAGTAGCGGCAGAACTTCTCCCAGCAGACCTGGACGCCCGCGCTCATCACCAGGTTCGGCCGCGCCTGCGCCGGGGTCTGGCGGGCGCGCCAGCGCCACAGCAGGGCCAGGCCGCCGAGCATGCAGGCTTCGCTAGATCCCGTGGTCGAGCAGCCGGTCGCTGGTCCGGAAGCGTGCCAGAGGTTGCCGATGATGTTGACGCAGCGCCTTTCCAGCTCCGCTGTCTGCGGGTACTCGTCCTTGTCGATCATGTTTTTGCTGAAGCAATCGGCCATGAGCTCCTCGGCTTGGGGCTCCATCCACGTGGTGACGAACGTAGCAAGGTTGAGCCTGGCGTTGCCATCCAGGATCAGCTCATCCCTGACAACCTGCAGCGCGGCGTCCGGGGGCATCGGATGGGCCGGGATCCGGTTCTTGGGGATCACGTGCAAGATGTCACGGCTATAGACGGGGTGGATGTCGAGTTCGGCCTCGCCGTGGGTCTCGTCGACCTTGGCGTGCAGTGGCATGCTGCTTTCCTTACTCTCTGGGGCGGCGCCGATAACGGCTGAACAGGAAGCCGTCGTCGTGTAGCACGTGGGTCAGCGACAGCCGGGCTCCGCACGCCGACGGCGATGTGATGATCCGCCAGGCTGAGCCGGCCGCCAGCACTGGGCTCGTCGTCAGGCAGAGCTCGTCGATCAGGCCGGCCTCGGCCAGGTGCCCAAGCAGTGTCGGGCCGCCCTCAGTCAGGATGCTCGCATACCCGAGGCCGTGCAGCGCACTGACCGCAGCGGCGAGGTCGAGCCGGTCCTGGCCCGCCTCGATGACGCGGGCGTTCCGGGCAATGGCGGCGCGCTGATCGGGCGGCGCGGCCCCGGTGGTGATCACGATGGTCTGTGCGTCTGGCGCGGCCGCCGTGAACAGCGCGCTGTCAGGGTCGAGATCCAGGCGGCCGGTCACCACGGCGATCGCCGGGACGGGCGCGCCGGGCGGACGCAGGCCGGCCCAGACCTCGTCCGCCTGGACCGGCCGGTAGCGTTCCGCCCGGACCGTGCCCGCGCCAACTAGGATCAGGTCGGCCAGGCTGCGCAGCACGGTGAAGATCATCCGATCGGCCGCACCGGACAGTCCGCCGGAGCGGCCGTCAACCGACTGGGCGCCGTCGGCGCTTGCCACCATGTTCGCGCGCAGCAGGGCATGGGGACGAGCGACCCCGTTCCCGTAGTAAGAAGCGAGCTGCGTGACGACTGCGGGCGTTGGGCCTGGTGTAGCGCGGGGGACAATCTGCAGATCAGGGCCGCGGACCGGGTGGATCTTGCGCACGGCCAGCAGTCAATCAGACAGCCTGGAGTACGACGACAGCGCGGGCTGGTAGTTCCCTGGTGGCGGCCGGGACGAGCTCGTCGGCAGCGGGTTCCGCGGCAGCGGCTGTGTCGACCACGACCTGCCAGCCGGTCGCGCCCTCGGCGGCGGGCAGGGTGAAGGAGACCGGCTCAGCATCTGCGTTGAACAGCAGCAGGAAGCTCTGGTCGGTGATGGTCTCCCCGCGCGGCCCTGGCTCGGTGATGGCTTCGCCGTTGAGCAGGACGGCGAGCGACCGCGTGTCGCTGGCCCCCCAGTCCGCTCCTGTCATCTCGGTGCCAGCGGGGGTAAGCCAGCTGATGTCCCGCTGCCCGCCGAGCTCGCCGCTGAAGAACCTGCGGCGCCTGAATACCGGGTGCTCACGGCGCAGGGCGATCAGGCTGGCGGTGAACTCCAGCAGGTCGGCGTGCTGGCCTGCGGCCTCCCAGTCGACCCAGGACAGCCCGTTGTCCTGGCAGTACGCGTTGTTGTTGCCGCGCTGAGTGCGGCCGAGCTCGTCACCGGCCAGCAGCATCGGCACGCCCTGTGACAGCAGCAGGGTGGCCAGGAAGTTGCGTTCCTGGCGATTCCGCAGCTCGGCGATCACCGGGTCGTCGGTCGGGCCCTCGGTGCCGCAGTTCCAGGACCGGTTGTCGTTGCTGCCGTCAGTGTTGTCGTCGCCGTTGGCCTCGTTGTGCTTGCTGTTGTAGCTGACCAGGTCGGCGAGGGTGAATCCGTCGTGGCAGGTCACGAAGTTGATCGAGGCGACGGGGCGGCGGGCGCTGGTCTCGTACAGGTCGCTGGAACCGCTGAGCCGGGAGGCGAACTCCGGCACGGAGGCCGGCTGCCCGCGCCAGAAGTCCCGGACGGTGTCACGGTACTTGCCGTTCCACTCTGTCCACAGCGGGGGGAACTTGCCGACCTGATAGCCGCCGTCGCCGACGTCCCACGGCTCGGCGATGAGCTTCACCTGGGAGACAATCGGGTCCTGCTGCACGAGCTCGAAGAAGGCCGACAGCCGGTCGACCTCGTGCAGCTCCCTGGCCAGCGCCGAGGCCAGGTCGAACCGGAACCCGTCGACATGCATGTCCAGGACCCAGTACCGCAGCGAGTCCATGATCAGCTGGAGCGCGTGCGGGTGCCGGACATTGAGGCTGTTACCGCAGCCGGTGTAGTCCAGGTAGACGGACGGATCGGTGTCGTCGAGGCGGTAGTAGGCGGCGTTGTCGATGCCGCGGAAGGACAGCGTTGGCCCGAGCGCGCCGCTTTCGGCCGTGTGGTTGTAGACCACGTCGAGAATGACCTCGATGCCTGCCGCGTGCAGTGCCTTGACCATGGACTTGAACTCCGCGACCTGGCCGTGCGGCTCCGCTGAGCTCGAGTAGCCGTTGTGCGGAGCCAGGAAACCGATCGTGTTGTAGCCCCAGTAGTTGGTCAGGCCACGTTCGGCTAGCTGGTGCTCGGGCACCGACTGGTGCACCGGCATGAGCTCGATGGCCGTGATGCCCAGCCCGGTGAGGTGGTCGATGACCGCAGGCGAGGCCAGGCCCGAGTAGCTGCCGCGCAGTTCGGGCGGGACCTGGGGGTGGCGCATGGTGAGGCCGCGGACGTGCGCCTCGTAGATCACGGTCTGGTGGTAGGGCGTGCGCGGCTGCCGGTCGCCGGTCCAGTCGAAGTAGGGGTTGATGACGACGCTGCGCGGCATGAACGGCGCACTGTCGGTGTCGTTGGGCCTGGCCGGGTTGCCTGGCTGGTAATCGAACAGCGCCTGATCCCAGCGCAGGGTCCCGTCGACTGCCTTGCCGTACGGGTCAAGCAGCAGCTTCGCCGGATTGCAGCGGTGGCCCCGGGTCGGTTCGTACGGCCCGGTCACCCGGTAGGCATAGCGCTGGCCCGGGCCGATTGCCGGGAGGTAGCAGTGCCAGACGAAGCCGTCGACCTCAGTGAGCTCCAGGCGCGTCTCGACCCCGCTGTTGTCGAACAAGCACAGCTGAACCCGGTCAGCTACCTCGGAGAACAAAGCGAAGTTCGTGCCAGAGCCATCCCAGGTGGCCCCCAGCGGGTAGGCGGCGCCAGGCCAGGTCTGCATCCGCTGACCCTACCTGCTGGTAACAGCAGACCTGACCAGGATGGCCGCGAGGTCAAGTCCGTCCGGCAGGCTGCCGAATGGCGTGCCGGGCCCGGTCCCGCCTTGTGGGCTGGCACCGCCCTCTGGGCCGAGCCTGGTGGCGCAGAACGCGTCGGCGACCGCAGCGGGCGCGTGCCGCGCCAGCAGAGCCGCTTGCAGCGTCACGGTGAGCTGGCCGGCCAGCCGCCGGGCATGCCGCTGGCCCGCCTGGCCTGCCTGGCCTGCCTGGCCGTCGGACGCAGCCTCCTTGAGCCCCTGGCGCAAGCCGGCGGCAGCGGCCGCGACGCGCTGGTCACCAGCTGCCAGGTCGATCTCCGCGAACAGCGCGTCGGCGGAGTCGGGCGTGCGGGCGAGGGCGCGCAGCATGTCCAGGGCCGTGACGTTGCCTGAGCCCTCCCAGATGGAGTTCAGCGGCGAGTCACGCAGCAGCCGGGGCATGGCCGAGTAGTCCTCGACGTAGCCGTTGCCGCCGAGGCACTCCAGGGCCTCGCCGGTGATCATGGGCGTGCGCTTGCAGATCCAGTACTTGGCCGCGGGCAAGGCCACCCGCAGCAGGGCAGCCTCCGCTGCGTCGCCGCGCGCTGCGCGGTCGGCGGCCCCCGCCAGCCGCAGCGCGAGGGTGGTCGCGGCCTCGGACTCCAGGGTCAGATCAGCGATGACACCAGTCATGGCCGGGTGGTCGATCAGCGGTGCGCCGAAGGAGGTGCGCTGACTGGCGTAGTTCGCCGCGAGCACGCAGGCCTGCCGGATCGCCGCCGAGCTACCGAGCACGCAGTCGAGCCTGGTCGCGCTGACCATGCTGATGATCGTCGGAACGCCGCGGCCTAGCTCGCCGACCGGCCAGGCGACCGCCGCGTCGTACTCAACCTCGCTGGAGGCGTTCGAGGTATTGCCGAGCTTGTCCTTGAGCCGCTGGATGTACATCGCGTTGCGGCTGCCGTCGGGCAGCACCCGTGGCAGCAGGAAGCAGGACAGGCCGGCGGGGGCCTGGGCGAGCACGAGGAACATGTCACACATTGGCGCCGAGCAGAACCACTTGTGCCCGGTCAGCAGAAAGCTGCCATCGCCGGCTGGGACGGCAGTGGTCGTGTTCGCCCGGACGTCGGAGCCACCCTGCTTCTCGGTCATGGCCATCCCCGCGAGCAGCCCAGCCTTGGCCGCTGGCACGCGCAGGCCCGGATCGTAGACCGGCGCGGTGAGCAAGGGCTCGAAGCTGGCCGCCAGGTCGGGCGCATGCCGCAGGGCGGGCACGCAGGCGTAGGTCATCGAGATCGGGCAGCCGTGGCCGGCCTCAGCCTGCGTCCAGACCATGAACTTGGCCGCCCGGGCTACGTGGGCGCCCGGCCGGTTGTCGGCCCACGGCGCCGCGTGCAGGCCATGGCTGACCGCGGTGGCCATGAGCTGATGCCACGAAGGGTGGAAGTCAACCTCGTCGACGCGGTAGCCGCGGGCATCGTGGGTCCGCAGGACTGGCTTGTTGATGTTCGCCAGCCGAGCGTGCTCCTGGGTCTGTGCAGCCCCGGCTAGCACCCCGAGCTCATGCAGCTCGGACTCAGCCCAGCCGCCGCCCTCGCGGTGTACGGCACTCAGCAGCGCCGCGTCGTCGGCTACGTCGAATCCGGCCAGCGACGGCACCTGATTGAGCACCTCATGCGTCGCGTGCGCCATTACGAGGTGTGGATGCCACACTCGCTCTTGGCGGTGCCGGCCCAGCGACCGCTGCGCGGGTCGGCTCCGTCGACGACCTTGGCGGTGCAGGTACGGCAGCCGATGGACGGGTAACCGTCGTAGACGAGCGGGTTCACGAGGATGTTGTTGGCGGCAATGTAGTCGTCTACCTGCTGCTGGGTCCACTCGACGATCGGGTTGACCTTGATCATCTCGCGTCTGGCGTCCCACTGGACGACCTTGGTGTCGCTGCGGGCCTCGGTCTCCTCCCGGCGGACGCCGGTGAACCAGGCGTCGTAGGGGCCGAGGGCCTCCTCGAGCGGCACGACCTTGCGCAGGTAGCAGCACAGGTCAGGGTTGCGGCTGTACAGCCGCGGACCTAGCTCAGCGTCCTGCTCGGCCACCGTGGTAGGCGGCGTCACGTTGACCACGTTGACGGGATAGACGGCAGACACGGCGTCCCTGGTGCCCACTGTCTCCGGGAAGTGATAGCCGGTGTCCAGGAATAGGACGTCGACGCCTGGCTGGTGCTTGGAGACCAGGTTGACGAGCACAGCGTCCGTCATTGACGAGGTAATGCAGATCCGGCGGCCGAACGTACTCACAGCCCACGCGATGACCTCGTCGGCTGGCGCTCCCGCCAGTGCATCAGCCGCTTCCGCGGCTAGCCTCTCCATTGCGCTGGGCTCCTCCTCGCGGCGGTCCATTCGTCTGGCAGCTTATCTGGCCCCAGCTGCGGCACGCTCGTAGCCGCAGAGATGCAGCCATTCCCGTCCACAGTAGGGCCAAACGCTGGCAAGTGCACGTCTAGCGATGTAAGTCACGAGAAGCGCGGTATAACCCCTGCCACGTTCGTCAACCATCGCGCGGCAGCCGGTATTCCGGACTTGGCCCGACGGCCTAACCTTGCCGGATCCAGCCCAGGCGCGTCTCGGTTTTTGGCGCTCGCGGCTGGTGCTGGCAGTCACACCAGGTGCCGCCGCGGCACTCCTCGTGTCGCTGATCCCGGCAGACCGCGCAGACCATGGCGCTAGATCGTGGTCCCTGGCTCAGGCCGCGTTGGCCCGGCGCATACGGCGGCGACGCTCGGACGAGCGCTCGTCCTCGTTGAGGCCGCCCCAGGTCCCGTACTTCTCCGGCCTGCTCACGGCGTAGGTCAGGCACTCCGCTCTGACCGGACAAGCCGCGCAGACGGCCTTGGCCTTCCGCTCCCGGATCTCACGCTCGGGCTGCCGCTCACCGTCGGGCCCGAAGAAGAGCACGACATCACGGCCCCGGCACGCAGCCTCATCCTGCCAGCCCCAGTTCGGCCGTTGCATCAGGGCGGCTTGACGGCGTACCTCAGACATGAATAGCTCTCCTCAGCCAGCAGACCGTGGTCGTCGGTGCCCACGGTGTCAGTAGTCGACGTGGTCGTTGCGTATAAGTCGGTGCGTATAAGTCGGGCAAAGCGTGTCGTTCAGTTCGTGCATCAGGAGGTTTCAGGCCCCGTCGTGCAAGCGTGCTCTCGTCCAGCGGACCCCGCAGAGCGGGGTAGGGTGCTCTAGACGAAGAAGTTCTCGCGCGGTTGGGGCAATTGCCCCGTCGCATGATGCAACGCGCCGCACTGGCGTGATGTTCCCGGCGACGGCTGCCGCATGGCCGCGGTGCTCCCATGCGTCGCAAAACTAGCGCGCGGGCCGCCGGACAATCATGCCATTGGGCGCGCCCGGTTCGCAGCCCAGATCCCGAATATCGTGCCAGATCTCTCCGTGGCGAGCGTCACACTAAGTGATCATTAACTGGACAGATCCCATAGTTGGGGCCACCATAGCTTCATGTCCGCCTCCGACGCAGCGCCGCTGCCTCGCCTCGGCGAGGTGTTTTTCGACGTCAGGGGCAGTTCCCGGACCATGCGGCTGAGCTGGTACGCCGACACTGACGTGGCCGTCTTCAGCATCTGGCAAGGCGGCATGTGCACCGGCACGTTCCGGCTTCCTATGGGCGACCTAGCCAGAATGATCGAGATCCTGCAGCGCGGCCCGGACGGGCGTCATGAGCATGGCGCTGCTGAGCATCGCGCAGGTGAGCACCGCGCTGGTGAATACGGCGCTGGTGAGCAGGCCGGCTTCGCCGAATCCGGTTACGCCGCCGATTACCACGACGATTATGCGGACACTCGAGATGGCGCGCCTGCCGAGGCAGACTACGGCTCTCGCCCGCACGATCCCCGTGCTTACGATCCCCGTGCTTACGATCCTGGTGCTTACGATTCCCGTGCTTCCGAGCCCGGTGGTTACAAGCCCGGTGAATACGACCCTGGCGATTACGGGTCTGGCCGGCACCCGTCAGATGGCTACGGCGAGCCCGGCTATGGCGGTTCCGAGTACCGGGACGGCGGGCACCGCGATCCTGGCCGCCGTACTGAGGGCTACGAGGCCGACAATTATGCGCCCGGCTATGACCAGGCGGCGCGTGCCCCAGGCCCCGCGTACTGGCACGATGACGGCCGCTACCAGCCTGATGCGACCGGTCAGCGTTCCGCCCTGGCCGACGACGCGGGATACGGCCAGCAGCGCTTTGTGCCGCCCTATGTTCGCCCCGAGCCTGACTCATCTGACGCCGGCTATTTGGACGACTCTGGGTATCGGTCACCCGCCGATCCTGCTGCCCGGTCCCGACATTCGGAGGGCCGGCACAGCGGTGGGCAAGCACGGTAACCGAAGCTGACCCCCTGGATTTGACGTCCGCCAAATAGTGCAGCTCAGAACGTCGTGTCGGTGCCGTTAGAGCCGCGACGCGACGGGGCATAGTTTTCGGCGGGGGGAAGGGGGATACACAAGTGGCTCAGAAAATCTCCGTCACGTTCGCGTGTGACTACGACTCACGAGAGATTCCCGACGGCGAGCACATGACTCGGGCGTTCAGCCTTGATGGCCGGGATTACGAGATCGACCTGTGCGAGAAGCACAGCCAGAAGTTCGACGAGGTGCTCAGCAGGTTCGCCGAGAAGGCCCGGAAGGTGACCAACCGGGTAGGGAAGCCGAAGCGGCGCACCACCGCGCACCGTCAGCGCAGTGCGGATATCCGGGCGTGGGCGAAGCAGAGCGGGATGGACGTCAGCGAACGCGGGCGGATTCCAGCGAACGTCATCGCCAAGTACGAGGCCAACCACTAGCTGGCTGGACCGGTGGCCGGCGCCCGTCAGGGTGCCGGCTCACTGGCATGCGGCGGGTCAGGAACGAGGAACACGGCGGCGTTCAGGGCCTGCGAATTGGGCAGCAGCACAGCGCCCTCCTCGGTCTTCAGGCGCACGTAGGTCAGGCTCAGGTCGGTGATGACGCCCTCGATCTCGCCTGACAGCGCGCCAGCCCGGAAGCGCACCAGGTCACCGACCCGGAACGGGCTGGCGAACAGCAGGACCAGCCCGGCGAAGATGTTGGACAGCGACTGCTGCGCCGCGATCCCGAGCAGCACGCCGGCCACGGCCCCGCCGACCAGCAACTGCCGGGGGCTGATGCCGAGGAGTTGGAGGGAGGCTGTCAGGACGACGAAGACCCCGACAACCAGCAGGACGTACCTGACGATCCCTGCGTGCGCCTGGCCGACCAGCGGCTGGAGGGCGCGCCGCGCAGCGCCGGACAAGCCAAAAACCGCGATCATCCCGAAGATGAAAAACGCGAGCGTGCCGGCGATGAAGATGATCTTGGCGGTGTGGTCGTAGTGGCTGACGCGAAGCGCCTGATAGTTCGGGACGCCCCAGCCCGTAGCGGCGATGGCGCCGGCGATAGCAACCAGCAGTGCGAAAAAGTACCGCCACGGCCTGGCCTTGGCCTGGACCCTCTGCACGCGCTCGGTGACGTCAAGCTGACGACGCTCCTGGAGATCCATTTCTCTACGCTATCGGGCTATGGCGTGGCGCTGACCAGCGACGGTGTGACGAAGGTAACGCACGCGGGCCCGGGAACTGAGGTCCCCGGGCCGCGCGGTGATCTGCTGATCGCGACGGCTAGCTAGCCGCCGAGGTTGAATAGCGGGCCGCCGACGGGCAGGACAGGCTTACCCTTCATGCCGTTGATAACGCCGGCCGCCGAGGTGTACCAGGCTACGAATGCCGTGATGACGCCGATGACGCCGCCAGCCTTCACTATGCCGCTGTTGCCGCCGAGGATCCCGATGAACAGGAAGATCTCGGTCAGCTCCAGGGTAAGGAAGACGCCGAACACGGCGAGGTTCAGCTGTGTGCTGGCGATCAGCATGTACGTGTTGAAGATGGCGAACGCCAACAGGATCCAGCCCACGTCCTTCGCGCCGGCGGGCCCGTGGACAAGGAGTCCGAACAGGCCGAGGCCGATCCAGAAGCCGCCATAGGTGGAGAATGCCGTTGCGCCGAAGACGTTCTTGTTGCGGAACTCCCACATGCCGGCCAGCAGCTGGATCAAGCCGCCGTAGGCGAGGGCGTAGCCGAGCCAGTCGGCGCCAGAGGTGTTCTTGGCCCAGCCGGCGTTCACCGTTGACAGCAGGAACGTGGTCAGCGCGAACGCCGCGAGGCCGAGCGGTGCAGGGTCGGCAATGCCGGTGCCCACAGCAACGGCTGCGGGAGCATCATCAGTGGTGGTCAACTGATTCCTCCTGAGGGGCTTGTCTGCCTGACCACGAGCACGCTGCAGGGACAAGGCAGGCGTGATGGATGGTGGGAGGGCCGCGATGTCTCAAGCCATGGACGGCTGACCGCCGGGCGAGCTAACCCAGCAGGGCGGGTGTCGTAATCCGCTACGAGCATGGCTATTCGCTGACCTTCCTGAATCTTCACACCTGGCGCAGCAGAACCAGGTGAAAGATCTGCCCTGAGCGTAACTCCGGTGGCGCATTTTAGGGAGAGCCATCTTTTGCGCGTGGCGAGCTAGCTGGCGTAAGTGCTGGGGCTCTCTGCCCGGAGCAGGCCGGACAAGCCTGCCCGCGTCGCCAGCACCAGCACGCGGTCACTGACTTGGATCACGTAGTCAGGGACCGGTGACCAGTCCACGCCGTCGCTGCCGGGCCGGTGCAGCGCGATGACCCGCAGCAGTCCCGGCTGATGCACGGCAGCGATCCGCTGGCCGGCCAGGCCGCCGCCCTGATCGGCTGCGATGTCGGCCAGGAGCAGCACGTGCCGGCCGACGGCGATCGTACGCAGTACCTGGTGGTCGAGAACGGCTGCCGCGAACGCCGGAGCGGCCAGGTAGGACGTCGAGCGCGAGACCGTGTTGTCGATGGTGGCCTGGATGCGGGCAGCCAGGTCGTCGTCATAGAGCCGGACAACGATGCGCGGCTCGGCGGCGAGTGCCCTGGCATTCAGCGCGGTCTCCAGGTTCGCGATATCGCTGTCGGTGACGGAGACCAGCGCCTGGCACGTGGTGATTCCGGCGGCCCGCAGCGTTTCCTCCCGGTGCGTCTCGCCGATGACCACGCGGATACCGAGGCGCTGCGCCAGCGGCATCCCGGTCGCTTCGGCGCTCTTGTCGACCCCAACCACGTCGATGCCGAGATCGTGCAGCTGGCCCATGATCCCCGTACCAACCGCGCCGAGGCCCGCCACGATCACGTGGTTGCTGTCGGGGAGTCTGGCGGCCGCGGCCGCGCCGGGAATGCGTGAGCCGACGATGACCGCCGTCACTAGTGGCAGGAAGGCCATGCCGGCGAAGGTCAGGAGGAACTGAGCCACCTTCTCCGCCGACGGGACGCCGGGGCCGGTCATGGCCGCGCCCGCGCCGTCGAGCAAGGTCAGGTACAGCGCGGTCAGTGTCGGGAACCCGGCCGGGCCGATCAGGAACGCGAAGCCAGCGACCATGACCGCGACGAGCGCGACGAACACCAGGCCGAGCTTGGTCCCGAAGATCCGGCGCATCAGGCGCAGCGGCGCCACCAGCCGGCGGCGACGCTGTCTGGAGAGCGGATTGCGCGGGGTGCCGTCGGCGACCGCGAGCACCAGGCCCGCCGCCAGATCGGCGGGTGGCAGCAGGCTGGGCGCGGCGGCGTCGCTGCTCTCGGCCAGCCCGCAGATGATCTGGTCAGCACCGACGTCCTCGCGCCGCGCCACGTACATCGTCCGGCTCGACATCCTGACGTGGCTCGGGGCGGGCTCTCCGAGCGCGGCGGCGATCAGCGACGGGGCGGCCATCTGCGCCTCCGACAGCACCGCGCAGTCGGCGAAGAAGCTGCGGATGCGCTCGCCGAGACCGGCGTTGAAGATCGCGATGACCAGCCGGACCCGCGGACTGAGCTCCTGCGCGCGCAAGGCAGCGTGGAAGTTGCCGAGGTCATCTTGATCGAGGATCGCCAGGCCGCGGGCTTCGGCCAGGCCCGCATCGACAAAGGCGTCAGCGGTCAGCTCGGCCCGCTCGAGTACGCGGACGCCGGGCATGGCCGCCATCCGGGCACCGTGCACGCTCGCCGCTGACGGCACGATCGCCGTGACCGCTAATCCATATCTGGCGGTGAGCTCCTCGGCCATGCGCGAGGCAAGCGCGTTGGCGCCGCACAAAATGACGTGATCTTCGAGCTCACCTGACCGCGCGGGCACGAAACGATCTTAGTGGGATCTATCTGGTTGTTGCGGGTATCCCGGCCACGTAGGCGAGCGCCTCGCCGTAGATTTCGTCTGGGTCCAGGCGACGCAGTTCCTCTGCGAGCAGGTCGGCGATCTCCCTGCGCTGGAGCGCCACATGCCGATCGGGCTGGCCCGGTCGCGTCAGCGTGGCAACCCGCCCGTCAGGGCGGCTGACGACGACGTCACCTGCGGTCGTCTGCAAGCGCACCTCGGTGATGCCGGGACCGCTGGATGTCTCCCGGTCGAAGGGCACGCCGAGCCCGCCGCGTAGCCACGCGGTCAGCAGGTCTGCGGTCGGGTTGTGCTCCTCGGCGCTGACGGTCCCGCCCGTGATCTCGTCCTGCTCCTGGTCGACGGTCGCTGCCAGCAGGGACCGCCACGGCGTCGCTCTAGTCCAGCTCAGGTCAGTATCACCGGGCTGGTAGCCGGCACTGAGGGCGGCTAGCGCCTCGGTCGGCGCCTTGGCGCGCGCCGCGTCGGTGATCCGCCGCTGGGCGAGCAGGCCGAGTGGCTGTGCCGACGGCACCGCGGGCAGCAACCCGTGCCACCAGGTGACGACCGGCGTATCCGGGACCAGCAGCGGCACGATGACCGAGTCGGCGTGCTCGCTCATCGGCCCGTACAGCCGCAGCAGCACTGTCTGGCCCGGCGTGCCCTCACCGGACCTGATCTCGGCGTCGAGGCGCGACGCGGTCCTGGCGTCCCGCGCGATCACGGCCAGGACGCGGCACGGATGCTCCCGGGCGGCCTGGCTGGCAGCCCGGACCGCGTCGTGCTGACCGGCCTCATCGGTCATGATGATCAGGTTCAGCACCACGCCGGTAGCTGGGCCGCCCATCTGGTCCCTGGTCTTGGCCAGGGCCACCCGGATATCGGCCGCGGTGGTGTCGGTGAGATCGGTCAGCATGTCATCCTCCAGATGGCGGTTGCCGGCACCGCAGCTACGGGCACCACGGGCACAACTGCTACAGGCGCCGCCAGGTGCGGCCGTCGCGGTCCAGCATCTCGTCCGCGCTCAGTGGCCCTGGCGTGCCGGCCGGGTACTGCTCGGGCTTGTCGTGGTTGACCCAGAAGTACTCGATCGGATCGAGGATCTTCCACGAGAGCTCGACTTCCTCCTGCCGGGGGAACAACGGCGGATCACCGATCAGCACGTCCAGGAGCAGCCGCTCATAGGCTTCCGGGCTGGACTCGGTGAAGGACTCGCCGTACGCGAAGTCCATGTTCACGTCGCGGACCTCCATGGCCGACCCTGGGACCTTCGAGCCGAACCGCAGCGTCACGCCCTCGTCCGGCTGTACGCGGATGACCAGGGCGTTCTGACCGAGTTCCTGGGTGTCGGTGGCGTCGAACGGCAGGTGGGGCGCGCGCTGGAAGATGACGGCGATCTCCGTCATCCTGGTTGGCAGCCGCTTGCCGGTGCGCAGGTAGAACGGCACGCCAGCCCAGCGCCTATTGTCGATGGTGAGCCGGATCGCGGCGTAGGTCTCGGTCGCCGAGTCGGGCGGGATGCCGTCCTCCTCCAGGAAGCCGCGGACCGGGACGCCGCCTTGCCAGCCGGCGGCGTACTGGCCGCGCGCGGTACCCACGGCCAGGTCTGCCGGGATCTGGACGGCAGCCAGCACCTTTTCCTTCTCGGCCCGCAGCGACTCGGCGGCAAACGACAGCGGCTCCTCCATGGCGGTCAGCGCCAGCAGCTGGAGCAGGTGGTTCTGGATCACGTCCCTGGCCGCGCCGATCCCGTCGTAGTAGCCGGCCCGGCCGCCGATGCCGATGTCCTCGGCCATCGTGATCTGCACGTGGTCGACGTACCTGCGGTTCCAGATCGGCTCGAACAGCGTGTTGGAGAAGCGCATCGCCAGCAGGTTCTGCACGGTCTCCTTGCCCAGGTAGTGGTCGATGCGAAAGACCGCGTGCGGGGGGAACACCGCGTCCAGCATCGCGTTGAGCTCCTGCGCGCTCGCCAGGTCGTGGCCGAACGGCTTCTCGATGACCACGCGGCGCCACGGCTGGCGACCGCTCTCGCTGACGGGGGCGCTGGACAGCCCGGACCGTTTCAGCTGGCGCACCACGAGCGGGAACGCGTATGGCGGTACCGACAGGTAGAACGCATAGTTCCCGCCGGTCCCGCGCTCGGCGTCCAGATCGGCGACCGTCCGCGCCAGGTTGTCGAAGGCATCGTCGTCAGCGAACTCGCCGGGTACGAACCGGATGCCCTCGGCCAGCTGGTGCCAGACTTCCTCACGGAACGGCGTGCGCGCGTGCGCCTTGACCGCGTCGTGCGTGATCCGGGCGAAGTCCTCGTCCTCCCAGTCCCGGCGCGCGAAGCCGACGAGGGAGAAGCCGGGCGGCAGCAGCCCGCGGTTGGCCAGGTCGTAGATCGCTGGCAGGAGCTTCTTGCTCGCCAGGTCGCCGGTCACGCCGAACAGGACGAGCACACACGGGCCGGCTAGCCGCGGGATGCGCCGGTCCCGCGGATCGCGCAGCGGGTTCGGGATCATGTGGTGCTGCCGCCAGCTGCCATCTCGCGGCTGATGCTCTTGAGCAGCTCTGTCCAGGAGGTGGCAAATTTCTCCACGCCTTCGTCCTCCAGGACCCGGACGACGTCGTCGTACTGGATGCCGAGCGCCTCAAGCTGCTCGAAGACGCGCCGCGACTCGTCGTAGGTGCCGCGGATCGCGTCGCCATGCAGCTGGCCATGATCGGCGGTCGCATGGATGGTCGTCTCCGGCATGGTGTTGACCGTGCCCGGTGCGGCTAGCTCCGTGACATACATGGTGTCCGGATATGCGGGATCCTTGGTGCTGGTCGACGCCCACAGCGGGCGCTGCGGCCTGGCGCCGCGGACCGCCAGCGCCGCCCAGCGCGACGTCGCCGACCGCTGCTCGAACAGCTCGTAGGCGAGCCTGGCGTTGGCGATGGCGGCCTTGCCGCGCAGCGCGTCCGCTTCAGGCGTGCCGAGCTTGTCCAGCCTGCCGTCCACCTCGGTGTCTACCCGGCTGACGAAGAACGAGGCAACCGACCCGATGCCCGCCACGTCTCGGCCCGCGGCCGCCTCCAGGCCCGCCATGAAGGCGTCGATGACCTGGCCGTACCGCTCCAGGGAGAAGATCAGCGTCACATTGACGCTAATGCCCTCGGACAGGCACTGGGTGATGGCCGGCAGCCCCTCGAGCGTGGCCGGGATCTTGATGTACATGTTCGGGCGGTCGACCAGCCACCACAGGGCCCGAGCCTCGGCGATCGTCTTCTCCGTCTCTTTCGCCAGCCTCGGGTCAACCTCGATGGACACGCGGCCGTCCACGCCGTCGCTCGCGTCATACACCGGGCGCAGCACGTCACAGGCCCAGCGGATGTCGTAGGTCGTCAGCGCGCGCGCGGCCTCGTCGACGGTGACGTCGCGCACTGCCAGGTCGGCTACTTGATCGGCGTAGGCGGAGCCGTTCGTCAGCGCCTTCGCGAAGATGGTGGGGTTTGAGGTCACGCCGCGTACGTGCATGTCGCGTACCAGCGCGGCCAGGTTGCCGGTCGATAGCCGCTCGCGGCTGATGTCGTCGAGCCAGATGGATACGCCCATCTCCGTCAGCTGTGCCAGCGTGTCTTGTTGTGCCGTCATGTCAATCGCACTCCTCGCCTTGCGCGCCACTACCTACTCTTACCGCGCCGCGTTATCGATTTGTTTCGCCGCCGGGCCTGACGCTGGCGAGGCTGTCCCTCGCTGCCTCGGCAACGCTGTCCGCCGTGATGCCAAACTCGGCATACAGCTTCTTGTAGTCCGCCGACGCCCCGAAATGTTCCAGGCTGACACTGCGGCCCCCGTCGCCTACGAACTGCCGCCAGCCGAGGCCGATCCCCGCTTCCACGCTCACCCTGGCCTTGATATGCGGCGGCAGCACCTCGTCACGGTAGGAGAGGTCCTGTTCACCGAACCACTCGACGCACGGCATCGAGACCACCCTTGCCTTGATGCCGTCGTCGGCGAGCAGCTTGCTGGCCGCCAGCGCCAGCTGCACCTCGCTGCCGGTCCCGATCAGGATGACGTCGGGCTGAGCGCCCTGAGCGTCGGCGAGCACGTAGCCACCCCTGGCCGTGCCCTCGGCGCTGGCGAGGCCAGCGCCGGCTGAGCGGTCGAGCACCGGCAGGTTCTGCCTGCTGAGGCATAGGCCAGCCGGGTGGTCGGTTCGCTCGAGGATCGTGCGCCAGGCCACCGTGGTCTCGTTGGCGTCGGCGGGCCTGACGACGTCGAGACCGGGGATGGCGCGCAGCGCCCACAGGTGCTCGACCGGCTGGTGCGTCGGACCGTCCTCGCCGAGACCGATGGAGTCGTGCGTCCACACGTACGTGACTGGCAGGCCCATCAGCGCGGCCAGCCGTACAGACGGCCGCATGTAGTCGCTGAAGACGAGGAACGTACCGCCGTACGGCCGGGTCAGGCCGTGGAGCGCGATGCCGTTGAGTATCGCGCCCATCGCGTGCTCGCGGATGCCGAAGTGCAGCGTCCGGCCATACCGGTCGCCGGGGAACATCTTGGTCTGGTGGATCTCGGGCACGAAGGACGGCTCGCCCTTGATGGTGGTGTCGTTGCTCCCGGCCAGGTCCGCAGAACCGCCCCACAGCTCCGGCAGGACCGGCGCGAGCGCGTTCAGCACAGCGCCGGAGGCCTTCCTCGTCGCGACCCCCTTGTCGTCGGGTGCGAAGTCCGGCAGCAAGTCTGTCCAGCCAGCGGGCAGCCGGCGCGCGCTCAGCCGATCGAGCAGCGCGCCCTGGTCCGGGTGCGCCGCCGACCACGCGGCGAACTGCTCATCCCAGGCGGCGTGCGCCTGCTTGCCCCGGTCGGCGACCTTGCGCGCGTGCTCGACAAGCTCGTCCTCGGCCGGGAACGACACCGCGGGGTCGAAGCCAAGTATCTTTTTCGTCGCCGCGACTTCCTCGGCGCCAAGCGCCGCGCCGTGGGCAGCGCCGGTGTTTTGCGCGTGCGGTGCCGGCCAGGCGATGATCGTGCTGAGCGAGATGAACGACGGCGCCGTCGTCGTCTCCCGAGCCGTCTGAATCGCCTCGTACAGCGCTTGCACGTCCTCGTGGTAGCCCTCGGCCTGCCGCCAGCTCAGCCGCTGCACGTGCCAGCCGTAGGCCTCGAACCGCGCGGCCACGTCCTCGGACTTGGCGATGTTGGTGTCGTCCTCGATGGAAATGTTGTTGTCGTCGTACAGCACGATGAGGTTGCCGAGCTGCTGGTGACCGGCGAGGGCCGCCGCCTCGTGGCTGATGCCTTCCTCCATGTCACCGTCGGACGCGAAGGCATAGATGAAGTGGTCGAACGGGCTGGCGCCCGGCTCGGCGTCGCGATCGAGCAGGCCGCGCTCGCGGCGGGCGGCCATGGCCATGCCGACCGCGTTCCCAAACCCTTGGCCGAGCGGGCCGGTCGTGGTCTCCACGCCCGCCGTCAGGTGGTTTTCTGGATGGCCTGGGGTCTTGCTGCCCCAGACGCGGTAGTGCTCCAGGTCGTCCAGGGTCAGCCCGTATCCCGACAGATACAGCTGGATGTACAGCGTCAGGCTGGAATGCCCGCACGAAAGAACAAACCGGTCCCTGCCGGGCCATAGCGGATCCGCCGGGTCGTGCTGCAGGACCTTCTGGTACAGCAGGTAGGCCGCAGGCGCGAGACTCATGGCCGTGCCGGGATGGCCCGAGCCTGCGCGCTCTACCGCATCCATGGCGAGGACGCGGATCAGGTCTACGGTCCGTGTGTCAGTCTCCGACCAGTCAAGCGCTGCCCGTGCGTCGCCGCTCACCGCTGCCTCAGACCCCTCTCACCGCGGACGCCGTTACGGATTGACCCTATCGTCGGCGCCGTCGGCTACCCTCCCCGACGCAGGTTAACAATCGGGTCAGGCCGGGCGTGGCTACGGCAGCGACCGCAGGAACTCCAGCATCGCCACGTTGACCTGATCGGGGTGGCTCAGGTTGGCCGCGTGCGATCCGCCGTCCACCTGCACGAGCGTCGCCGGGCCGGAGAGGCCCGCCTGCACGGCGTCGGCGCGCTCCATCGCGATCGCAGCGTCGGCGGTGCCGTGCAGGATCAGGACCGGGCAGGTGATCTCACCGAGTCGGCCGGTGATGTCGTCCCGGTCCATCAGGCAGCGGAAGGCTAGCCGAAGTTGGTCCCGGTCGGCCGCAGCCCACTTAGCGAACCAGGGCGCGTAGTCGACCGGCCCGTCCGCCGGCCCGAGAATGATCGCGGCTACGACGTCCTGAACGGGCTCGGGACCCTGCTCCATCCAGATCTGCTCCATCTGCTCGTACGCAGGCGCGGCGGCCGGGTCCTCCTGGCCAGCCTGGCTGTCGATCAGGACGAGCGCGCGGACCCGCTGTGGGGCTAGCAGCGCGGCGCGCAAGCTGAGGAACCCGCCCTGCGACATCCCCCCGAGCACCGCCTGCTCGATGCCGAGATGGTCCAGCAGCCCGATGAGGTCACTGGCGGAGTCCCAGAAGCTGAATGGCTCGGTGGCCTTAGTGCCGCCGAAGCCGCGCTCGTCCCAGGTGATCACGCGGTACTCAGGCGCGAGGGCCGCGACCTGCGGGCCGAACATCGAGGAGTCCATCAGGTAGCCGTGGCTGAGTACGACCGCGGGGCCGTCGCCGCCGCTGTCGGAGTAGGTAATGCTGATTCCGTTGACCGATGCTGTGCTGACCGATGCCGTGCTGTCTGATGCTAGGGGCATGGCCGACAAGGTATCGCTGTCGCGAGCTATCCGGAAGGCGCCAGGTCTGATGACAGCTCAGCCGGCAGCGCGACCGGGTCGGTCACCGCTCCGCGGTCGCGCAGCGAGTACGGCAGCAGCAGTGCCGTGACCCAGATGGCGACCGAGCCTGTCACATGGACCCAGACCAGGCCGGCCGGCAGCCCAGAGAAGTACTGGGCATACCCGATAACGCCTTGCAGCCCGATCAGTGCCAGCAGCAGCCAGCCGAGCCGCACTGCCTTGCGCGGCGCCGCGGTCAGCCGTAGCCCGAGCAGCAGCGCGACCATCAGGCCGGCCAGCAGCCAGCCGATGTCGGCGTGCAGCTGGGTGGCGCCTTCCAGCGGCAGGTGGTACCTGGCCACGTCCGCTGCCCCGGCCAGCGGGCCGGTGCCCGTCACGACCGTGCCGGCCGCCAGCATCAGCGCAACGGTGCCGACGACGCCTAGCGCGGCGAGCCGCACCGGCCGCGCTACCAGCGGGCGGGGCCGGCCCGTGCCCTCCTGGCAGCGGATGTAGAGCGCGACAGTCGCGGCCACGAGCGCCGACGAGGCGAGGAAATGGATCGAGACGAGCGTGGGGTTCAGCTTGGCAATGACCACCAGGCCGCCCAGTACGGCCTGCGCCACGATGGCGGCGGGCTGGGCCGCGGCCAGCCAGACCAGCTCACGCCGGCGTCGGCCGTCCGGGCCGCGGTACTGCCAGGCCGCGACGAACACCCCGACCGCGATGACGAAGATCGCGATGGTCACCAGCCGGTTGCCGAACTCGATCCAGCGGTGGATGAGCGGGTCGCCAGTAGCGTCGGCGGCGCCGAGGCTCGCATTGGTGCAGCGCGGCCAGTCCGGGCAGCCGAGGCCTGACTGGCTCAGCCGGACGGCCGCGCCGGTGAGGATGATGAGCGCGGAGGTGATGACGCCGCCCAGCGCCCAGCGCCGCAGCGAGGCCGCAGTCGGTGCGAGGAGAGCGCCAGCCAGCAGGCGCGGCCAGGGCCTGGTCGCGGGCGTCTTCGGGGCAGTGAGCGGGGCTGACACGGACACCATGTTAGGCCGGCGGCGGCGGCATGGTGTTCTGGTCTGGCTCGTCGGCCGTGCCGGCCCTGGCTGCGCCGGCCTTGGCTGCGCCCGCGCACGCCACGATGACAAGTGCGATGGCCAGCCACTGCCGGGCCAGCAGGCTCTCGCCAAGGAGCAGGAGGCCGACCAGCGCGGCGACGGCCGGCTCCAGGCTCATCCAGATACCGAAGACGCCAGCCCGGACTCGTCGCAGAGCCTCGAGTTCGAGGCGGTACGGAATCACCGAGGACAGCAGGCCGATGGCCAGGCCCTCGGCGATCACGCTCGGGTGCAGCAGCGCCGGACCGGCCGCGATGGCCGGGCCGGTGACTAGCAGCGCGGACACCACCATCGCGATGACAAGTCCGGATGAGCCGCTGAACCGCCGCCCGGTAGCACGGCTGAGCAGGATGTAGGCGGCCCAGGATGCGGCTGCGACCAGGCCGAACGCGATCCCGGCGGCCTGCGTGCTCAGGCCGAGGATCGGTCCGGCGTGCGGGACCGGGCTGGCGGTGGCACCGGTGCCGCCAGCCAGTTTCGCGCCGCCCTGGGTCAGCAGCAGCACCCCAGCCGCCGCCATGATCACCCACACCACGTCGAGCCAGCGCCGGGACGAGGCCACGGCGACCCCAAGCGGGCCGAGGAACTCGATCGTGACCGCGACGCCGAGCGGGATCCGGGCAAACGACTGGTAGATCGAGTAGTTCATGACGCCGAGCACGACGCCGAATGCGACGGCGATGGCCAGGTCCCGCCAGGCCCGGTCGGCCAGGACCGACCGCAGCGTGCTGGCGAGCGCCCGGCCGCCGATGACGGTCACGATCAGCGCGGCCCACCACAGCCGCAGGCCGGTCACCCCGGCCGGTCCCAGCTGAGCAAACATCCGCCCCGCCAGGCCGGCACCGATCTGCACCGAGATGATGCCGCCGAATACCAGCAGCGAGGCCGGCGCGGCGTGGACGCGCGCCGTCGGTGCGTTCCGGACTGCTACTCCCACCGGAAGGTGCGCACGGCCACTGCGATGGTCACGACCGCCCAGGCGCACAGCACCAGCAGGTCACGGACGGGCAGCCCCGTCCCGGCAGCCAGCACGCCGCGCAGGCCGTCCGCGAGCGCGTCGGCCGGCAGCAGCCGCAGCACCGGCCTGATCCCCGGCGGGAACCTGCTGAGCGGGAACAGCACGGCGCCCAGGCCGAGCATGATCAGGTAGAGCAGATTCGCCGCGGCGAGCGTGGCCTCGGCGCGCAGGGTGCCGGCCATGAGCAGCGCCAGCCCACTGAACGCCGCGGTACCGGCCACCAGCAACAGCGGAACCCACACCACGGCGGCCGGGCTGGCGTTCGGCTGCCAGCCAAGCAGAGCGCCGACAGCAAGCACCAGGGCGACCTGCACCGCCTCGACGACCAGCACGGTGACGGTCTTGGCCGCAATGAGGCCGGGGCGGGACAGCGGCGAGGCACCGAGCCTCTTGAGGACGCCGTACCGGCGCTCAAACCCGGTACCGATGGCCTGGCTGGTGAACGCCGTCGATAGCACGGCCAGCGCGAGAATGCCCGGCACGATGAAGTCGATCCGGCTACCCGAGCCGACGCTGATGAGGTCCGCGTGGCCGAAGGCCAGCAGCAGCAGTAGCGGGATGATCAAGGTAATCAGCAGCTGCTCGCCGTTGCGCGCCAGCGTGCGAAGCTCCAGGCCAGCCTGGGCGCGGACCATCCTCGGCAGCGGGGCGGCTCCAGGCGCGGGCGCCGGCCAGGCCTTGCTGCGCAACCCGGTCATCGGCAGCCCGGTCATGGGCAACCCGGTCCTCGGCAACTCGGTCATGGCCGCAGGTCCCGCCCGGTCAGCTCGAGGAATAGGTCCTCCAGCGTGCGGCTCTCGATCTGCAGGTCTCTGGCCAGCACGCCGTGCTCGGCGCACCAGGCCGTCACTGACGCGATGAGCTGCGGGTCGACCCGCTCGGACACCTCGACCAGGTAGTGCCCCGCGGGTGATTCCTTGGCCACCGCCCCGGCCGGCAGCGCGGCGAGCAGGGCGCCAAGGTCCAGGCCAGGCTCGGCCCGGAAGCGCAGCTGGCCCGCCGAGCCGGTGAGTTGCGCGGGCGGTCCGCTGGCGACGACCTGGCCGTGGTCCACGATCACGACGTCGTCGGCGACCCGTTCGGCTTCCTCCATGTAGTGCGTGGCCAGGATCACCGAGGTCCCCGCGGCCCGGAGCCCCTCGATCAGCTCCCAGGTGGCGTGCCGGGCCTGCGGGTCGAGCCCGGCGGTCGGCTCGTCGAGGAAGACGAGATCGGGTCTGCCGATCACGGCCGCGGCCAGGCCGAGCCGCTGCTGCTGCCCGCCGGACAGGTGCTTGTAGGGCGTGCGCGCCGAGTCGGTCAGGCCGAGCACGGCCAGCAGGGCAGCCGGATCTAGCGGGTGGGCGTAGAAGCGGGCCATCACCTGGAGGTACTCGCCTGCTCGCGCGGTGGTCGGCACGCCGCCGGACTGGAGCATCACGCCGACCCGCGCCCGCAGCTCGCGCGCGTCGGTGACAGGGTCGAGGCCAAGCACGCGGACCGTGCCGCCGTCGGGCTTGCGGTAGCCCTCGCACGTCTCGATCGTGGTCGTCTTGCCCGCCCCGTTCGGGCCGAGGATGGCCGTGACCTGGCCTCGCTGCGCGTACAGCGAGAGGCCGGCGACGGCCGTCTTGTCCTGGTAGCGCTTGACCAGATCGTGGATCTCGAGCGCTGGAGCGAGGCTCACGCAGGTGATTCTATGGCGGGTAGTGAACGGGCAGCACGTGGCCGGGCCGGCGTCAGCTGCGGACGAACGCCGCCAGCTCGGCAGCCTGGCCAAGCCGGCTCGGCTCGTGCAGGTACATCATGTGGCCAGCCTCGTAGTAGCTGAACGAGATGTTGGCCGCCAGCTCGGCCGGGATGGCCAGGTGCGCGAATGAGTGCTCGGCGGCGAAGTAGGGCGTGGCCAGGTCGTGGTAGCCGCAGTCGACGTGTACTCGCATGTGCGGGTTAGCGCGCATCGCGGCGGCCAGCGCCTCCATCACGTGCACATGCTGGTTCTCGAACTCGGCGTACGACCACGGCTGCACCCGGTCGGTGAGGATCTCATACGGCAGGTCGCTGGCGTACCCGAGCTCGGTCCGCACGTAGTAGTTCAGCGCCGCCGTGTAAGGGCCGACGATCGCGTCGATGGACGGGTCAGACGTCCACATCTCCCGCCCGTAGTCGGTGTCCCACCCGGTGAACCGGCCGTCGATCCGGCCCACCACCAGTCGCCGGTCACGCAGCAGCTCGGTCAGGAACCTGATGTGCTCCGGGCGCAGGTTGACCCGGTCCACGTAGTCGGCGGACAGGCCGGTGAGCTCGGCTACGCGGGCGGCTGCCGCGGCGCGCTCGGCCGCCGTGAGCCGGGCGCCACGGCCGAGCACCCACAGGTAGTCGCGCTCGGCGTAGGCCTGCGCGTCCGCGAGCACGTCGCGCAGCGGCCGGTCCCCGTGCTTGCCGTGATAGTGCGCTACCGCGGCGTAGGTCGGCAGGTAGAGCGCGTAGGGGTCGTCGTTGCCGCCGCCGAACTCGGCCGTGCCGAAGTCCAGCACTGCGGAGATCAGCATCAGTCCGTTCAGGTACAGGCCGTATCGCTGCTGCAGGTGCCGGGCGAGGCCGCCGGCCCTGGTCGTACCGTAGGACTCGCCGCACAGGTACTTCGGCGACAGCCACCTGCCGTTGCGCGTGGTCCACAGCCGGATCACCTCGCCGACCGACTCGATGTCGCCGCCGTAGCCGTGGAACTCCCTGGATTTCTCGCCCTTGACCGCGCGGGAGTAGCCGGTCGAGACCGGGTCGATGAACACCAGGTCGCTGTGGCGAAGCAGGGTCTGGCTGTTGTCGGCCAGAGCGTACGGCGGCGGCAGCAGGTGGCCGACGTCGCCCATCACGACGCGGCGCGGGCCGAGCAGGCCGAGGTGCAGCCAGACGCTGGAGGAGCCTGGGCCGCCGTTGAACGCGAACGTGACCGGCCGTTCCCGGGCAGCCGCGCTGTCGGCGGTGTAGGCGGTAATAAAGACTTCGGCCTTGGGCTGCGGGCCGTCGAACTTGTCGTCGGTGTGGCCTTCCTGCCGCAGCACGATCCGGCCGGCCGTGACCGAGTAGCTCAGCTCGCTGCCGTCCTCGAGCGTGATCGAGTGCCGGGTCGTGACCAGGTCGTCGATCGGCTCGCTGGTCTTGTCTTCCGGGGCCTTGCTATCGCCATCGGCCTGCTGGCCCGGTGCGCTACTCGTCATGGCCTGAAGACTAACCGGACCTGAGCAGGGCCCGGCAAGGCTTATGAGAGTGGAATTAGTACGGCTATAGCCGTACTAATTCCACTCTCATGAAGCGCCACGGGTGCCGAATGCGCGGTTTGTTCGGGTTAGTGGCTGCGCGTCCGAGCAGTGTTATTGGCGGCCGCGATGAGGGCGGTGAAGAGGCTCAGGTCGTCGCCAGCCTCGGGGTGCCACTGCACGGCGATCATGAACGGGGTCCCGCCAGGGCCTTGGTCGAACTCCACGGCCTCGATCACGCCATCGTCGGTCCAGGCGGTCGCGACCAGGCCGACCCCGACCCGGTCGATGGCCTGGTGGTGGTGCGTCGGCACCGCCGCCTCGGACCGGCCGAGTATGGCCGATAGCTGTGTCCCCGCGGCCACGCTCACCTTGTGCGTGCCGTAGCCGATTCGCTCGGGTGAGTGCCCGTCGTGGCCGACCAGGTCCGGCAGGTGCTGGTGCAGCGTGCCGCCGAGCGCGACGTTGATCACCTGGAGGCCGCGGCAGATCCCGAGCAGCGGTAGTCCGCTGGCCAGCGCGTGGTCGCACAGCTCGATCTCGGCGCTGTCGCGGACCGGATAGAACGGCCCGGCGGCGGCGTGCGCGGCGGCACCGTAGCGCGAAGGCTCGACGTCGCTGCCGCCGGACAGCACCAGGCCGTCCAGCCGCGGCAGCACGCCGGCGCCGCCCTCGGCGACCGGCGGCAGCAGCACTGGCAGCCCGCCAGCCTGCTCCACCTTGTCTGCGTAGCGGCGCGGCAGCAAGTTGGCCTGGTCGTCCCAGTCGCCCCAGCGCGCCTGCTGCTGATAACAGCTGATCCCGATCACCGGATGGTCTGTCATGATCAATATGGTGTCACGTACGCGCCGGTGATGCCGCCGTCGACAATAAACTGTGACGCCGTAATGAACGAGGCGTCATCGCTCGCCAGGAACGCGACGGCAGCAGCGATCTCATCCGGCTCGCCGAACCTGCCCATTGGCACGTGCACAAGCCGCCGGGCCGCGCGGTCCGGGTCAGCAGCGAAGAGTTCCTGGAGCAGCGGCGTATTGATCGGACCCGGGCACAGCGCGTTCACGCGGATTCCGTCGCGGGCGAACTGCACGCCGAGCTCGCGGGTCATGGCCAGCACCCCGCCCTTGGACGCGGTATAGGAAATCTGCGAGGTCGCGGCGCCGAGGATCGCGACGAACGACGCAGTGTTGATGATCGAGCCCTTGCCCTGGCGTTGCATGTGGGGCAGCACGTACTTGCAGCACAGGTATACCGAGGTGAGGTTGACCTCCTGCACGCGGCGCCAGGCGTCGAGGCCGGTCGTCAGGATGGAGTCGTCATCGGGCGGCGAGATCCCGGCGTTGTTGAACGCCACGTCGATCCGGCCGTAGCGCTGCGCGACACCGTCGAACAGGCTGGCGACCTGCTCCTCGTCGGCCACGTTCGCGAAGACGAACTCGCCACCGGTCTCCTTGGCGGCAGCCTCGCCGCTATCCGCGTCGATGTCGACCGCGACGATCCGGGCGCCTTCGGCGGCCATCCGCCGCGCGCTGGCCAGGCCGAGCCCGCTGCCGACTCCGGTGACCACGACGACCCGATCTTTCAGTCGCTGCATGCTAAAACGAACCCCGTTCCCTTAATCGGTTGAAATAAAAACGTTCTTGATCTCAGTGAAAGCATCGACCGCGTCGGGCCCGAGCTCGCGGCCGAGGCCGGACTGCTTGAATCCGCCGAAGGGCGTCCAGTACCGGACCGAGGCGTGCGAATTCACCGACAGGTTGCCGGTCTCGACGCCGCGGGCGACCCGGATCGCCCGGCCGACGTTGCTGGTCCAGATCGAGCCGGACAGGCCGTACGGCGTGTCGTTGGCTAGCGCGATGGCCTCGGCCTCGTCGGCGAACGGGGTCACGGTGACCACCGGCCCGAAGATCTCCTCGGTGTAGGCGGGGCTGCCCGTGCTAACCGGCGCGAGCACAGTGGGGGGATACCAGAACCCCGGTCCGTCCGGCGCGCTGCCGCGGAACGCGACGGGTGCGCCGTCCGGCACGAAGCTGGCCACGTGCGCGCGGTGCGCGGCCGAGATGAGCGGGCCCATCTCGGTCCCGTCGGCCGCGGGGTCGCCGACCTTGACGCCCTTGACGGCGGGCTCGAGCAGTTCCATGAACTTGTCCAGCACGCTGGCCTCGACCAGGATCCGGGACCGGGCGCAGCAGTCCTGGCCGGCGTTGTCAAACACCGCGGACGGCGCGGTCGCGGCTGCCCGCTCGATGTCGGCGTCGGCAAAGACGATGTTGGCGCTCTTGCCGCCAAGTTCGAGCGTCAGCCGCTTGATGTGGCGGGCGCAGCCGGTCATGATCTGCTGGCCGACCTCGGTGGAGCCGGTGAAGACGATCTTGCGCACCAGCGAGTGGTCGACCAGCCGCTGTCCGACCACGCTGCCCTTGCCGGGCAGCACCTGGAACACCCCTTCCGGCAGGCCTGCCGCCAGCGCCAGCTCGCCGATCCTGATGGCCGTGAGCGGGGTCATCTCGGCGGGCTTCGCCACGACTGCGCAGCCGGCTGCCAGGGCAGGGGCCATTCCCCAGGACAGGATCGGCATCGGGAAGTTCCACGGCACGATCAGGCCGACTACGCCGACGGGCTCTTTGAAGGTCACGTTCATACCGCCGGGAACGGGGATCTGCCTGCCGGTCAGCCGTTCCGGGGCCGCGGCGTAGTAGGCGAGAACGTCGCGGACCTGGCCGGCCTCCCAGGTCGCGGCGCCGACCGGGTGGCCCGAGCCAGCGGTCTCCAGCGCCGCGAGCTCGTCCACGTGAGCGTCGATCTGGTCGGCGAACCGGCGCAGCAGCCTGCCCCGGTCACCGGGCGCGACGGCGCGCCAGGACTCCTGCGCCCTTGCTGCGCGCTCGATCGCCGTGTCGGTCTGCTCGGCTGTGGTGTGCTCGATCTGCGTGACCGGCTGCTCGGTAGCCGGGTTGATCACTGTGTAGGTGGTCATGGCGTCGGTGTCATGTCCTCTGGGTTGCGGTTGGCGGTCACAGGCGCTCGAAGCAGCGCCGCAGCTCCCAGTCGGTGACGGCGGCGTCGTACGCGGCGAGTTCTACCCGCGCGTAATTGGCGTAGTGGTCGATGACCTCGGTCCCGAACGCGGCCGCGGCGATCTCGCTGCCCTGCCACAGGTCCAGCGCGTCGCGCAGCGTGTGCGGCACCCGCGGGCTGTCACCCTCGTAGGCGTTTCCGGCGAACGCCGGCTCCAGCGGTAGCTCGTTGTCGATGCCGTGCAGGCCGGCCGCGATCATGGCGGCCACCGCGAGGTAGGGATTGACGTCGCCGCCTGGCGTGCGGTTCTCGGCCCGCAGCGAGTGCCCGTGGCCGACCAGCCGCAGCGCGCAGGTCCGGTTGTCGACGCCCCAGCGGACCGAGGTGGGCGCGAAGCTGCCTGGCACGTACCGCTTGTAGGAGTTGATGTTGGGCGCGTAACACAAGGTCAGCTCCCGCAGCGCGGCCAGCTGGCCGGCCAGGAAATGCTCGCCCAGCTTCGAGAGGCCGTACGGGCCGTCGCCCGCCAGCACCGCCGTGCCGCCCGGCGATGCCGTGCCGCGCAGCGACAGGTGGATGTGGCACGAGTTGCCCTCGCGGGCGTTCGGCTTGGCCATGAACGTGATGCTCATCCCGTCCTGGGCCGCGATCTCCTTCGCGCCGGTCTTGTAGATCGAGTGGTTATCGCAGGTCGTGACCGCCTCGGCGTAGCGGAACGCGATCTCGTGCTGGCCGAGGTTGCACTCGCCCTTGGCCGACTCGACGTACATGCCGGCGCCCGCCATGCCGATGCGCAGCCGGCGCAGGAGCGGCTCGATCCGGGATGTGCCGAGGATCGAGTAGTCGACGTTGTAGTCGTTGGCGGGGGACAGGTCGCGGTAGTTCTTGGCCCACGCCTGCTCGTAGGTGTCGTTGTAGACGACGAACTCCAGCTCCGTGCCCGCCAGGGCAACCAGGCCGCGCTCAGCCAGCCGCGCGGTCTGCGCCAGCAGGATCTGCCGCGGTGAGGCGACGACCGGCGTGCCGTCCAGCCAGGTCAGGTCGGCGACCACCAGCGCCGTGCCGGGATGCCAGGGAATCCGCCGCAGCGTGGCCATGTCCGGCCGCATGACGAAGTCGCCGTAACCGCGCGCCCAGGACGACATGTCATAGCCGTCGACCGTGTTCATGTCCGTGTCGACTGCCAGCAGGTAGTTGCACCCCTCCGAGTAGTGCTCCACTACCTCGTTCAGGAAGAACTCTGCGGACAGCCGCTTGCCCTGCAGCCTGCCCTGCATGTCAGTGAGCGCGAGGATCACGGTGTCGATCTCGCCGGTTGCGATGAGCTGGCGCAGCTCGTCCAGGGAGAGCATCCCCGGACGAGCCGCGCCCGCATGCTGGTCGGTCATGCTCAAGCCGACAGCTCGTGCTCGATAGCCGCCAGCTCCTCGGCAGTGCCCTGAACCCTAGGTCCGGTGAACCAGTTCTTCGCCGAGACCATCCAGTAGATCCAGGCGAAGCCGAGCACGGCCGCCACCGCCACGACCGTGTAGTTGAAGTTGCCCACCGTGATCGGGCTTACCGTCGGCAGCATGAACAGGACCGTGATGATCACGACCCAGGTGACTGCGATGATGCCGACTATGTTGCTCCACCGGCCGAGGTGCCAGGGACCGCGCTGGAAGCTCTCGCCCTGGCGCAGCCGCAGGAACGTGGGCAGAACGTAGGCGATGTACAGGCCGATGACCGCGATGGAGGTCACGGCGGCATAAGCGGTCGGGTTCCACAGGTACGGCAGGCCGAGTATCAGCGCGAAGCCGGCCGCCAGCCAGATCGCGTTGGTGGGCGTCCTGGTCCGCTTGTTGACCTTGTGCCAGATGGCCGAGCCGGGGAGCGCGCCGTCGCGGGAGAACGCGTAGATCATCCGCGAGTTCGCGGTGACCGACGACATGCCGCAGAAGAGCTGGGCGAAGATCACGATGAGCAGCAGCAGCTTGCCGCCCGCGCCGCCGAGCGCGTCGACGAAGATTTGCGCGGGAGCAACGGTCGCTCCGACCTCGCCGGCGTAGTTCTGGATCGCGAACGTGACGCCGATCAGCAGGATCCAGCCGGCGAACAGCGAGACGATGATCGACATCACGATGCCGCGGGGACCGCTGCGGGCCGCGTTGTGCGTCTCCTCGGTCATGTGCGCCGAGGCGTCGTAGCCGGTGAAGGTGTACTGCGCCAGCAGCAGTCCGATCAGCACGACGTACAGCGAGCTGTGCCAGCCGGTGTTGTTCACGAAGTGCGTGAAGACGAAGCTGGCCGACTGGTGATGCGAGGGCGCGAAGGTCAGCGCGCCGACGATGATCAGCACGCCGAAGATGTGCCACCAGACGCTGATGTCGTTCAGCAGCGAGACGAGCTTGATGCCGAACTGGTTCAGCAGGCCGTGCACGGTCAGCACGATCGCGAAGATCAGGATCGTCTGCCAGTGCGCGAGGCCGAGCCCGAACTGCAAGTTCAGGAACGCATTGATGAAGAACGCCGCGCCAAAGTCGATGCCGGCAGTCACCGCTACCTGGCCGAGGAAGTTGAACCAGCCGGTGAACCAGGACCAGGCCGCCCCATTCTTCTTGGCGAGCTTGGCCGACCAGTAGTACAAGCCGCCGGCGGTCGGGAAGCTCGAGCAGACCTCGGCCATCGACAGGCCGACGAACAGCGTCATGACACCGACGATCGGCCAGCCCCAGACGATCTCAACGGGGCCACCGGTGTTCATGCCGAAGCTGTAGAGCGTCAGGCAGCCGGACAGGATCGAGATGATCGTGAACGAGACGGCGAAGTTCGAGAAGCCCGACATCCGCCGGCGCAGCTCTTGCGCGTAGCCGAGGCGATGAAGCTCTTCTTCATCGCTGGTCAGCGCAGTTTCATTGACTGACACGTGGTGCTCCTTGGGGGGTGCGTGACCTGCGGCGAAGTGCGGACTTGGGGGCGGGCTTTACAAGCTGGCGGGCGAGACTTTAAATGGTCTGTTATCAGACCAATAATGAGCACGATGGGGCTGTTGTCAAGACCCTGGGCCAGATTTCGTCACTCGTGCCCCATGAGTTCCGGCATGCGGGACGGGGACAGGCGTGCCGGGGGGCGCTAGCCGCCTAGAGTTTCGGGGTCGTAACGTTCAGCGCGACGGAGGGTCGATGACGACGTCGGGCCTGGATCTAACGGGGATATTGCGCCC
>DASXKI010000144.1:0-11654 GCA_036496945.1 Streptosporangiaceae bacterium | reverse complement strand
CCAATCTGTCACCGCGGGCTGGCCATCCGTTCGGCACTGACGGCGACGGCTCTGACGAGCTCGGCAGGCTTATGAAGGGCGGCCAGGTGTCCCTGGAGGTTGGAGCCGCGGCCGGCCTGCTGGCGGCAGTCCTGGGCTCGTTGTGGGGGGCGACTGCCGGGTACCTCGGCGGCGCGGTCGACGGCGTCATGATGCGCATCGTCGACGCTGCCATCGCGATCCCCGCCATCGTCTTGCTCCTGCTGCTGATCTCCATCTACCAGCCGTCGACGCTGATGCTGGTGCTGGTGATCGCGGGCACGGCGTGGCTCGGCACCGCGCGCCTAGTGCGCGCCGAGGCGCTGACTCTGCGGGTACGCCAGTACGTCCAGGCGGCCCGCGTGATGGGCGCCAGCAATCTGAGGGTCGTCGTCCGCCACATCGCGCCGAACGCGCTGGGCACCATCGTGGTGAACGTCAGCTTCCAGATCGCCAGCGCGATCCTGCTGCTGGCCACAGTGAGCTGGCTGGGCCTCGGCGTCCAGTTCCCGTCGGTGGACTGGGGCGACATGATCGCCGCCGCGACAAAGACGATCTCGGACGGCTACTGGTGGCAGATCCTGGCGCCAGGAGCCGCGATCGCCGTCATCGTCGTGGCGTTCACGATGCTGGGTGACGGCCTACGGGACAGGTTCTCCGCCGATGGCTGACGCAGATTTGGCCGGTCCGGTGCTCCAGATCACTGACCTGCACACTGAGATCAATCTGGCCGGCCCAAGCCGGTCTGCCAGCACCGTGCACGCGGTTGACGGCGTCAGCCTCTCCATCGCCGCTGGCGAGTGCCTGGGCCTGGTCGGCGAGTCCGGCAGCGGCAAGACCATGCTCGCTCGGTCGGTGCTTCGGCTGCTGCCGGCTGGCGGCATGATCACGGCCGGCTCGATCATGCTGGCCGGTACCGAGCTGACGAACCTGTCAGAGCGCTCCATGCAGGCCGTCCGCGGCAACGACGTCGGGATGGTATTCCAGGACCCGTCGAGCTGCCTCGACCCCACGATGACGATCGGCCGCCAGATCGCCGAGTCCGTGGCCGTGCACCGGGGCGCGGACCGCAAGGCTGCTGCGGCGCGCGCCGTCGAGATGCTCGCGCTGGTCCGGATGCCCGAGCCCGAGCGGGTGACTGGCCTGCACCCGCATCAGCTCTCCGGTGGCATGCGCCAGCGCGCGATGATCGCTGCAGCCCTCGCCTGCGAGCCACGGCTCCTGATCGCCGACGAGCCGACGACGGCGCTGGACGTGACGATCCAGCGGGAGATCCTCGAGCTCATCGACGACCTCCGCGCGCAGCTCGGCATGGCCGTGATCCTGATAACGCACGACCTCGGCGTCATCGCCGGCCGGACCGAGCGGGTGGCCGTGATGTACGGCGGCCGGATCATCGAGCAGGCCGAGACCAGCGCCATGTTCGCCGGGCCGCGGCATCCTTACACCGAGGCGCTGTTCGACGCCCTGCCGGAGATGGCCAGCTCGGCCAGCCGGTCGCTGTACAGCATTCCGGGCCGGCCGCCCGACCTGACCGCGCGCACGCCTGGGTGCAGTTTCGCGTCCCGGTGCCGCTACGTCCATGATTGGTGCGGCAGCCACGAGCCAGCCCTGGACGGTGATCATCCGGGCCACACCTACGCCTGCTACTTCCCGCTCGGCGCGGGCGCGTCAGCCGGTCGAGGTGCGTCAGCCGGTGCGGGCGCGTCAGCGGGTGCGGGTGCGTCAGCGGGTGCGGGCGTGCCACGGCCTGTCAGCGCCTGGGTGCGCGGACCCGCGGGGTTGACGCAGGGTGCTGGCGGGCCGGTGGTCGCCGACGCGGTCAGTAGCCCGGCGGAGCCGCAGCTGAGAGTGTCCGGGCTGGTCAAGGACTATCAGGTCGGCCGCGGCGTGCTGAGCCGGCGAGTGGGCACCGTCAATGCGGTCGCCGACGTGAGCTTTGAGCTCGCGCCCGGCCAGACATTCGGCCTGGTGGGAGAGTCCGGCTGCGGCAAGACCACCATCGCAAAGCTGCTGGTAGGGCTGGAGCGGCCGACCGCTGGCTCGATCATCTTCAGCGGCACTGAGCTCGCCAACCTGTCGCCGCGCGAGCTGCGCCGCCACCGGCCCGGCATCCAGCTGATGTTCCAGGATGCCTTTGCCTCGCTCGACCCCAGAATGCGGGTCCGCTCGATTCTGGGCGAGCCGCTGGCGATCCAGAGGACGGTCCGCCGCCGGGGCCATCGCCGCCAGGTGGCGAGGATCCTGGACGAGGTTGGCCTGCCTGCAGATGCGGCCGACCGGTATCCGCGGGAGTTCTCCGGCGGTCAGCGCCAGCGGCTGGCACTGGCCAGGGCGCTGATACAGCGACCGGCCCTCATCGTCGCCGACGAGCCGGTGTCGGCGCTGGATGTCTCCGTGCAGGCCCAGATCCTGAACCTGATGCGCAAGCTCCAGCGCCAGTACGAGCTGAGCTACTTGTTCATTTCGCACGACCTGTCGGTGATCAGGTATATGGCCGACACCATCGGCGTCATGTACTCGGGCAAGCTCGTCGAAGTAGGGCCGGCCGAGGACGTTTGCACAGCGCCGGCGCATCCCTACACTGCCGGCCTGATCGACGCCATCCCGGCGGTGACCGGTCAGCCGCTTCGTCGCGCCGCCCCGCTAGCGCTGCAGTCGCCTGTATCGGCAGGCGCGGACTCGGGGCTGGCCACACCGGCGCAGTCGCTAGCGGGCTGCCGGTTCCGGTCCCGGTGCGCGTTCGCTGTCGGCATCTGCGCCGACCAGGAGCCGCCACTGCGGTCGCATCCGGCGACAGGTCAGCTGGTGGCATGCCATTTCCCGCTCAATCCGGCCGGGCCGGATCGAGCGTCCGGGCATCCCATACCGAGTAGTGCCTAACGCGCAAGCCGCTATGCCGGCCAGTTATTGCTGCTCCGTGCTTGCGTCCGCCGTTGCCGCTAGCCTTCTTGTGTCCGCAGTGCGCAGGAAGGAGCCGTTCGATGGCGTGCGGTAGGCCGGGGTCGAGGTGCCTGCGATGAGCACCGGCATGTCCGTGCCGCGCCCTCGGCTCCCTGGGCTCGATTTCTCAGACTCCGGTCTGCTGGCCTCGCTCTTGCATGAGGCCCCGGTCGGATTCGCCTTCATCGGCCCGGATTTCCGTTTCCTGCGTATGAACCCGGTGATGGCCGCCATGACCGGCGGCGACGACGCCGACGTGGCCGGACGCACGCCGGCCCAGGTATGGCCGCCGGATCTGGCCGAGGCTGCGCAGGCAGCACTGCGCCGGGTCGCCGCTGGTGACCAGCCGGTGCGGCAGACGTCGCACGCCATCGCGACCGAGGCCAGCGAGCACCCCGGCGGACAGCAAGTGCGGACCTGGTCGTTCTCGTGGTTCCCGTCCAGCGACGGCGAGGTCAGTGGCGTCGCTGCGGTCGCGCTGGACGTCACGGCGCAGCACCTGGCGGCCGAGGCGGTACGCCGCAGCGATGAACGATATCGCTCGCTGGTGCAGGCGGGCGCCCAGGTGGTCTGGGTGACGAGACCGGACGGTGAGATCGCGGAGGACTCGCCTGAGTGGCGCTGGATCACCGGGCAGACCACCGAGGAGTACCTCAGCAAAGGCTGGCTCGAGGCGATCCACGGCGACGACAGGGAGCGCGTGGAGGCGGCCTGGCGCGACTGCGTGCGGTCGGGCAAGGTCTTCGACAGCCGTTACCGGGTGCGCAGCCGGACTGGCTCCTACAAGCACTATGACGTTCGTGCGGTGCCCATCGAGCGCGACGGCAGGATCATCGAGTGGGTGGGCGCCAGCACCGACGTCACGGCGCAGCGTGAAGCCGAGGAGATGCGCGGTCGGCTGACCGAGCAGCTTTCCGCCGCGGCGCTGCGCACCGCCCGCCTCCAGCAGGCGACTTCCATGCTGGCCGAGGCACTGACCGTTGAGCAGGTCGTGCAGGTCATCACGGAGGTGGGCCGCTCGGCTATCGGCGCGGAGCGGTCAGCGGTGGCCATCCTGGATACCGACCGGCTGCGGCTGCGCACGATCAATCCCGATGGCCTGCCGGGCAGTCCCGGTGCCCCCGGCGGCGACATCCCGCTGTCGGTTGCCAGCGTCATGACGTATGCCATCACCACGCGCAGGCCGGTGATGCTGGAGAGCCCGGAGGCGCTGCGCCGGCACTTCGACGCCGAGGGCGTGGATGTCAGCCTCTTCCTCGAGCACAGCGACGAAAAGGCGTGGGTCGGCCTGCCGTTGCTGTCATCGGGCGCCTCGCTCGGCGCGCTGCGCTTCTCCTTCACCCGGCCGCGCCAGATCACCGAGGAGGAGCGGGTCTTCCTGGAGGCGCTCGCCGGGCAGTGCGCGCTCGCCGTGGAACGTGCCACGCTGTACGAGCGCGAGCACACAACGGCAGAGACGCTTCAGCGCAGCCTGCTTTTGGACACGCTGCCGACGGTCCCCGGCATCATCCTGGAGGCCCGGTGCCTGCCGGTCACCAGGAACATGGAGATCGGCGGCGACTGGTATGACGCCTTCCGGCTGCCCGACGGGCGGCTGGCGGTGGCCACCGGCGACGTCATGGGCAAGGGGCTGACCGCGGCCGCCGGGATGGGCCGGGTCCGCAACGCGCTGCGGGCGCTGGCGCTGACCGATCCGCGGCCCGCTGCCGTGCTGGCCGGGCTTGACCGGCTCTTCCTCGCCACCGAACTGGCCGAGCAGGTCACGACGGTCGCATACCTGGTCGTGGACCCGCTGACCGGCGATGGCGTGGCCGGGAATGCCGGCCACCTGCCGCCGCTGCTGCTGTCGCCTGACGGGCCGCCCCGGCTGGATGCCACGGAAGCCGGCACGCCGCTGGGATGGGCCAGCCCCCGCCAGCAGTACGCGTTCCGGCTGCCGCCAGGCAACACTGCGGTGCTGTATTCCGATGGACTAGTGGAGAACCGCAAGCGTGGCCTGGACGTGGGGCTGGATGAGCTCGTGGCCGTGGCTGCGCAGGCGCCGAAGCGGGTCACGGAGGATCCGGCACAACTGCTTGATTACCTCGTAGACCGGATGCTAACCGGGTACGAGCAGGATGACGACGTGACCGTGCTGGTTCTGCACGTCCCGGCGCAGGGTGGCAAGACCAGCGGCAGGGGGCGAGCCGGTTCAGTGAGGAAGGGGAGGGCATGAGGAATGCGGGTAATATTCCCGGGGTTGTGCTCTCAGCCCAGATGTTCCAAGCAGGGGTTTTCCAAGCACGGGCATCGCTAGGGCGGCTGGCACGGGATGGCAATGACGCTTTCCCGCAGCGGTACGACCTACCCGCATACTGCGCCTAGTGTGGTGGACGGGAGAGAACCTCGGGCAGGACAAGCTTTCCTGCCGCGGTTTCCGGGCTTCTGGCATGGTCCAGGGAGCGGGATTGTCGCGGTAGGGTCCGTTGCTTACTGAGAGGTATGCCGGAGAGGTGGCAATGTCGCTTGTGGGTGCGAGCAGCCGGGTGCTGGTCGTGACTTGGCGGCCGCCACCAAGCGAGGGAAGGGGTGACCGCGGTGGCTAGCGCTGCAGGCTCGGCGGCGCGGCGGCAGGCTCGGCCGTCAGCGCAGGACGCACGCGTTCCGCAGCAGGCCCGTGGTGGTGCTGCCGACGGCAAGACGCGCGTGGCAGACCAGCCAGTAACCCTGGTACCGGGCGATGGCGTCCCTGGCGCCAGGCGACCCGCGGGCAGCCGTGGCCGCAAGTCAGCGGCCAGGCCCTCGAGCTCAGGCAGTGTCAACTCAGGCAGTGTCAACTCAGGTAAGGGCGCGAGTGCCGACGATCAGGTTTCAGCAGGCGAGAGTCGTGGCCAGTCAGGCGCGGGTGGCGCCAAGGTCAGGCAGGGAAAGAAGGCCGCCAGTGAGCTGCCGGGCAAGGGAGAGCATCGTGACAACGGGAGCACAGACGTGACGGCGGATCCCGAACTGGCCGCGCAGGCCGGGGTGGACACCGATGCGGATCTGGCTGAGGCTGGCGGCCTCGACGCCGATCCCGATCTCGCCGACGTGGCGGAAATAGACGGCGATCCCGATCTCGCCGACGTAGCCTTCCTCGACGTCGATGCCGAGCTGGAGGACCTCGAGACACTTGAGGTCGGCGACGCCGACGCCGAGGATCTGGCTGGCGACGTTGACCTGCCTGAGCCTGGCAAGTTGCCCGCCGACGCAGCCGACGCAGCCGACGCCGCCGACGACCCGGAGGCCGTAGCGGATGCAACCGGTGCCCCGGCCCAGGCGGGCGGTACCGCGGCGGCGACCGCCGAGGATTCTGAAGACGAAGCCTTCGTTTACGGCGACGATGACGAGGACCTGCCCGCGGCCCAGGTAGCCGTGGCCGGCGCGACGTCCGACCCGGTCAAGGACTATCTCAAGCAGATCGGCAAAGTCCCGCTCCTCAACGCCGAGCAGGAAGTTGAGCTGGCGAAACGGATCGAGGCGGGCCTGTTTGCCGAAGAGAAGCTCGCCGACAACGCGGGCTCGCTCCGCCCCGAGGCCAGGCTGGACCTGGAGTGGATCGCCGACGACGGCAGGCGGGCGAAGAACCACCTGCTGGAGGCCAACCTCCGGCTCGTGGTCTCGCTGGCCAAGCGTTACACCGGCCGCGGCATGCTCTTCCTGGACCTGATCCAGGAAGGCAATCTCGGCCTGATCCGCGCGGTGGAGAAGTTCGACTACACCAAGGGCTACAAGTTCTCGACGTATGCGACCTGGTGGATCCGGCAGGCCATCACCAGGGCCATGGCCGACCAGGCCAGGACGATCCGGATCCCTGTCCACATGGTCGAGGTAATCAACAAGCTGGCCAGGGTCCAGCGGCAGATGCTGCAGGACCTGGGTCGCGAGCCGACACCGGAGGAGCTGGCGGCTGAGCTCGACATGACCCCGGAGAAGGTCATCGAGGTGCAGAAGTACGGCCGCGAGCCGATCTCTCTGCACACCCCGCTCGGCGAGGATGGCGACAGCGAGTTTGGCGACCTCATCGAAGACTCCGAGGCTATCCAGCCTGGCGAGGCCGTCAGCTTCACGCTCCTGCAGGAGCAGCTGCATTCGGTCCTCGACACGCTGTCAGAGCGCGAGGCCGGCGTGGTGTCGATGCGCTTTGGGCTGACCGACGGCCAGCCTAAGACGCTGGACGAGATCGGCAAGGTCTACGGCGTCACCCGGGAGCGGATCCGCCAGATCGAGTCCAAGACCATGTCCAAGCTCCGCCACCCGTCGCGGTCGCAGGTGCTGCGCGACTACCTGGACTGAGGCGAGACGCCCGGCGGCGCACAGGTGCCTGGCCGACCTGGCCTCAAGTTCAGGGTGGCCCCTGACGCTAAAACGGCTCGAACGCTAAGACGGCCCCTGACCAGCTCAGCTGGTCAGGGGCCGATCGCTAGTTGTGGAGGTTAGGAGGCCGCGTCTGTTGGCTTGCTTGTGAGCCTGCCAGTCTCGTCCTGGATCTCTACTGCGATCTTGGCGAGCGCGTCGGCATGCTTACGGTTGTGGTGAGCACAGAACAGCAGCTCACCAGAACCGGGAAGAAGGACGCGTACATACGCGGGCGCCCCACATCGATCACACAAGTCAAGGGCGCTCAGCGGCCTCGTTGGGGCAATTGCTCCGGACATAGTCGCCTCCTCGCCTCGAGGACGGTGCCGGGGTCAACTCCGGTGCCGGGCCTTGTGCCCGGCCCTGGCGGCTACGTTGCCGACAGTCCGTCCAACCTGTGATCTCCTACGCATCACAACACTGATGCCGGTCGTTTGTCATCCCCCCCGGGCCATGAGTATGCCGAGGGCGAACAATCGCCTTTGCCCGGCCGCTGTGCTCAGTGCCTGTTTGTCTTCTTTCATGCTGTTTAGGACTCAAGGCGATATATGTCGCTCGGCGTGGTGGCACGAGGCTGGGCGCGGCGACGGCTAGTCTGCCCTCAGGACCTTGTCAGCCCGCGAGACCGGCGGCCGCCTTCGGCGGGAGCGCCCGGTCGCTCCGCTGGCCAGCCGGGTCCGGCTACGTGATGTCGTGCCCAGGGGAGCCGCTGTGACCGCCGTCAGCACAGAACACGCCAGCGCCGTGCCCGCAGGTAGCGGGCCCGCCGGACGTGGTTCAGCCAGCCGCGGGCGCGGATCAGCCGAGCGCGGGTCTGCTCGCACAGCCCCAGGCGGTGCTGGCGCGGGCCACGGTACCGACGGCTACACCGCCCGCCACCTGACCGTGCTGGAGGGTCTCGACGCCGTCCGCAAGCGGCCAGGTATGTACATCGGCTCGACGGACGGCCGCGGGCTGGCGCAGTGCCTCGGCGAGATATTCGACAACGCGGTCGACGAGGCGCTCGCGGGGGCCTGTAGCCGGATCGAAGTGACCCTGCACGCGGATGGCTCGGCCGAGGTGCTGGACGACGGCCGCGGCATCCCGGTCGACAATGAGCCCAAGACCGGCCTGTCCGGTGTCGAGCTGATCATGACCAGGCTGCACGCTGGCGGCAAGTTCGGCGGTGGCTCCTACACGGCGTCTGGCGGCCTGCACGGCGTCGGCGCCTCGGTCGTGAACGCGCTCTCGGGTCGGCTCGATGTCTGGGTCGAGAAGGCCGGCTACGAGTGGACCATGAGCTTCCGGCGCGGCGTGCCGGGGGAGTTCGCTGGCGACGGCCCCGACGCGGCCTTCACGCCCGGCTCCGGCATCCGCAAAGGCCGCAAGGTCACCAAGGCCGCGACCGGGACCAGGGTCCGCTTCTGGCCGGACCGGCAGATCTTCGTGCCCGGCTCGGAGTGGAAGTTCAGCTGGCTGGCGCAGCAGGCCAGGCAGACCGCCTACCTGGTGCCCGGCCTCAGCATCATGGTGGCCGACGAGCGCCCGCCGCGTGAGCATGCCGACGAGGCCCAGGCCGAGGACGGGTCCGCCGAGGAGAACCTGACTGGCCAGACCGCGGAGTTCAGGTTCGCCGGCGGGATCAGCGAGTTCTGCGCCCACCTGTCGGCCGGCGAGCCGGTCACCGACGTCGTCAGGATCACGGGCAGCGGCATGTTCACCGAGACCGTCCCGGTGCTTGACGACGCCGGGCACCTGACCCCGACCGAAGTCGAGCGTCAGCTGGAGGTGGACGTCGCGATGCGCTGGGACAGCGGCTACGACACCACGCTGCGGTCCTTCGTCAATGTCATCGCCACCGCCAAGGGCGGCACGCATGTCACCGGGTTCGAGCGGGCCATCGTCCGGACGCTTAATGACCAGCTCAGGGCCGCCAGGCTGCTGAAGGCAGGCGACGATGCCGTCACCAAGGAAGACGTGCTCGAGGGCCTGACGGCGGTCATCTCGGTCCGGCTGCCGGAGCCGCAATTTGAGGGTCAGACGAAGGAAGTGCTCGGCACGCCGGCCGCCACCAAGATCGTCAGCCAGGTGGTCGCCACCGAACTCGGCAACTTCCTGGAGGGCCGGGTCCGCGGCAGCAAGCAGCAGGCTCGAGCTGTGCTCGACAAGGTCATCTCGGCAGCGAAGACGCGGATTGCCGCGCGCGAGCACCGGGAGAATCAGCGGCGCAAGTCAGCGCTTGCGACATCTGCGCTGCCCGCCAAGCTGGTCGACTGCCGTTCGGCCGACGACCGGAGCGAGCTGTTCATCGTCGAGGGCGACTCGGCGCTCGGCACAGCCAAGAACGCCAGGGACTCCGAATTCCAGGCGTTGCTGCCGATCCGCGGCAAGATACTCAACGTCCAGAAGGCGTCACTGGCTGACATGCTGAAGAACGCCGAGTGCGCTGCCATCATCCAGGTGCTCGGCGCGGGCTCGGGCAACGCGTTCGACCTCGACTCGGCGCGCTACCAGCGCGTGATCTTCATGGCCGACGCGGACGTCGACGGAGCGCACATCCGCACCCTGTTGCTCACTCTCTTCCACCGGTACATGCGCCCGATGGTCGAGGCCGGCCGCGTGTTCACCGCGGTGCCGCCGCTGCACCGGATCGAGCTGACCAACCCGCGCAAGGGACAGCAGAAGTACATCTACACCTACAGCGATGGCGAACTGCAGCGCACGCTGCTGGAGCTGGAGCGCAAGGGACAGCGGTTCAAGGAACCGCCGCAGCGCTACAAGGGACTCGGCGAGATGGATGCGAGCCAGCTTGCCGAGACGACGATGGATCCGCGCCGGCGTGTCCTGCGCCGGATCAGGATCGAGGACACCGAGGCCGCCAAGAAGATGTTCGAGCTGCTGATGGGCAGCGAGGTCGGCCCGCGCCGCGACTTCATCGTCTTTGGTGCGACCGAGCTCGATCCCTCGCGCATCGACGCCTGATTCCAGCGGCCGGCGGGCGGCGGCCGGGAAGCGGCAGTGCCTCACGATGGCAGGCCGGCCTAGTAAACGGCAAGCTGAATCCGCCGTGACCTGGCCGGTCGTTGTCCGAGGCGGGAATTCGGCACGTATTTGGAATGGCGTGCCTCGATGCAGGCCACCACGGCCAACTGCGGATGAGTCGGAAAGGAGGAGGCGCTTAATGAGTGAAGCGTTCTACTCGCACGCGAGGCTGTACGACCTAATGTTTCCGGGCGGCGGGCCCGCAGTCGACTTCTACCGGGCCGGCGCCGATCGGCAAGGCGGGCGCGTATTGGAACTCGGGTGCGGCACCGGGCACAAGCTGATCCCCATCGCGTCCGACGGGCATCCGTGCGTGGGCCTGGACTTCTCGTCAGACATGCTGGCTGAGGCTCAGCGTAAGGCGAACGAGCGCGGTGTGGCGGTGGAATGGTTGCAGGGCGACATGCGGGCCTTCGATCTGGGCCGCACATTCGACTTCGTGTTCATCACAGCCAATTCCCTGCTGCATCTGCATGCGGCTGAGGATCTGGTGAGCTGCTTCCGGTCGGTTCGAAGACACCTGGCACCCGGAGCACGGTTCGTCTTCGATGTATTCAACCCGAGCGTGCGCCTACTTGCCGAGGCCGATGGCGTGCGGCGCACCCGAGAGTCGCTGTCGTTCATGGATCCTGACCGTGGCAACGTTAGCGTCGATGTCGCTGAGATCTACGATGCGCCCGCGCAAGTTACACGCGGGACGTGGTATCTCTCGACTAACTCCGAGCCCGACTTCGTCGTCGCACCGCTCGAAATCAGGAGCATCTTCCCGCAGGAGCTGCCGCTGCTCGTCTCTATCGGCGGCCTGCGGCTGGTCGAGCGCTTCGGCGACTGGTCCGGTCGACCGTTTGCCGCGGCTACGCCGCTTCAACTCTGCATCTGCGAGTCCGCGTGAGCAGCACACCACCCGGCTCGCGCCGGCGCGGCGGCTACGTCGCGGCGCCGCCTATCGCAGCCAGCGGATGGCGCACCCGCTCGCCCGAGCCGTCACGGCGCCCGACCGGCGGCGGCAGGTCGACCGGCGTGCCGGCCGCCGTGGCCCCGCGGGCGGGGCCTGGCCCGGCCCAGGCGAGCACCAGGATGTCCTCGCCCCTGAGGAAGCGGTGACACCGGACGCCGCCGGTGGCGCGTCCCTTCGGCGGGAATTCAGCGAACGGGGTGACCTTGACGGTCGCCGCTGTCGTGCCAGGCAGCGCGCCAGCGGCGCCGGCGACGGTGACGACGACAGGGCCGTGTGAGGCGGCGTCCTGCACCCCGGCGGCAGGGTCGACGGCCCCGAACCAGATCACGCTGGCTCGCGG
>DASXKI010000143.1:0-1850 GCA_036496945.1 Streptosporangiaceae bacterium | reverse complement strand
CGCTCCGTGGAGCCGATGACGCCGTAGCCGACCGAGGAGAACAGGTGCTGGAACGGCTTGCGGTAGATGAACACGGCGACGGTGACCAGCGCGATCATCATGATCTTGAGCCCCCACGGCAGGGCCTGGTCAGTGGTGCCCATGATCAGCGAGTAGCAGTACAGCAGGACGCTCAGCACCAGCGCGACCGCGATCGATTTCATCAGTACGCCGACGAGCATCTCGAACCAGCGGATCGCGATCACCCGCCCGAACCCTGGATGCACGCCGACTATCAGGAAGAACGGCCCGGCGACAAGCAACAGCAGGAAGCCGATTTTCAAGACGATCAGGGTGAGCGCGATGAGCAGCACGAGCAGGCCCGCCGCGAGCGCGGCGAACAGCGCCTCGAACCCGATCTCGAGCCGGGTTGTCCACTGGTTGCCCTGGAACAGCGGGTAGACCGCGGGGAAGTTCGCCCGCAGTTTCTGGGCAATGCCGGTGTAGGTGTCTTGTTTGGCTGTGATCAGCGCCTGGGTGGGCTGCTCGTTGGCGGCGATCGCCTGCGACCACAGCAGCTGCCTGCCGAACTGGTTCACCACGTTCGTAGTGGCGCCGACCGAGTTCGGCGGCGCCCACTGCGTGGTGCCGAGCTCGCCGTCCAGCCACGGCTTGCAGACCAGGACCGACCACAGCTCGTTCGCGTTCTGGTCGACCAGGCCGTTCCCCGAGGTGAACGCGTAGTTGGCCGTCACGCTCTGCGGGTCGGTGGTGCCGACGGGCAGGCAGTTGCTGGCAGCGGGCGCGGGCAGCTTCGCGAACGCGGTGTTGAGCACCTGCGTCACGCCGTTGGACACGGTGGTGCCGATGCCGGTGAAGTCGGCGGGGCGGCCGATCAGCCACACCGCGGCGGCGCAGGCGAGGACCATCCATATCGTGCCCTCGATGGTCCTGGTGGCACGCTTGCGGATAAGCCCCTGCCAGGCCAGCCAGACCGCGCCGAGGATGACGACCGGCGCGAGGAACGGGTAGTAGATCGCGTTGCCGAGCGCGGTGATGAGCGTGTTCACCGCGTTCTGCAGCCAGCTCAGGATGCTGTTCCCCGCCGCGGTCTGGTACACGGTGATCGTGGCCCGGTCCAGCGATTTGGCCATGTCGAAGACCATGCCGGCGACGTTGTTGCCGATCAGCGAGGTCATATCGGAACATTGCAGGCCGGTCGCCGCCCAGAACTGCCCGGCGACGCCGTAGTTGTCGTACAGCGTCTTACCGCCGGTCTGCCCGCCGGGAGTCGCGATCATCGAGTCGACGACGGAGGCCTGCTCGGGCTGCGGCACCGACGGAGTGCAGATGTTGTTCAGGTCGCCGACTACGCCGGCCGAGCCCCCCGTGCACAGGCCGAGCAGCCCGCCGATGTCGCCGATGCCCGGTACCGCGCAGACCCCTGACGCCATGGAGGCGTCGGGGGCGGCGGGCACGGCCGGCACAGAGTGCACCACGGGCTGGGAGTGCACGACCGGCTGCCTGGGCGCGGTGGTCGCCGCTGACGCCGGGCGGGCGAGGAAGAGGCCGCCGAGCACGATCACGAGGATCGCGGCCGCCAGCCCCAGCACTCTGCCGGGGCGTCGGCGGCTAGCGGGCGGTTGGAGTTCAGCCATCGGGAGGCTCCTGGGGGCCGGTTCTACTGGGGGGTGGTAGCCGCCGGCTGGGGGGGCCGGCGGGCTCGCGTTGGGTTCGTATCGATCCAGTCCCGTAGTTCTTCGGATACGAGATCGACGCCGATGCGGCCCGCCCGGTCGTCGAGGTCACGGAAAATGCATTCGCCGTTGCCGAGGGAACGGAGCACGGCCTTGTGCTCCTCGGACGGCTCC
>DASXKI010000142.1:0-3567 GCA_036496945.1 Streptosporangiaceae bacterium | reverse complement strand
CCGGACTCGTAGGCGATGACGATGAGCTGCGCGCGGTCGCGCGCGGCGAGCTTGGTCAGCAGCCGGCTTACGTGGGTCTTGACAGTTGCCAGCGTGATGAAGAGCTCGGCCGCGATCTCGGCGTTCGACTGCCCACGCGCTACCAGGGCGAGCACGTCCTGTTCCCGGCCGGTGAGCTCGTGGAGGGCCGGCCGGGGGGATAGGGATGGCCGGCGGGCGAACTCGCGGATCAGGGTGCGGGTGACGCTCGGGGCGAGCAGGGCGTCGCCCGCGGCGATGATCCGGATGGCGGCGAGCAACTCGGCGGGCGGCGTGTCCTTGAGCAGGAAGCCGCTGGCCCCGGCGCGCAGCGCCGCGTAGACGTACTCGTCGAGGTCGAATGTGGTCAGGATGAGGACCCGGGGCGGCGGTCCGGCCGCCTCGCCGCTGGTGATCTGGACGGTCGCGGCCACCCCGTCGGTCCCTGGCATCCGGATGTCCATCAAGATCACGTCTGGCTTCGCCGTGCGGGCAAGCTCGATGGCCGCTGCCCCGTCGGCGGCCTCTCCGGCTACCTCAAGGCCGGGCTCGGCATCGATCAGCGCCCGGAAGCCCGCGCGTACCAGCGCGTGGTCATCGGCGATCGCCACCCGGACGCTCACCGCGCCGAAGCCCTCGCGGGCAGCCGCGCCACCACCTGGTAGCCTCCCCCGGCGCGCGGGCCCGCGGACAGGTCGCCGCCAAGCAGCGATACCCGTTCCCGCATTCCCGCCAGGCCATGGCCATGGCCGTCACCGCGCCTGCTGCCGGCGCCGCGCCCGTCGTCGGTCACCTCCGCGACCACGCCCCCGCTGTCGTCGTAGCGGATCACGACCGTCGCGGTGGCCGGCGGGACCGCGTGCCTGACGACGTTGGTCAGCGCCTCCTGGACAACCCGGTACAGCGACAGCTCCAGAGCCTGCGGCAGCGCGCGCGGCTGGCCCTCGACGTGCAGCGTCACCGGCTGCCCGGCATCGGCGACTCGCTGCACTAGCGCGTGCAGGTTGCCAAGCCTCGGCGCGGGAGACCGGCTCGCCTCGTCGTTGTCCGCGTCGCGGACAACGCTGAGCAGGGCCCGGGTCTCCGCCAGCGCCTCCCTTGCGGTGGCCTCGATCGCGTGCAGCGACTTCGCCGCCTCATCCGGCCGGCTGGCGATCAGGTGGCTGCCGACTCCGGCCTGGACCGCGACGACGCTCATCGCGTGCGACACGATGTCGTGGAGTTCCCTCGCGATCTGCAGGCGCTGCTCCGCCAGCGCCTCGCGAAGCGCGCGCTCGCGGAGGCTGGCGGAGTACGCCCGGTGGCGCCGTATGGCGTCAGCGGTGATCCAGACGGTCAGCTGCACCAGCGCGGTGAACGCGTCGTTCATCACGCCGTTCTTGCCCGGTGCGGTGAGCATGACGTTCACCGCGACCCCGGCCTCCGCTGCCGCCAGTGCCAGCAGCGACCACCTGCGATCCGCCTGCACGGCCACCGTGTACAGCCCGTACGTAGCGCCGGTCACCGTGCTCACCCTGGGGCCAAGGGCTCCGTAGGCCACCGACGCGGCCAGTACGACGAAGAAGACGGGAACCGGCCACAGCCTCCGCACCGCCAGCGGAAGCGAAGCCAGCGGCGCCAGCAGCAGCAGCGCCAGCACATGCCCCCCACCCGAATGCTGGGGATGCTTGGACGCGGCGACGCCCGCGAGCACCGCGAGCATCGCCATCGAGACGACCACGTCGATCGCCACCCACTGCTTGGGACCAAGGCGGGTACCCAGCGACGCACCAGAGGACATCCGGCGATCGTAGCCGCCACGGCAGGCCGGCCGTATCAGTCGCGAGACGGACCCCGGGTGCCGGCCGCGCGCCCGACGCCAGGCGGGGCAGCTTCGCGCACCCTTGGCGGTAGAGGAAAAGGAGGAAACGTCAGTGAGTGACAGCTACCTGGGCGCCACCGAGTCAGGGCTACTCGGCGCGCCACTGGCCCGCCGCCTCGGGGCCTACAGCGATCAGCGGCGATTGTTCCCGCACCAGGGCACGCTGCAGCTAACCCCGCGTGTCCTGGTCCTCGGCGGCTGGCGCGTGATCCGGAGGGAAGAGGTCGCCAGCGTGCGGCTGACCTTCACCCGCGCGTACCGGCGCAGCCAGGCCGCCGGCGTCCGCGGCAGCTACACGAGCTTCGGCCTGTACGGAAACCTGGGCAAGCCCCTCGTGCTCAGCCTGCACGATGACGAGCCGGTCTACCTGCTGATCGGATTCCGCTGGTTTACCGGCGTCAACCAGGCACGCCGGTGGGCGCCGTGGCTCCAGGCCTGGTCCAGCACGGAGGTGCCCGCAGCATGCGACGAAGGCTTATCGCCGCGCTCATCCTGGCGATCCTGGTCGTCGGCGGCGTTTCCGGCTGCCACTTCCACGTCACCGTCCACTCCGGCCCGGCACCACACATCCTGCCGACCGGAGGATGACGATGTTCGACGACGAGACGCCAGCCACCGGCCAGGCAACGACCGCGCCGCCGTGGCCCAGTCCTGGCCGCTGGCGGCGAGAAGGCACTCCTTCCGCTCTGGACCGGCGGGCCAGCAGCCGCGGGGCACTGCCCCGTGGCACCCGGACGGCGGGCGCAGTACCGGTGATTGATGGTGACTGGCTGTACCTGCCGGGAACGCCGTGGTCGATGCGCATGGCCCGCGGTTCCGCGGGTCGTCCGGCACTTGAGGTATACGCCGCCGGGTCGCTCATCGACGTGTTGGTGGCGTCTTCACGAGCCAGCCGGCTAACCTCCGTGCGGTGGATGTGGCAGCACCTGCGTGGAGGAGCACGCGCGTCATCACGTCCCTGACGGGCTCCGGTCACGCTCGCTCCTCGCGGTCAAGGGCGCGCGTGAGGGCCTCCAGGACGGGGCTGATGTTGGTCATGTCCCTGTCTTTGCCGCCTGGGTCCGCGGCCACTGGGAGATAGAGAACAAGCTCCACTGGGTCCGCGACGTCACTTACCAGGAAGACAAACCGCTGGTCAGAACTGGGAACGCTCCCCGCGTGATGGCGACCCTGCGCAGCACGGCCATCAGCCTGCTCCGCCTGGACGGCCACGCCAACATCGCCGCCGCCAACCGCCACCACGCCCGCGACCCCCAGCGCACGCTCAAGCTACTCCAGACCGCACGACGGCTGCCTGGCCGAATGGCGCACCACCAGGGACATCAGGGGACCCGGCAAAGTCGTGATAACGGGGGGATATTCCAATAGGAACATCCCCCGTTTGTTTTGGCCTGGCCGGGCTTCGGTGGCAGCTCCTATTGGAACAACTTCTCGTTAATTAGAGAAGAAAAATCTAAGGGTTTCATCCGAGGAACGCTTGCCTTTATAGGCAGGCTACGATCTCTTCGCTGATTAGGGCTGTTATTGAGGTTCGCGGGGAGCCCCCCTCCACGTGGGCGGTTACGGTTACCACCGCTTCCTTATCCGGGGAGATTATGCAGAGCTGGCCGTAGAGGCCTGCCATTTTGTACGTTTTTTCCCCGGGGGTGCACCAGACGCCGAGGCCGTAACTGTCCGAGAGGCGGAAG